>JBKHJB010000216.1:0-3572 GCA_046538345.1 Phycisphaerae bacterium
GCGCGCACGCCGCGGCGGTAAGTTTGACAATCCACCGTCTGTGCGATAAGTTACGTTGCCAATGTGCACCTCACTGTCCGCGGGTGGTTCGCCCCGTGGCCGGTAGTTTTTTCGGAAGTGAGCGGGACGACCTTGAGCGTCGGCAAAGGGACACTGTCGGGATTGCTATGCTGGCTGCTGGTGTCGGCCGGATGCGCGCCGGCGGCGGAGCCACAATCAACTCACCAGTCGCAGCCCACGACCCAAGCCCGCGAGCGCGGGGACGGCTCTCTCGAGGCACTCCATCAACAGAATGCCCGGCTGCGGATGCGCCTCGCCGAGGCGATGCGGAACCTTTACGCACGCACCGCAGAGCCCGACCGTGACGCCGTGCTGTTGGAGCTTCTGGGCGACCCGCTGGCCGAGATCCGCCGCGTCGGGCTGGAGATAGTGGAGTCCCGACTGGCGTCGAACCAACCGGTGCCGGCCGACGCGAAAGACGCAATCCACAAGCTTCTCGAAGACGCGGACGCGTCGGTGCGGCAATCTGCCGCTACGTTGACAGCGCAAATGGGCGGCGACGAGGCGGCCGAGTTGCTGCTGTCGCGACTGAAGGTCGAGAAGGTTTCCACCGTCCGGCAGGCATTGCTGGAAGGGCTTGGTCGGCTGGCATGCCGTGAGGCGCTTGCTTCGGTCCTGGAGGGAATCCGGCGGGGCGACCGCGAAGAAGCCACCGCCGCGGCGGGCGCGCTGGCCAGAATCGCCCAGACGCAGGATCTGACCGACGAGGAAAAGCGGCAAGCCGCCGGGGCGATTCTGTGGCGGTACGAACGGGCCGACGGCGCCGAAAGCGCGAGTTTGCGGGAATCACTGCTGACGGCCGCCGGCGCGGTGGCACACGAAAGCTTTGTCCCGGTCCTGACCAACGCGCTGGAGGACCCCTCCGCAGTGGTTCGATTGGCGGCTGTCAATGCACTTGCGCGGATGGGCGCAAAGTCCGCCGTGGAGGACATCGAGCCGCTGATGGCGGACGCGGACCGCGGCGTACGGCAGTCGGCGATAGCGGTGGTCGCGACACTGGGAGGCAAGGAATATCTATCGGGTATCCTTCACCGGACATACCCGTCGGTCGAGCCGGACGCCGGCGTGCGCAAACAGGCCTGGGAAGTGGTGATGGCTCTGCTCGCGGACGCCGAGCCGCCTACGCTTCGGCGGGTTGCCGACCACATTGAGAGACACCCGGACGCGGCCGAGCAATACATCCGCGTCCTGCGATTGCTGGTGAATGGCTTACAGTCCGCCGGGGATACCGCCCCGACGCGTCTTGCCGCTGCCCGTCGGGATCTGGCAGAGGCGTTGCTCTCGAGCGGACGAGCCGCGGAAGCAGCCCCACATTTCGAGAAGGCGTGGAAAAGCGCAATCGAAAGGGGCGAGCAACCGGCGGCGGAGCTTCGACTGCGGTGGATAGAGGCGCTTCTGGCGTCGAACGACACGGCCGCCGTTGCCGCCATATCCGATTGCCAGCGGCAGGAAACCTTCGCCGAAGCGATGGAACTGCTGGAGACGCGACTGGACGAACTGGCAACGCGTCAAGACCACGAGGCCGCGATACGTCTCTGTGAGGAGGCGTTGGAGCAGCTTTCGGAGCGGATATCACAGCAGAGGCGACAGTCGCTGCAAAGACGACACGAGCAGGCGACGACCTTGCGCCTCGAGGCCGAGCGTGAACGTGTCACGGAGCTTTGCGGGCAATTGACCTCCGACGACGAGGCGACCCGGCAGAAGGCGCGGTCGGAACTGCTGGACATGTCCCAGCGGGCGCTGCCGCACGTGCTGCGGGTTTTGCGCAGCGCGGTGGCGTCGGACCCGCCCGACAGCGACACCGAGGAGGCGATTGTCCCGGTCCTGAATGAACTGGAGCCGGATCTTACCGGCTACGACCCTTCCGCGCCGGTGCAGGAACGGTTAAGCGTCATCGAAAAGTGGATACAGACGCACAGGTAGCTTACGCATGCATTGTCCGAGCCGCACGCGGGGACGAGAATCCAAAAATTTTTCCCGCCCCGTGACATGCTGTTGTCACCCTCACTTTCGATAAAGGGATATAGCGTGCAGGTGAGTCGCATCCATCGGCTTCTTCGCCTGATTACGATGCTTCAGAGTGGCCGTAGCTACTCTGCCCGGGAGTTGGCGGAAGAGCTTGAGGTCAGTCGACGGACCGTCTTCAGGGACCTTAACGTGCTCGAGATGGCACATGTGCCTTATTACTACGACCAGGAAACCGGCGGGTATCGCATAAACGACCATTTCTTCCTGCCGGCGGTGAACCTGACGCTCAGCGAGGCGCTGGGGATGGTGCTGCTCGCAGGAAGGGTACGCACGTCTCAGCAGCTTCCGCCGCTGGATGAGGCGGCGCGGGCGGCGGTGAAGGTCGAAAGCGCACTTCCGCCGGTTATTCGCGACCACGTCGGCACACTCGTGGAAAAGGTAAACTTCTCCATGGCGCCGGTCTCGGCGCACGAGGGACACCACGAAACGTTCGAGCAGCTTGCCCGCGCCATTGTCAGGCGGCTCAGTTGCCGGCTGGTGTATATCAGCTTCTACGAGAAGCGGCAGATAACCACGACGGTTAGGCCGTTGCGGCTGGTGTTCCACGCGCGGGCGTGGTACCTGATCGCCTACTCCGTTGCTCACGGTGAAATCCGCACGTTCAAGTTGGCGCGCATACGCAAACTCACCGTCACCGACCGGACCTTCAACCGTCCGCGCGACGTGGACCTCGCGGACTACTTCGGCGACGCCTGGAGCATGATTCCCGAGGGGCGGCTGTATAACGTGCATCTGCATTTCGAGCCGAAGGTGGCCGGCAACGTCGCGGAGGTCCGCTGGCATCACAGTCAGCGCGTAGAGTGGAACGAGGACGGGTCCATGGAGTTCACCGCGACCGTGGACGGACTGGGCGAGATCGGCTGGTGGGTGCTGGGCTACGGCGACCAGGTGGAGGTCGTCTCGCCGAAGCGCCTGCGCCGCCGGATAGCCCGCACCGCCCGGGCGACGGCTCAGAAGTATCAGCGGGAAAGGGTGTAAGCGTCATGCGTGCTGTGATTCAGCGGGTAACCCGTGCCGAACTCGAGGTCTCCGGAGCGGTTCTCTCGAGCATAGAACGCGGGCTGCTGGTGTACGTCGCCGTCGGCGTGGACGAGCCGGCCGACGCGGCCGAGAAGCTCGCCGAGAAGGTAGTCAACCTGCGGATATTCGACGACGAAGCGGGAAAACTGAACCTCTCCGTCCGGGACGTGCGGGGGGGCGTCCTGGCGGTTCCGAATTTCACACTGATGGCCGATGCGAGCAAGGGACGCCGACCGGCGTTTGCGGCGGCCGCCCCCGCCAAGCTCGCCGAGGCGCGGTACGACGCGTTCACCGAAGCACTGCGTCGCTATGAAATCCCCGTTGCGGGCGGTTCGTTCGGCAGTCACATGATTATTCGCAGCGACGCCGACGGACCGGTGAACATTTTGGTGGCAATCCCGCCCATCGGCGGGAGCGAATGAGTGTGGTTCCGGTGGTCGAAGTCGGGAGTACCGCCGGACTAG
>JBKHJB010000217.1:0-3532 GCA_046538345.1 Phycisphaerae bacterium
CCGTTGAGCAGTTGAGTAGTTTATACACCTCTCCCTCTGGGAGAGGTCGGCCCGTAAGGGCCGGGTGAGGGCAAGCGGCGGCGACCCCGGGACCGACCCGCCGCAGGTCGGGCACCTGCCCGACGGATCGCTACGCATCTGTCCGCTCACTTCCGTTCGCGGCCGGCAGCGCGCCGATCAAAAATCCGCAATTGAATTACTCCTCCACGTATTTCCGGCTCATGAAGAACGTCACGCGTTCGTGGATGTCCTTGGGCAGTTCCTTTCGGAGCAGTTTTCGCGCCTCTGCCATGTTCGTCCGCCGTGTGACGTGGACGATAATGATTTTTTCGTTGTTCATCCCCTCGAGCACTTCCGGCAGGTCCACGGCGTGCAGGTGCCGCCCGGCCCGGGCGCGTTCGATGTGGTCGGAGTCGAAGAACGTGCACTCGATCAGCAACGCCCTGGCGTTGGCGACCTGCGGCAGGTCGGAGTAGTTGGCTTTGGCCGTGTCCCCAAGATACGTCACCAGCGGCACTTCCAGCGTATAGGTTATCTCGACGCCCTTTTTCTTCAGCTCGACTATCTCCGGGCTGCTTAGCCCGAGGTACTCGTCCTTGAGCTTTTTGCGCACGTCGATGACGCTGAAGCCGAGCGAGCCGCGGGTGTGGCGCGTGGCGAACGCGCGGACCACCAGCCCGCGGCGGATTTCGTATTCGTCGCCGTCGCGCATGGGAATTATCTCGTGCGGCGGCACGTGCCCTTCCACGCGCCCCCAGGCGCGCATAAGCTCGCGAATGGGCACAGCCAGAGACGCTGGCACCAGCGCCTTGCCGTCGGCTATGCCCTGGAAGTCCCGCTGGGCGAACCAGTACGGCAGACCGGCCACGTGGTCGGCGTGTCCGTGTGTCAGCAGCATGTGGTTCACCGCCAGCGCCTCGCGCGGGCATTTGCCGATGTCGAACACCACGTCCAGCTCCGGCGCGATAATGACGGACTCCTCCCCGGCTACCGTGTAGCCCGCGAGGGCGAAGTCGCCCATGTCTATCTGCGAAAGCTTGTACGGCCGAATCTTCATCACAACTCCGTCAAAACGTAGCAAGCTGCGCCAAATCTCCAACCACCTGTCGAGGCCGTCGGCAAGCGTTCGCGGCGGACAAGCCGCCCCGGCCGCTTGCGCGACCCTACTTATGCAAATCCGCAATCGTCACTCCGCAATGCGGTTACTGTCCGCCGGTCATCTCCGCAAGCAGGTTGAAGAAGCCGCGTTTGCGGTCCGAGCTTATCGTCCAGTCGGTCGGCACGGACTGGAAGCCCTGCTCGAATCCCTCGCCTTCCATCCGCCAGTCGAACAGCCCCCAGCCGGCGTATCTGCTGACAGCCGCCAGCATGTTATTGTCCGGCCGGTCGAAATCGAAGTGGTCGTCCTCGTTGAACAGGATCGGCTGGTCCGCGTAGGTCTTCGCCTCGCGCACCTGCTCGACCATGCCGCGGATGCGGTCGGGTTCTTCCACGCCGTTACCGTGCAGCAGCACGAAGTCACCGTCTGATAGTACATCCTCGGACGGCAGCTTGCCGCCGCAGTAGCTCACGCTCGCCGGCAGCCGACCGGCCGGTGAGTCCACCTTGCCCGCGGACCGCTCCCGCACGCGGCGGATAAGCTCGCAGACGCGCTCGGGCGTAAGGATGTCGTGCTCGTACTTGTCGCGGTTGTCTATCTCGTTGGCTATCTCGATTACGACGTGGGAGTACCCCCGCTGAAGCAGCCAGTCCACGGCGTTGTCGGTCGCGGCGAGGACGGCCTGTTCGTTTTCGAGCACTTCGTCCTGCCCGAAGTAGAACAGCCCGACAATCGGCACCATGCCCAGTTCGTCGGCCTTGTCCAGTATCCGCGCCATGCGTGCGGCGTAGTCGTCCCGGAGCGTGCCGTCCGGCTCGAAGCCGGGGTTCAGCCAGGGCTGGTCCTTGGAATAGGCAAAGGGGTTGCCGCCCTGCAAGTTGATGGTAAAGCCGATAAGCCCGTGCCGCCGCCAGCTCGGCATGGCCGCTACGAAACCATCGGTGTTGCGGTCCGCGTCCCACGGTCCGTCGGGATAGTCCCAGTTGTGCCGGGTCTCGTCGTTTAGGTCGTCGAAGACGCCCTGCACCAGCCGGGCGTTCATCAACAACCCCTCGATTTTCATGTCACGGTAATATCGGCTCGGGTACGTCGGGGTTCCATTGACGCACCATCGTTGTCCGTCGATGCTCACAACCGTTTTACTCACAATGGACTCCTTCAAGCTTTAACACCACCGCGACTGACACCGTTTTAGCCCGAGCAACACAGATTACACAGACACACAGCCGGATTGCACCGATACGTCAATGTTTCATCGGAGCAATCCTTTGTAAATCGATGAAATCCGTGATCTCCGACCGCCCGGTCAACCGCCCGGCGCGAAGCCCGGCAGCAGGTCGCTCTGGGCCAAGAAGATCACCAGCGTCACGGTAATCGGGCTTAAAAGCGTGGAGTAGAACACGCTCTTGGCCGCGAAGTCCGGGTTATTGTCGAACTCCAGGCACATGAGCATGGAGTTGACCGCGGTCGGGCTGCACGAGGCGATAAGCAGCATCTGCGCCAGGTAGCCGGTCACGCCGAAGGCGTAGATGATACCCAGCGCCACCGCCGGCGCCACCAGCAGCCGCAGCAGAACAGTTATCCGCACGGGGTAGCGTCGGCCTCTTCTGGTAACCAGCGCGAGCTGCGCCCCCAGCGTGCACAGTGCGATCGCCAGGAAAGATTCCTTGACGTAAACCACCACCTGCCAGAACGGCTCAAGCGCCCCGGCCACCGTCGGTGCGGCGTCGCCCAGCACTCGCCGTATACCCAGTGTCGCCAGGGCGGCGGCTATCGCGTACATCGGCGGGAACTTCGCGATGTGAAGCAGATTGTCCTTCCAGTGGCGGTCCGTCCGCCCCGCCGCAGCCAGGAACACGCCGTAGGTGAACGTGGCGAAGTTCTGGGTAATCATCACGAACACCTGGCGACCCATCGCCCAGGCGCCGAGGTCGAACGGGCTGAATGCCAGCTCCTGCACCGGCAGGCCGAAATTGCCGGAGTTGTAGAATATGACCGTCATCATCCCGGCCGACCGGCTGTCCCGCGGCACGCCCCGAAGTCGCAGCACGAGGTAGCTTATCAGCGACATCGCCACCAGCAGCGCCACGGCAAAGCCCACCACCACGCCTACATCACCGGCCGATACGTCCGAGGTCAGCAGTGAGAAGTAGATAAGCGCCGGTATCACGAAGTAGAAGTTCAGCCGCTTCAGCGTGACCATGTCCAGCCCGACCACTCTCTGAAGCACAAAACCGATGCCCGCCAGCAGCAGCACCGGGAATACGACGTGGTAGAACACCTGCCAGAGCTGCCCGGGCAGCTCGGCCGGACTTATCGCGAAAATGGGCTGAAGGCAATCGAACATCGCGGTTATCTTGCCAGAGCAACGGGGCGAAGTCATGGGAAAACCGCCGGTTGCGTCCGGGAGACGATGTCCCTCCCAATACCCAA
>JBKHJB010000032.1:0-15875 GCA_046538345.1 Phycisphaerae bacterium
GAACTCGCGAATCCGTGGGGGCGATTGAGCGGACAGAAAAGAGCTGTACCCGTGCGTCAACCTGAAATGGAAGCCCAGCCATAATAATGGCTGGGCTTTATGGGCTTTTGAGTCTGATCAGAGTGTCGCGCGGTGCTGCTATCCTCCCGCGGCGCTGCCTGTATCCAGGATGAGGTCGGTAATGTCCTCGCTGGGCAGGTCCATCGCGCCAAGCGCCTCCGCGGCCGCCGTCCGCAGTTCGAATGAGTCGCCGTCGCCAACCACTCTGACCACGGCGTCCGACTGCTCGCCGCGGAGGCAATTGCCAAACCTTCGCAATGAGGCGCTCAACTCCTCGAACGCGCTGATACGCACCGTTTCGCTCTCGTCGGCATTCAGTGCCAGCTCGGCGACCATCCGCTGGGCGGAGGAGTCGTCCATAGCCGCCAGTGCCGCCGCGCAGGCAACCTTTACGGCATCACTACCGGCGTTGATGGCCTCGCCCAGCGCCTCTCGGGAGCGCGTAACGTCAAAGATGACGTTGGAAGTCATCCCCAATCTCTCGAGGGCACGGGCCGCCCGCAGTGCCCACTGCTCGGCTTCTTCCGCGTCGATGCTTCGTCCGTTGGCGAGGCGCATCGCCTCGTCAATCGCCTCGGATATTGTCGCTTCATCGGCGGTGTCCGGGATAACCACCACGCGGCCGTCTTCTTCGGCCACATCTTCGACACGCGCCGTCTGCCGTGCGACGATCACCGGCAAAGCCAAGAATACCGCTTCGCGGCGAAGACTACCAACCACTTCGACCGGGTCGGGCCTGCCGCCGAGCACCACCACATCCACACCGGCCGATGCGCGGGCCGACGACATGGCTTCGGCGACGTCTGCGGAGTCCAATACGTCGAAATCCTGATCGCGCAAAACGGATTTAAGACGATTCCGCATCTGCTCGTCGGCGACGACCAGCATGGCACGCTGCTGACCGGTCTGACGCAGCGCCTCGTTGAGCGTCCAAAGCACCATCCCGTGCCCCGTGAATTCCTTCCGCGGCAGGGCTTCGGCCAGGGAGACGGCCGCCAGGAAACGCACGCGACGGTCGGGATAGCTCATCGCCTCGACCAGCGGCTGGGCGCCTCCTTCCACGGGCTGGACCAGACTCTCGGCGCCGGCGGTCTCGGCCAATGCCGTGATGGCGCCCGTCGCGACGGCGGTGTCGCGGTCCCTCAGACCGCGAGCCAATACGCCCTGGAGGTATCCCGCACCGGAGGCAAGGGCGTAGTAGTCCACCGAGGGCTGATCCTCCCGACGGACCGGATCTTCAGCGCCTTCGGGCAGGTTCGCCTCTTTGCGAAGGTTGGCCGCGAGCCAAAGCCCCACGGCGGGGCTGAAACCGCTGTCGTGCGCAAGGGCCAGACGGCAGAATCGCATCGTGTAGGCGTCGTAGAAAATCTCGAGCGGAGCAGGCCTAAACGCCAACCCCACGTCATCGCTCCAGTACCACAAGTTTGCTTCGCCGTACCGTTCGTCGGCGCGGAGTGATTCGGCCTTGTAGTAGTAATTCTCCGCCGTGCGATAAAACATCTCGGCAACGCTCTTCTGCGGCGCCGACTCGCCGGCGCACGTTACAAGCGCGCTGCGGACAATCTTCCGGGTCCGCTCAGGCAGATCCTCCCTTTCCAGCGCTTCCCGCAGACGCGGGGCGGCATGGGCATAGCCGATCTCGCCGAGGGCGCCGGCCATTATCTCAACTATCAGTGGCTCATCGGACTGCAGCGCGGCCGACAGGCCCCGAACGGCCTCGCGCCCGATAGACGGCAGGATGGTGATAATCCGCTCCTTGAGCATCTGGGGGGCCTGGTCGTCTCTCAGTTTGTTCAACAGTTGCGGCAGCGCAAACTGACCGCTGTTCCGCAATCTTTCGGCGCCGAGTTCGTATCCGCGCAGGGTCCCGGCGAGCAGCTCTATCGCCCAAGCTATCTCCCGCGGGTCGGATCGCTTCTCGCGGTAGCCCCGCTCGATGCGCTCGCGAATTTCGTCGATGGTCTCACCCAGTCCCTCGAGACGCTCGCCGCGCGTAAGGGTCGCTCTTGCGTCCGGCGTGGTCTGGGAAAACTCGTAGATGGTCTTGGCGTCGGCGTCGGAGTCCAGAAGCGCCTGACCGTAACTGCGGGCCAACTCGGGGCGGGCGATCTTGATGTAATGGATGAAGTCCTCCCAGAGTTGCTCCGGCGACTCGCCGTCGGGTGAACCCGCCTGCTGGGCCGGACCCGTCGAAGCAAATATCAGAAGAACCGCAATTGCCGCCGCCGCCTTTGATAACGTTGCCCTAGGCATGCTTTCTCCCAAGCTGCGAGGTCACAAAGGTTCGGGTATGAAACATACCACCTTGCATGGAGATAATCGCTTAAGCCCGGCCCGTGTGGCCGGTTTCCGTGATTATAGGTGCCCCTACGCGCGTGTCAATAACAATAGGGACGCCGCAAAATCTATCCCGCGGGATCATTCCAGCCGGACCTTGACGCTTGCTCCATCGTCGCCCAGGGAAACTTTCCGCCGAACCGCCCTGCCGTCGGACTCCACCGTAAGCTCGTAATCGCCCTTGAAGCCGCGTATGACCGCCCGGCCGTCCGTGTCTGTGGCGACGTTTTCATCCGTCCACCATTTCTCGAAGACCAGCTCGCGATACGCCTCGCCGTTGGGCTTCATGGAGAAATCCTCCCGCATAATCGCCGCATCGGGCCGCCAGTGGCGCCCCTCCCAGAAGCCCCACATCGTGAAGCTCTCCACCGCCTCGTGGGCGAACACCGCTGTCAGGAAGTCCCGCGTATAGCGCGCCTGGAGGGGTTCGTCGGAGATGTTTACATCGAACTCAGTCACGTGCAGCGGAAGGTCAAACTCGGCGAAGCGGTCCAGAATATCCCACAGTCGCCGCGGCGGGGTCAGCCGCCAGCCGAAATGCCCCTGCAGGCCGATCGCGTCCAGCGGGGCATCCTGTTCCAGCAGGAAGGCGACGGTCTCGTGGTAATGGTTCTGGTGGTCGGTGTTCAGCCGTCCGCCGGTGTTGAGTATCCCGTAGTCGTTGATCATCAGCACCGTGCCCGGAGCATGCTCACGGGCGGTGCGGAACCAATCGGCCATGGCGTCGCGACCCAGCACATCCATCAGGTCGTGATTGGCAAACGGCTCGTTGATTACGTCCCACTCCTCGGTAAGCCCGCGAGTCGCTGAGGCGATGTCGATAATATGTTCGCGAACGGCGGCGGCGAGTTTTTCCGGCTCGTCGGCCAGGTCCTCAAGTTCGTCGGGCATGTGTTTCCAGCTCGGCCAGACCATCACGTGCCCATGGCGGAGCATGTCCTGCTCTCCAAGCCAGCGGAGCGTTCGGACGGCCTGGCTGTCCGGACCGCCCCTTCGCTGCCACCCGGGCCATTTCAGCGCGTTTTCGATGGTCGCCCGATTGAACAGCTTTTTTACGTGGCGGGCATATTCCTCGTTTTCGCGTCGTCCGCCGGGCATTCTGTCGGCCGCGACGGCGGTGCCGAAGCCGAACGCGTGGCGCTGCATCTCGGCACGGACCTTGGCGCGGGCAACCGGCTCGCCGGAAGAGTCCGTGACGATCACCGTCAAATCCGCCTTGCGGATGCGGTCTATCTGCTCGGCCGCGACCTGCCGCCAAGCCGCGTCCTCTTCCATCCCCTCGTAGCCCACACCGCCGCGGAAGCTGTTCGGATCCACGTCAGGACCATAGTTGACCAGCGAAACGTCGGCCAATTCCGCCACCTGCGGCTTGTAGCCGAACCCGAAGCACACCATCGCTTTGCCTGCTTCGTAGTCGCCGTCGGCGCGAAACGGGACAACGAAGCGGCGCCACTGCTGGCCGGCAGAGGCCTCAAACCCGACGGACTTGTCCCACGGCGGACCGGCCTTCTGGAAATACGCCATCGCGCGCGCCTCGCCGGTCTCGTCGGTGGACTCCGCACCTCGCATCGCGAAACGCAGTACCAGCACGTCGCCTTCCCTGACGGCCGTGCTGGTGACCTGCCCCAACTGCACCGACCAGTACTGTTCACCCCCCGGCGATTCGCGAAGAGTCCGTACGCGAGCGGCCCTTTCGAAGCTCTCGCCCTGGACGCGGACCATCTCGAACTCGCCCAGCCCGGGCCGGGTGTGAAACTCAAAAGCGTCGGTGCCTTGCGCCAACACCGGCTCGCCCGTCGGCTCATCCGCACCGGCCGAGAGGACCGGTATTAACGCCACCGCAACGGCAAGCACCAGCAGCAGGTGATACATAAGTCGTCTCCGGATTTCGTGTACTCGAATACTCGCTTGTTCGTTCCATCGTGTGATCTACCGGCCGGCTCGCGGAGCCGGAAAACGAGCGTCACTTGCATACAACCCGCAGTGGCTCTACGCTTATGTTAAACCCCAAAATCAAGCGAGGTGGCCGTTATGATTACCGGATTGGCACACATAGCTCTGACCGTAAACAATCTCGAGGCAGCCGTCGCCTTCTACCGCGACAAGCTGGGGCTGCGGGAGGTCTTCGACTTCCGCCGCGACAACGGTGAGCGGTTCGGCGTGTACCTTCACGTCGGCGGCAGGACGTTCATCGAACTTTTCGCCGGCAAGCACGACGAGCCGGTAGAAAACCAGAGCTTCCGCCACTTCTGCATGGAAGTGGACGATATCGACGCCACGGTAACCGAGCTTCGCAACGCCGGTGTGGAAGTCTCCCAGCCCAAGCTCGGCAACGACCATAGCTGGCAGGCGTGGGTCACCGACCCGGACGGAAACCGCATCGAGCTGCACGGCTATACGCCCGAAAGCAAGCAATTGCAGGACATCGGCGGCGACTGACAGCCCCGCTTATCCCGGCTCACACGGCGCGTCAGACCTTTACCTCGAACCGCTCGGATTTCTTCAGGTCGGTCACGAACGCCGCAGTCAGCGAGGCCGCCCGCTCCATGTCTCGCAAATCGATCATCTCGATAGTCGAATGCGTGTAGCGGTTGGGTATGCTCAGCACCGCCGAGGGCACGCCGCCCTGGGCCTTGAATATAGCCAGCGCGTCGGTTCCCCCGCTCAAGCTGAACGCCGAGGTCTGTATCTTGATCCGCTTGCGCTTGGCGATTTTGCGAATCCGCTCGGTCAACACGGGGTGGTTCTCCCGGCCTATCGTCAGCACCGGTCCTTCACTCATCTTGCATTCTCCGTGCTGTTTGACTTCGATCCCGGGCGTGTCCGTCGCCGGGGTAACGTCCACGACGACCGCCGCGTCCGGCGAGAGATTGAACACCTGCATCGCGGCGCCCACAAGCCCGACCTCTTCCTGCACCGAGCTGCACGCGTAGATGGCGCACTTGGGTTTCGTCTTGCCGGTCTTTGCCAGCCGCAGCACTTCCGCGGCCACCCAGGTCCCGGCGCGGTTGTCGAACCCGCGAGCGACGCCGATGTTGTCGTTGAGCATCTCGAAGTCGTCCACGAACGTCACCGCGTCGCCGATATCGACCTTCTTACGGGCGGCGTCGCCGTCGGCCGCCCCGATGTCGATGAATATCTCGTGCATCTTGGGCACTTTGCGGTCCTTGCCCCGCTCCTGTAGGTGGACCGGCGTGGTTCCGGTGACGCCGCGAACGATGCCGTTGCGGTTGTGTATGTTCACCCGCTTGGCGCTTACCAGCGCGGGGTCCACACCGCCTATCCGCTGGAAGTAGATAAAGCCCTTGTCGTCGATATGGCTGACCATAAGCCCGATTTCGTCGGCATGCCCGTCAATCATGATCTTCGGGTCGCCTTCGGGATTCAGCACCGCAACGGCGTTTCCGTAGGAGTCCGTGCGGACCTCGTCGGCGTACTGGCGGACGTAGTCGCACCAGACCTTCTGGCCCGGTCCTTCGCTGCCGCTGGGAGACGGAGTGGTCAGGAGCTGCTTGAGGAACTCGTAAGACTGCTTTCTCATTCGAAGATCCTTTCTGCTGAAGTCACGGAAAAGCTAGCCGATACCGGGACGTTTCGCAATACCGCCGCCATATGCGGCGAAAACCCATCGACAGCACCGAACCGGCGGCATAGGATTTGAGAACCATGACCAGCCCGTATCTTGAACGTCGTTATCTTGTCGGTTTCGAGACTCGCCGCCTGCCACACATCTTTACCGACGTGCTGGTAATCGGCGCCGGCGCCGCCGGTCTGCGAGCGGCGATAGAGGTAGCCGAAGGAGGCGCCGAGGTTATCGTCGTCACCAAAGACGAGCTTGCCGAGACCAATACCTATTACGCCCAGGGCGGAATAGCGGCCGTGGTGACCGACGAGGACACCCTCGAGGAACACATCGCAGACACTCTCACCGCCGCCTGCGGGCTTGCCGACGAGCAGGTCGTCCGCGAGGTGATATCGGCCGCCCCGGAGCACATCCGTGAGCTTTCCGACTGGGGCGTGCCCTTCGACCGTGGGAACGGTGAGCTTCTACTGGGCCGCGAGGGCGGACACGGCAAGAATCGTATCATTCATGCCGCCGGCGACGCCACCGGCAAGGCGATGGCCGAGGTGCTGGTGGCAAAGGCACGGGAGAGCGACGCCACCAAGCTATGGGACCAGTGCTTCGTGCTGGACCTGCTCACCGACCCGCCCGAAGGCGGCGCCGAATCGGAGTGCGTCGGTGCGATTACCTGGCACCCGCGGTACGGCGTGCAGACCATACAGGCGCGGCGCACGATACTCGCAGCCGGAGGCGCGGGTATGCTCTGGCGGGAGACGACCAACCCCGCCGTCGCCACCACCGACGCCATTGCGATGGCGTTCCGCGCCGGGGCGACCGTCGCCGACGTTGAGATGATGCAGTTCCACCCCACCACCCTCTACGTCGCCGGCGCCACCCGCTCGCTGGTCACCGAGGCCGTCCGCGGCGAAGGCGCCCTGCTGGTGGACCGCAAGGGATACCGCTTCATGGGCGACTACGACGAGCGAGGCGAGCTGGCGCCCCGCGATGTCGTCAGCCGGGCCATCATGCAGCAGATGGCGAAGACCGAGTCCACCCACGTGTACCTCGACGCCCGGAGAATCGGGCGCGAAAGATTCGCCGAGCGTTTCCCCGGCATATTCAAACAATGCGAGTCATTCGGCATAGACCCCGGCAGCGACCTGATACCGGTCCACCCGGCCGCCCATTACATGATCGGCGGAGCGCGCGTGGACGGCGGCGGGCGAACCACGCTGCCCGGACTGCTCGCCTGTGGGGAGGCATCCTGCACAGGTCTGCACGGCGCGAACCGCCTGGCTTCAAATTCCCTTTCCGAAGCCCTGGTGTACGGCAAGCGCTGCGGGCAGACCGCCCTGTCCGACCTGGACGAGGTCAACGACCGCCTGGCCGCCACTTCCGTCCGCTGGTCCAATCAACCGTCACGACGCACCGAGCTGGACCTCGCCGACGTGCGAAACTCGCTACGGTCGCTGATGTGGCGGAACACCGGCATCGTCCGACAGGGCGACCGATTGGCCGAGACGCTGGAGATCGTCAACTTCTGGGGGCGCTACGTGCTGGACAAAGAGTTCTACGACGATCCGTCCGGCTGGGAAGCCCAGAACATGCTCACCACCGCCTACATACTCACCGAATGCGCCATCAGACGTACCGAGACGCGCGGCGTGCACTACCGCAGGGACTTCCCCGCGACCGACCCCGCCTGGGCGAGACATCAGCAGGTCCGAAGGACCGAGTATCAGTTGGTGGTGGAGTGACCCGCATTTGTCCGCTTGGGCCGCAGAGCCGCGGAGGACGCGGAGAAAACAAGACAAAGCAAAAGAGGCACAGGTGGCTTGGACAAACCGCTTCCGCGGGATGCTTCCGTGGTACAATCCACAGGCACAGATAAGACAACGCCGTAAAGGGGAGCCAACGAACCCATGTCCACGGATTACCCGAGCTGGTGGGAAATTCACCGCCGGCGGATTATCAAATGGGGTATTGTTCTTTTCGTGCTGGTCGCGTTCGTGTTGGGTTTCATGCCGTGGCTGATTGCCCCGTGGTCGCGCATCAACAACGAAGAACACGAGATAGACCTGTACACCGGCCAGGCCCGTTTCACGCGGCACATACTATACTTACAGGTCGGCCGGGAAGTTAAAGAGACGCCGCTGTCCGAGGCCATAGGCGCGGACGAAAATCCGCCACAACAAAGGCAGTGGGTAAAGGTAAACATATTCCAGCCCTTCATGCGCCGCTCACCGTATTTCACGCACCATGGTGCTTTCGGAATGGCGCGTTACCTGGAGGACCTTTGGGTAAGGGGAGACTTCACTCCCGAGGCCAGGGCAAAGTCCGCCCGGCAATTGCTGCGATTGTGGCGCGAAGGCGGCGCTTCTGCTGACCGCCCATATACGCAGTACATTTGGGACCTGGCCGAGGAAGCGGAACGCCGGCGCAAGTCAGTCCGGGCCGACGACATACCCGACGACATGGTGGACAGGATCCTTGCGGAGCTTAATGAAGGCGCCGCCACCGCCCCGACGAGCCGGCCGAAAACTCCCGCCAACGGCGATTAAGCAGATTCCTTTTTGCCACCGAGGCGCGGAGGACGCGGAGAAGAAGGACATAGAGCAGTACCACAAGCTGCATGCCATTGTCGTTTGCTCGGCCTTATGCTACAGCCCTACCCGTGGAGGAATCGCTTTTTCCTCTTAGCTTTTTGCAGTCTTTCCTCTGCGTTCTCTGCGCCTCTGCGGCAATCAGTTGTTTCTCTCGCTAACTACCTCAGAAGCACTCTCAGCGGCTCGGCCGGCAGGTGCGGCAGGACGCCGAGTATCACAATCGCCGTGACGATGGCCGTTATCCCCGCCCGCCAGAGCGCACCGCGGACGCCCGGCAACACGACGTGCTCGTGCGGTGCGGGCCTGCCGGTAAACGCAATCGCCAGCAACATGCTCAGATACGTCGCGGACAGGACGATCATCGGCGGAATCAACAGCAGCATCGCAAGCAGCGCCCCGGTCCCGGCTGCCGACGTGAGCAGCATCACCCGTGCGAAGAATCCGCCGGTTATCGGCAGCCCCGCCAGTGACACCAGGCAGATTCCCGCCGCGAAGGCGACGTCGGGATACTTACGCGCAAGCCCGCGGATGTCCTGCGGCTCGGCCAGTCGATGCCCGCAACGATGCAGATACGCCGCACACGCCAGCAGACCCAGCCAACCCAGTGCGCTCACCACGGCTGCGAACGCGAGGGCCGAGGTGTGCGAATCGGACCAGCCGATGGCGGCGGCGTCGGTCGGTAGAATCGCCGGAGCGGCCGAGAGCACCAGAAACGCCACGTGGGCAATGGCAAGCATTTTGGCGGCGTCGGCGAGGGTCTCGGCCCGCAGTGCCCGTCGCATCGCCGCCAGCAGAGCAGCAAGTCCGGCGATGTAAACCGCCGCCCAGCCGGCCAGCCGCAAGGGCGCGACCGTCGCAAATATGTCCATACTCGCCAGGCGCTTGCCGGCAAGGTATTCGTCGAAATACAACAAGTCGGCATGGGCGAAGCTGAGCACGCCCGTCGCCTCGCAGTGCAGCCAGGCGAGGTAGACCACGCCAGCCGTCATAGCCGACGTCGCCAACAGGCACGGGAGCATCAGCCGACTCGCGTGGGCGGGTCCGCGCGCCGCAGCCAACAGTAGAACCGCCAACAGCCAAACCGACTCCACGAAGACTATCAGCAGCAGCATATCCGCCGCCATTACCGCACCCGCGGCGGCCGGGAGCATCAGCAGACCCAGCGACGTCCGCGCGGATGTCAGCTCGCCACGACGGTGTATCCACAGAGCAAGCCCCACCGCGGCACACGCCAAAGCCGCAACTATGCCGACCCGCGCAGGGCCAAGCTTGAGAGCAAAATCCACTCCCAGCCCGGTCCGGACCCAGTCGGAGATGAACACCAGCTCAGTCCCTGAAGCCAATACCACCGCGGCAAGACCCGCCAGGACAATCTCGAGAACTCCCGCCACCAACGCGGCCGTCATAGCCGCAGCCGGCACGCGACAGAACAGAGCCGCAAAGGCCCCCGCCAACGGCAGCAGCAGGATCAACTGGGGAAGGTTGTCTATCAGCCAAGTCAGCATGACTCTCCTCGGCGGCCGCTACGAAGTGTAACGGAACTGCTGCTCATTGGCGACCGGACGCTGGCGATATGGTAAAGCTTCGCGCAGACTGTGCAGCCGTAGTTACGCAGAAACCACCAGCACGCCCCGACCCGGAGACAAGAGCATGAACGACCGCGAGCGGTTTTTGGCGGTGATGGATTACGGCGAGTTTGACCGCGGCATCATCCAGGACTTCGCCTACTGGCACGAGACGGTGGACGTCTGGCGCCTGTACGGGCTGCCTGCGGACGTGGACCGCTCCAACAGCGAAGAATTCTTCGGCCTGGACCCGTTCTGGAACGGCGTGGCGGTAAGGACGATGCTCTGGCCTCCGTTCGAGACCAGAACGATCGAGGACGACGGTACGCATATCACCTACATGGAGTCCGACGGCACGATCCTCCGCAAGCGCAAGTACATGTCGTCCATCCCCGAACACGTCGGACACACGCTGACCGACCGCGAGAGCTGGGAGAAGCACTACAAGTGGCGGCTGGACCCGTCGCACGAGGACCGCATCCCCGAAGACGTCGCCGACGCACTGGCCGCCAACACCGACGCCGCGCGAACCTGGCCGCTCTCCACCGACGCCGGCAGCTTGTTCGGACGCATCCGCAACTGGATGGGGCTGCTGGGAGTGACCTACATACAGGCCGACGACCCGGAACTGTTCGAGGAGATGGTTTCCACTGTAGCCGACTGCATCGTCGGCACGCTGGAGCGGTTCCTGCCGATGGCGACCGAAGCGGGTGTTACCTTCGACCGCGCCAACATGTGGGAAGATATGTCCTGCGCCCAGGGCCCGCTGATGCCGCTGCAGAGCTTCAACGACCTGCTGGTACCCCAGTACAAGCGCATCAGCTCGCTTCTGCGCGAACACGGGTGCAACTACATAATGCTCGACAGCGACGGCGACGTGCGGGCACTGATCCCCGGCTGGCTGGAGGGCGGCGTGAATATCACCTTCCCGCTGGAAGTCGGCACGTGGTCCCAGGAGCCGGTCGGCGTCCGCGAGCAGTTCGGGCGTGAGCTGCGCATCTGCGGCGGCTTTGATAAACACATTCTGGCAAAGTCAACAGACGACATCGCACGCGAAATAGACCGCCTCGCGCCGCTGGTCGAGCAAGGCGGGTTCGTGCCCTTCTGCGACCACCGCGTGCCGCCGGACGTGCCGTTCAGCAACTACCTGTTCTACATCCAACGGGCCAAGGAGGTCTGGGGCAAGGGACTGGACAACCTCCGGGCGACCGCACAGCCGGATACATCCACGCCGCTGTACGCCCAGCGGTACGATTACAACCGCGCGGTCGAGATGATCGGGGACAAAACTTAGTAACCTGTAACCAGTAATCAGTGATCGGAACTGGACACCAGGTTTCACGTTCCAGGTTCCCGGCCTCCTCAGTTCCCCCGGGCCTCGTCCTCAAGCCGCTGGATTGCTTCCATGCGACGATTGTCCAGGTCCTCGAACACCTCTTCCGGCAGGTCGTCGGCCCGCATGAACACGTCTATGGTCAAGCCCTCGGGACCGGGCACAGACAACCGAACCAGGAAACTCGGTCTCTCGCGCCGTGGCGGCGACGGTTCCTGGACGCGCTGTTTCAGCTCCTCCGAGGCGCTGACCTGCAAACCCTCATTGGTCGTTTCGAACGCCAGACCGGTAACGCCCGCGATGACCTCCAGCGCCTGGGATATGGTCGCGTCGGACATGATTAGGTTGAAGCTTTCGCGCGTCTCGGCCGGCAGGTAATTGAACGTGTCCGGGTCTATGGACAGATGCACGTCCGCTTTCCGAGCCAACTCCAGCAGGACGGCCACCAGCTCGGCGTCCTGGTAGCGAAGGGAAACCTGCCTGCCAAGCTGTCTGCGGATCTGCTCGGTCTGCTCGATTACCATTATCCGGTCGCCGCTGACGTACCAGGTCCAGTCGTGGGGTTCGCACACCGCCTCCAACCACTCGGCGCCGGTGGCGGGAAGCTCGGCGTTCGCCTCTCGCAGGACCTCGGATCGGCCCGTATCCGGCTTCAGCGACAGCTCCAGGTTGTCGTTTCCGGAGAGTTCGCGCAATTCGTCAAGCCCGTCTTCCAGCTCCTCGGCGCGGGAGAGTTTCTCGGCATATAACGTGCCCAATAGTTGCAGCTCGTCGTAGGTCGCCCGGCGTCCCATGCGGCTAAGGGCCGGTGCGGGGACTATGCGGACCACGTCCTGCTCGACGCGCCACTGCAGCGCCTGCGGGGCGAGCATGGGCGTGAGTGCTTCGCGCAGCGTAATATCGCGCAGAGTCACAGACATCGGCGACTGCCGCCCGTAGGGAAGCCGCTCGATGACTCTGTCATCCAGCACGAACTTCACGCCCGTCATCGCGCCGAGTTGCTCGGCGACCTCGGTTATGGGCGCGTCGGAAATCTCCAGGTTAACCGGCTTGTCCAGCGCCTGCTGAACGCGGACGTCGGTTTCCTGCCCCGACGACGACGCCGGAACCGCCACCATCGCCATGGATATACAGACTGCTGTCAACACCTTCCAAGCCGGTGCGCACGGACCAATTGACCGAACCATCAGTAAGTCTCCGTAAATGTCCATTCGATAGGATATTGCTCGTCTGTCTGCCCGGTAACGTCCGGTCGTGGAGAACCGGACGATACGTACACCGTACCCGAGGGCACGTCGGATTCGCTCTCGAACTCGGAACTGAGTCGCATCTGCATTTGCGCTATGGGCAGCGGGCGCGCATCTACGTAACCTTCGCCGCTCGATGCCGAAGCTGCCGGGAGCATTGACGCACGTACTACCGGTTCGGCCGGTGACTGCGAAGGTTCCCGCTCCCCGGGCAGCATCAGCATGAACGTGGCTGCTATCGCCACGACGGCCGCCGCCGCGACCCCGGCCGCCAGCGGCCTGAGCCGCACCACGCGCCGCCGACGCGAAGGACCTTCCAGAAGCACCTTCCGCTCCAGAGCCGCCACGATGTCCGCGCGTTGAAGCTCGGTATCCAGGTTCTCCGCTCCGCGGTCGCGAAGACCGACCAGTTGCCCGTCCAAGGCCGCATGCTGGCGCAGAAGCTCACCCAAGCGCTGGTCCCGCTCGACTCGACGCTCAAGCTCGAGAGCTTCGCGGTCGCTCAGCTCGCCGTCCAGGTAACGCACAAGCCGTCGCTCAATATCTTCTCCGCTTTGTTCGTTCCACTCGCCCATGGTCTTCTACAGATAGTCCTGTAGCTCCTCGCGAAGCTTTTTCCGTGCCGTAAAGACGTGCCACTTTACCGCTTCCACGCTGAGGTCCAGCACCTCGGCGATGTCCTTCTGGCTCATACCGTCTATCGAGAACATCACCAGTGCCAGCCGTTGCGTCTCGGGCAGTCGCTCAATCCTGTTCCACAGCAAATCCGACAAATCCCCTCCCGCGGCGTGCTGCTCCGGCGTCGCCGCCCGAAGGTCGGGCATATCCACGTGCCCGCCCTCGTCGTCGGGGACATCCAGCGAAGCGCTCTTGCGAAGTGCGCGATATCTGCGGCGATTCAAAGACAGGTTCGTGACGATCCGCATCAGCCAAGCCCCGAACCGCTCGGGCTTGGAAAGCGACCGCAAGCTGTCGTACGCCTTCAAAAAGGCGTCCTGGGTCACTTCCATCGCGTCCTCGCGGTCGTTCAGCAGCCGCCACGCCCGCGCGGTAGCCGCTCGCTGGTAGCGGTCGAGCAACTGCTCGAACGCCCACAGGCCTCCGCTCAGCGTCGCGCGCACCAGTTCAGCGTCCTCGAGCGCTTCCGACGTATCGGCTTCCTTACGTCCAGACACCGCGTTCACCGGATGGTTGGGAAATTCGACACCGCGATCTCGCCGGCCCGTTTTGGCGCCCGCCCGTGGGCCTTACCCATCGGAGGACTTCCACCTCGCCCGCAGCACGTGGGCGGCGGACTTGGGCTGACGATCGCGGGTAAAGACGCCCTTACGGTTGCCGACCACCCGCTTGACGCCCTGCTTGGTCATGAAGTCCGCGAAGTTCCACACGTGCTCGCCTATTACGAAATCCAGCCGGTCGAACACCGCGTGGTAACGCCGCAGGAATTCGCATTGATATTCCTCCGAAAACATCACCGGCGGGTCGTGGTGCAGTCCGGCGACCGCGTCGGCTCCGTACTCGGTCACTATTATCGGCTTGTTGAACTTCTCGTGCCAGCCGTGAAGCTCGCGGTGGAGCTGCATATCTATCAGCTCCAGGTGCCCGGCGTCGGAGTACCACGAATAGTAGCTATTTATGCAGATAACGTCGAACAGGTGCCCTATCCGACAGGCGTTGAAGTCCGGAATGTTCACGACCGTCACCGGCCGCGTCGGATCCAGCCGGCGGACTTCCTCCGCCACCGGGCGGAAATAGTCCTCGGCGCCCTGCTCCCAACCGGCCGGTTCGTTGCCCACCGACCACATCACCACCGACGGATGGTTCTTGTCGCGGGCGATCATTTCGCGCATTACGTCCAGGTGGTGCGACAAAGCAGCCGAACCGACACGCTCCTCGCTGAAGACCTTCCGGTTGGGGTCGAAAAAGTTCATACCCACCGCCGGCGCCTCGTCGATGACCACGATGCCCCGTCGGTCGGCCATCTCCAGAAGCTCCTCGGCGTAGGGGTAGTGCGACGTGCGGAAGCTGTTCGCGCCTATCCACTCAAGCAGGTTGAAGTCCTTGCAGGCGACGGCGTCGTCGTAGCCCCGGCCGCGGATGTCGGCGTCCTCGTGCTTGCCGAAGCCGCGAAAATAGAACGGCTCGCCGTTAATGAGAAACCGGTCGCCGGCGACCTCAACGGTGCGAATGCCTACCGGCAGGCGGTACACGTCCACCACGTCGCCATCGACCAGCGCGCTTATCTCCAACGTGTACAGGTACGCCCGTCCGGGCCACCACAGCTCGGCGCCGGCAACGCGAAGCTGGTCGTCGCTGCCCTCCGCCGCGGCGACTTCGTAGCCCTCGGCATCGAGCAGCCGCGCCCTTACGGACGCGCCGTCGCCGGCAATCGCGACGTCGTAGCGGACCACGCCGTCTTCGCCCTCGATATCGGTCAGTACGTTAACGTCCTCGATGCAGGTTTCAGGCGTGGCGATCAGTTTCACCGGGCGGTGCAGCCCGGCGTAGTTGAAGAAATCGAAGTGTATCTCCTGGGTTCGAAAGCCCTTCGGATGCATTCTGTCGTCGTGGGTCCGCACCTCGCCGGTCGGAAGTGTGCTCCAGTCCAGCTCGTTATTGACCGCCACCGTGACGCGGTTGGACTGCCCGAAGGCGACCGCTTCGGTGACGTCGGCCTCAAACGGAAGAAAACCGCCCCTGTGCCGGGCCACCTCCGTACCGTTGACCCACACCACCGCGTGGTGGGTGGCGCTTCCGAACCGCAGCGCCACGCGCATGTCGCGCCAGGAGCCGGGAACGAAGAAATCCCGCTCGTACCACACCGTACCCACCAGGTCTCGCAGCTCGGCGTCCTGGGTAATGTCGTTGTAGCTGCTGGGCACGGGCATCTCGCGGACGGGCGATTCCAGACCCGATGCGTACCACTTGCCGTCGAAGCCCTCGCCGGCGGCGTCAGCGCGGAAAGACCATATCCCGCAGAGGTCTTTTATCTCTCGTGTTTCGCTCTCGCGTGGGTACAGCATCCGCGGCACACCTCCGATAACGGCTATCCGGAAACGATCTGTCGTCCGAAACAGATGATGATACAGCCACATTTGTCACGGGCAACGGTTTTCGACGACACCCGCGCCGGCAATCCTGACGCCAAAACACTGAAGTGGCTAG
>JBKHJB010000033.1:0-15670 GCA_046538345.1 Phycisphaerae bacterium
CCGACTTGAGTCCGCTTGCGGACGGCGGACCCTACCTTCTAGATATACACGGAGAGCGACACGTGGCGCATTCGCTGTCGGCGAAAAAGAGAATTCGTCAGAACGTAAAGCAAAACGGGCGTAACCGCTGGCGCAAGCGTCAGCTCAAGGGCGCGATGCGAGGTTTTGAACAGGCGCTGGGCGAGAAGGACTTCGACACAGCCGAGCAGCGCCTCCGGGAATGTTACAGGGTGCTGGACAGAGTGGCCGGTAAAGGCATCATCCACAAAAATGCCGCCGGCCGCAGGAAGGCGCATCTGGCCCGGGAGCTTAGCCGCGCGCGAAACGCCTGATTATCGGCGCCTCGCCGCCAGAGAGCAGCGCATGTTTTCCGGCGCTTCGGCAACATGTCGCCTGAACATATCCCCTATGCCGGCCGGGGCGGTGAAAAACTCGCCTCGGCTCTGGATGCCTTCGAACTTTCGGTGAAGGGAGCGGTCTGCGCCGACTTCGGCTCGGCTACCGGGGGCTTCTGCGACTGTCTGCTCCGCCGTGGGGCCGTTCGCGTCCACTCTGTGGACACCTGCTATGGACAGCTCGACTGGAAGCTCCGCAAAGACCCCCGTGTGGAGGTTCACGAGCGGACCAACGCCCTGCACGCCAAACCGCCCGAACAGGTGGAGTTGGTTACCATCGATGTGGGGTGGACACCGCAACGACTGATAATCCCAGCCGCAGAGAGTTGGCTGCGCGGGGGGGGATACGTGGTCTCGCTGTTGAAGCCCATCTACGAGCTGCGCAAGCTCCGTCGGGGCCGACCGCCCCGTAAACTCGAGGACGACCACGCGCGGGCTATCTGCTCGGAGGTGCTCCAGACACTCATCGACGCCGGGCACGACACCCGGGCCGTGACCACAAGCCCAGTGCGGGGCAAAGGCGGGAACCTCGAGTTCTTCCTGCTGTTGCTTCGTGCGTAGCACCGGTCCGGTTAGCGTACAGTGCGGGGGCATGTCCCGGGGACTAATCGAAAACACTTGCGGTTCTCCCGCCTCGGCGCGCATAATCCGCCCGTACCAGAGCAAAATACATCCGTGGGCGCGAGATACCATATCTCTACCGCCCCATGTAAAATTCCGGCATGTCTCAGCATTGGATGTGACCTGCTTACACGTTAGGGCTGCTTTGTTAAATGCTTTTCTCACAGGAGTGTGTGAAGATGCCCGGAACGGAAAAGGTGATGAACCGCTGGTTGGTCGTACTCGGTGGTATCGTTATTCAGCTCTGCCTCGGAGCGATCTACGCATGGTCGGCTTTCACCGGCAAACTGACGAGCGAGCCATACGGGTTCAGTAAAACCGAGACGCAGGTCGTCTTCTCGCTGGGTCTGCTGACCTTCGCGGGCGTGATGGCACTGATAGCCGGCAAATGGCAGAAAAAGTCCGGGCCGCGGATTGTGGCACTGACCGGGGGTCTGGTGCTCGGAGCGGGCTATGTTCTGGCGGGGGTCTCGGGCACCAATTTCTGGGGCATTCTCATCGGCATTGGTCTGCTCGGAGGCGCCGGCATCGGTCTGGCGTATGTCTGTCCAATCGCGGCCTTGGTCAAGTGGTTCCCGGATAAGAAGGGTCTGATTACCGGTCTGGCGGTGGCCGGCTTCGGCTTCGGCGCGCTGATATGGATCAAACTTACCACCGGCTTCAAATTCGGCCCGGTGAACCTCACCCCGGGCTGGTCCGGTCTCTACGGCACGGCGGAAAACCCGGCCTGGAGTGTGAACCAGGTGTTCATGCTCTACGGATTGCTTTTCGCCGCACTTGTGTGTCTCGGCTCGCTGGTGATGGTAAACCCACCTGCCGGCTGGCGGCCGGCGGGATGGGCTCCGCCGGAGGGCCAGGACGCCTCCTCGACCGGCGGTGTGAATTTCACCGCACCGCAGATGGTCAAGACGCCGCAGTTCTGGGCGCTGTTCGGAACGTTCCTGGTCGGCGCCACGGCCGGGCTGATGGTAATCGGCATCATCGGATTGTTCGGCGAAGACATGCTTACCTCTCGGGGTTTTGCCCGTGAAGACGCCATAATCGCCGCCGGTACGGCAATGGGATTATTTTACGCCCTGTTCAACGGGTTGGGGCGGATCGTCTGGGGTTCCATCTCCGACCTGCTGGGTCGGCGAAACTCCATCGTACTGATGACCGGCCTGCAGGGCGTCATGATGCTGCTGTTCTTCTTCATCGGACGTTACGTGCCCGGTCTGTGGATCGGAGCGGCCATCATCGGGTTCAACTTCGGAGGCAACTTTGCGCTGTTCCCCGCCGCGACGGCCGACTTCTTCGGTAACGCCAACGTCGGGACCAACTACCCGCTGGTGTTCCTGTCCTATGGCGCCGGCGGCGTCATCGGACCGCTTCTGGGCGGAGTCATGGGCGACCTGCAGGTATGGATGTGGGCGTTTCTACCCGCCGGCGTTGCCTGCCTGATCGCAGCCGGCATGATGATGGGTGTCAAGCCGCCGTCCAAGGCCTCCCAGCCGGCCGCCGGCGAGGCATAGACCACTTCCCAGACAAAAGAACCCCCGGCCTCGACTCACGCCGGGAGGGATTGCGAAATCACGGGCGTCTCCGCGGTCTTTACAGGACCACGCCGGGGACGCCCGTTTTCATACCCTATTTGCCTCCGGGCAGCGCTCCTCGCCGAAGAGCCACGAACGCCAGGCCGCCTTGCCGCTTCTCGCCAAGGGTGTGTTTCTACCGCCGGGGCCCTTGGCGGTGCGATAACTACGCGACGGCAAGTGTGGTCACACGCCTCAGACGCCCCGAAAAACGCGGCCGCATCGGTCAACATCCTTCGCCCATGCCCTTTTGCGCGACAACAGAATTTTTTTGCGGGAGCGCCTTGTTTATTATAAAAATACTAGCTATATATATAGTGATAATGACAACAACGACAGGCAATCAGGCGCAGAACCAGGCGTCGATCCCCGCAGAGAAATGGGAGCTTGTGGCCCGGACGCTGAAGGCGGTCGCGCACCCGCTCCGCCTGCGGATTATCGACCTGCTGGAAGGCGGCGAGCGGAGCGTAGGCGACATAAGCGAATCCCTGGGCGCCAAGCCCGCGGTCACCAGCCAGCAGTTGGGGCTGATGCGCGACCGCGGCATTCTGGACGTTCGCCACGAGGGCACACACGCCTACTACCGGATCGCCAACCCGAACGTCGTGGAGGTGATCCACTGCGTCCGCCGGTCCTGCGATGCGGAGCGGTAGTGCGGCAATCAGCACTGGAAGTTGTCCTTAAGCGGTCACCGGCGCATAGGATATGCCGAAGGCGATGATGAGCACCCGGCCGAAGCTTTGATAAGCCGAACAGGCGTGAGAAGGGAATCACCGCATGAAGCTTGGGACCTACATGGTTGACAAAGCCGCCGGGCATCACCGCATCGTGCTGGTGGTGGTGCTGGCTGTAACTGTGGCGACGGCCCTGCTGGCGGCGCTGCCGTCAATCGCGCCGGAGAAGTTCGCCGCGCTCAACCCCCTCCGCGTGGACACCGACCCGGAGAACATGCTCGCCGACGACGAGCCGGTGCGGGTCTTCCACAACCGCATGAAGGACCGCTTCGCCCTGAACGACATGGTCGTCGTCGGCGTGGTCAACAACGAGCACCAAAGCGGCGTGTTCAACCCCCGGTCGCTGGGACGCGTGTACGAGCTGACCGAGTTCGCCAAAACACTCCGTTGGCCCGGAAAAGACGGCGAAACCGAGGGCGTCATACTGCGTGACATCATCGCACCGTCCACCGTGGACAACATCGAGCCGGGCGCTGAGGGTGAAATCCGCTTCAACTACATGATGCCCCAACCACCGCGGACAGCCGAGCATGCCCGCGAGATCCTGGAAAACTCCCACCGCATCCCCTTCCTAAAGGGCACGATGGTCTCCGAGCAAGGCGACAACGCCGTAGCCGTTTACCTGCCCATCACCAGCAAAGACATCAGTTTCCGCATATACGACTCGCTGAACCGGCGGATCCCTGTGCTCTGGCTGTGGGCGCCGCTTGCGTCGGACATCGCCGAGAGCACCGACCAGGCCCGGGCGCTTGAGCCACTCGGCAGACTCGCCTCGCACCAGGCAAGCGACGCGGCGGAGTTCAAAAGCTTTTTCAATTCATTTGCGCGCGAGCTTGCCGCGCACGGTAGCCGTAGCGAGGGCTGGCAGGCAGCCGTCGCAGCGGTGGAAGATTGGCCCGGAGCCGCCCAAGGCGACGACGCCGAGGTCGACTCGGTGAGACCTGATGAGGACGACCCCCTTGCGCCGACGCCGACCCTGGAGCCGGACCAACCAACCGACGCCGCCGCAACGCGGGCTGCGCGGAGCGCAGTCCGGGAGCTTCAGGAGCATTTGCGAAGCGCGGCGGAAGGCAGCGAATACGCCCCTTATCTGCAACTCGTGGAGTATTACGTCGCCTCGCGTTCCGGCATATCCGCCGGCAGCGAGGAGCTGGCCGCCTCGGCCAAGGCATTCGCGACCGACGCGGACGAGTTGCTCTCCGGGGACGCGCAAAGCTATGAGGACCTGCCGGAAGTTGTGGAAACAAGCTTCGCCGCCAACGCCGATTTTCCCGGAAATGACGAATACCACATCACCGGTCTACCGGTCGCGGAGGACGTCTTCGGCGTGGAGATGTTCATACAGATGGGTATTTCCGCACCGGCGGCGATGGTGGTGATATTCCTGCTGATGCTGCTGTTCTTCCGGAAGCTGGTGCTGATCGTCTCGCCGCTGCTGCTGGCGCTGGTCACGGTGGTGATAACGATGAGCACGCTGGTGGTCAGCGGCTTTCCGGTGCACATCATGTCCAGCATGATCCCGATTTTCATCATGCCGATCGCGGTGCTGGACTCGGTGCACATCATCAGCGAGTTCTTCGAGCACTATCAGCAGACCAGGGACCGCCGCGAGACCATCCGGCGCGTCATCGACGCCCTGTTCATGCCGATGCTCTACACCTCGCTGACGTCCTCGGCGGGCTTCGCCTCGCTGGCGCTTACGCCCATACCCCCGGTGCAGGTCTTCGGACTGTTCGTGGCGCTGGGCGTGATGCTGGCGTGGCTGCTGACGATGACCTTCATCCCCGCATTCGTGATGCTCATACCGCCGAAGATGCTGGAAAACTTCGGCACGGCCGTCCATAGCCAGACCGACGACCCCGGCGAGAAGACCCGCGTCGGACGGGTGCTGAAATACCTCGGCGGCGCCACCTACCGCCGCGCCAAGCCCATAGTCGCCCTTGCGGTGGTGGTGATGATAATCGCCGGCTACGGCATCAGCCGAATCCGCATAAACGACAACCCCATCAAATGGTTCACGAAGTCGCATCCAATCCGCGTCGCCGACGACGTGCTCAACGACGAGCTGGGCGGGACGTACATGGCCTACCTCTCTCTGGAGGCGGGCCAGCGGGAGTTCGACGCCGAGCAATCGCTTGAGCGCCTGACGGCCGAGGCGAACAGCAAGGCCGACGACCTCGCCGAGGACCTCCCCGGCTCGGAGGAAGTGTTCGCTACGCTGGTTGACCTGGCGCGGGAAACCGCAGCCGACGCCGAGAGCGCCGAGCAGTTCTACAACGAACTGAGCGCCGCCGTCGCCGATCGCCGCGACGAAGCAGAAGGACTGGCATCCTTCGCCTGGGACGAGGCCGCCAACCTCGTGGAATATCTGCGGGAGTCAAGGCAGGTCTTCAAACAGCCGGAGTATCTCGAGTTCATGCTGGACCTCCAGCGGAAGCTTGCCGTAGTCAACCGCGACGACAAGCAACTGGTCGGAAAAACCAACTCGCTGGCCGACATCGTCCGCACCGTGCATCGCGACCTGCGCGGCGGACAGGAGCAGTACCTGACCATCCCCGAAAGCAGGCGCATGGTCGCGGACTGCCTGTTCCAATATCAGCAGAGCCACCGCCCGCACGATCTGTGGCACTTCGCGACGCAGGACTATCGTTCGGCGAGCGTCTGGCTGCAGCTCAACAGCGGCGACAACAGGGATATGACACTGGTAGCCGAGGAGCTGGAGGAATATCTCGACGATGTCCGCGCATCGGCCGCCGATGACCCCGACCACCCGGTGCATAACATCTCGACCGACTGGTTCGGGCTGACGTACATCAATGTCATCTGGCAGCAGAAGATGGTCCGCGGCATGCTGGTGGCTTTCGGGGGCAGCTTCCTGGTGGTGTTCCTGCTGATGACCGTGCTGTTCCGCTCGGCGCTGTGGGGACTGCTGAGCATGGTGCCGCTTACCGTGACGATAGCGGCCATCTACGGCGCAGTCGGACTTATCGGCAAGGACTATGACATGCCCGTCGCGGTCCTCAGCGCCCTTACGCTGGGGTTGGCGGTGGACTTCGCCATACACTTCCTCGCCCGCGGCCGGGCTATGGAGGTGGAGCTTGGCTCCTGGGAGGCGGCCGCGCCGGCTGTGTTCGGCGAGCCGGCGAGAGCAATTGCGCGGAATATAATTGTCATAGCGGCCGGCTTCCTTCCGCTGCTGCTGGCGCCGCTGATGCCTTACAAAACCGTCGGGGCGCTGATGGCTACGATCCTTCTGGTCGGCGGCGTCGCGACGCTTCTGCTGCTGCCGGCGTTGATTCGCCTGCTGAGACGCCGGCTGTTCGTCCGCGGAAAGGCGATGGGCCCCCAATGCAATTGCATTACGTGCATCGCGACATCCGCCGCACTGGTGGCCACCATCGCCGTCAGTGCCGGAAGCTACCTGCACATGTCATGGACGACACTTACGTGGGTCTCCCTGGCGGCGGTGCCCGTACTGTCGTTTGTCTGCGGCATCATGTCGCGACGAGAGAAGTGTAAGATAACCACTGACAGCTCACAGGAGTGATCCCCATGAAACACGCAATTTTGACAACACTGACTTTTATGGCCGGCGTGGCGGTTGCGGCGACCGCGGCGGCCCAGGACGCGCCCACGACCCGACCGGCCAACGGCGAAAGGGAAACCCAGCCCACCACACAAGCCACCCAGCCGGGCGTACCCTCGGTGGACGAAATCGTCAACCGGACCAACTACGTCTCGTACTACCAAAGCCACAACGGACGGGCCCAGGTAAAGATGGAGATAGTCTCCTCCGACGGCCAGACGCGACGGCGCGAGATGACCATCCTCCGACGCGACGAGCAGAACCCCGAGCGGGAAGAGCGAGCCGACACCGAGCAGGAGAAGGAAGACAAGTTTACCGGCGAGCAGAAGTATTATGTGTATTTCCACCGCCCCTCGGACGTCAACGGCATGACTTTCCTGGTGTGGAAACACCTCGGGAAGGACGATGACCGCTGGCTGTACCTGCCCGGCGTGGATTTGGTCAAACGGATATCGGCCGCCGACAAGCGCGGCAGCTTCGCCGGCTCGAACTTCGTTTACGAAGACGTCTCCGGGCGGAACGTTGACCTCGACGAGCACGAGTTGGTGGACGTAACCGACAACTATTTCATCCTCAAAAACACGCCCAAGGACGACCGGTACGTGGATTTCGCGTACTTCAAGATGTGGATACACCGGGACACTTTCGTTACCGTGCAGTCTTCCTATTACAACGACCGGGATGAGGAATATCGCCGCTATAGCGCCGAGCAGGTCGAGGTCATCGACGGGTATCCAACCGTCACGAAGTCGCGCATGAGCGACCTCGCCAACGAAGAGCATACGTTGATGGAATACACCAGCGTGGAGTACAACATCGACCTGCCCGAGGACGTATTCAGCGAACGTTACCTGCGTCGCCCGCCGTATCGGTACCTGCGATGAGATTTCAGATACCACTGGCTCTTGTGGTCCTGCTAGCCGCTATCTTGGCTCTCGGCCCGGTGGTGCCGGCATCCGCACAGGAGCCGGACCTGCCGGCGGGCCTCGCACCGGATGAGCCGGATGAAGGTGACGGCGCGCCTGCGTCCGACGAGCCGGCGCTGCCCGGGGGGTTGGACGAGGACTCCGAAGACACCGGCCCGGCCCTTCCGGAAGGTCTGGCCGATGGGCCTCAAGACGAGCCGGACGAAGAATCGACCGACGAACGCCCACCGTTATGGGAGCAGCTGGGCCTGACGGGTTTCTGGGAGATCCGCGGCGGCATTCGCACGCAGCCCGACCGCCATCAGAAGGACGCCTCCATAGGCGAAGCTCGCCTCCAGCTCGAATGGAAGGACCAATGGGAAGCGCTGAACTTCGCGGTCCGGGCCGACCTGCTCTACGACCCGGTGTATGATCACCACACCGTGGACCTCGACGAGGGGCAGGGCTTGCTCGACCTTCGCGAGGCGAAGGTGGGCTTCTCCCCGCTGGAATTCATAGACGTGGAGGCGGGCCGGCAGATACTCACCTGGGGTACGGGAGACCTGCTGTTCCTCAACGACCTGTTCCCTAAGGACTGGGTTTCCTTCCTGACCGGCCGGGACATCGAATATCTCAAGGCCCCTTCCGACGCGGTCAAGGTCAGCGTCTTCGGCGACCTGGTGAACGTCGATTTCGTCTATACCCCCGTCTTCGACGCCGACCGCTACGTCCGCGGCGAGCGGCTTAGCTACTACAGTTCCACGCTGGGCCGACGCGCCGGCAGGGACGCCCGGATCCACGGCGACGAGCCGGAAACGTGGTTCCGTGACGCTGAATATGCGGTCCGCGTTCACCATAACATCGACAGCTACGAGTTGGCCGGCTACGGATACTGGGGATACTGGAAAAGCCCCGGCGGTATGGACCCCGTTACCGGCAAGGCCACCTTCCCCCGATTGAACGTGTACGGCGCCTCGGTGCGCGGGCCGGCGCTGTGGGGCATCGCCAACGCCGAGGTCGCGTACTACCAGTCCCGCGAGGACCAGTCCGGCAGCGACCCCACCGTCAACAACAGTCAGATGCGATTTCTGCTCGGCTGGGAGCGGGATCTGCCGGAGATCGCCGGCGATTTCAGCGTCGCCGCTCAATACTACGTCGAGTGGATGCTCGATTACGACGACTACCTGCGTACGCTGCCACCGAACGCGCCGGCCGAGGATGAGGACCGCCACGTGGTTACGCTGCGACTGACCAAGCAATATCTCAACCAGAACCTGACGCTGTCGTTTTTCGCCTTCTACAGTCCGACCGACGAGGACGCCTACCTGCGTCCCAACATCAGCTACGACGTCACAGACAACTGGAGGGTCGAGCTGGGCGGGAACGTGTTCTTCGGTAAGCACGAGCACACGTTCTTCAACCAATTCGCCCGCAACTCCAACGTTTACGGAGCCCTTCGCTACAGCTTCTGAAGCTCCGCGAAGCCGAGCCGTCGTCACGCTTGATCGATACACCGTGCTGAGCTTCGTAGATCCCCGATAGATAGTGATTTTCACAGCGGGCTATCGGTATTGCATCCAGAGGGTTTTCGTGGTTACCTTTATCCGGCCCCACGTTCGCCGGCGGCTTCCGGCGGAGGCGAAAGGAGCGCGAGCAAATGGCCCCCGACCCACTGACACCCTACGGCAATCGGCCGATGGTCACACCCATTGTCAATGCCGTCAACTACGAGTACCTATCGTTCGACGTACTCCGCGAGATTACCGACGGCGAGATAGAGGGCTACACCTACCACCGCGACGACAACCCCACCGTACGCGAGGTGGAACGCAAGATCGCCCGACTGGAAGGCGCCGAGGACTGCATCGTCTGCACGACAGGAATGGCCGCCTGCACCATGGTGTACCTCACGTATCTCGCCAAGGGCGACCACCTGGTCATTTTCCACGACACCTACGGCGCCAACTACAAGGTCTCTCTGATACTGGAGAACTTCGGCGTGGAAGTAACCTGGCTGGACGCCGACAACGCCGACCAACTCGGCGAGCACCTTCGGGCCAACACGAAGATGGTCTTCCTCGAGACCCCCAGCAATCCCCTATGCAAGGTCATCGACATAGAGGCCGTCCGGCAGGCGGCCGACAAAGTCGGCGCCATGGTCGTGGTGGACAATACTTTCGCCACGCCTTTCCACCAGAACCCTTTGACACTCGGAGCCGACCTGGTGATTCACAGCGCCACCAAGGCGCTGGGCGGACACAACGACCTGATGGCCGGCGCCATCGCCGGAAGCAAGGAACACTACAACCGCCTGTGGTTCACCCGCCAGGCGATCGGCACCACGCTGGACGCGTATTCCGCCTTCCTGCTGGACCGCGGACTGAAGACCTTCGGCATCCGCGCCGAAGCGATGTCACGCACGGCGCAGGCGGTCGCGGAGTTCCTCTCCGAACAGCCCATGGTATCACGGCTGATGTATCCGGGCCTGGAAAGCCACCCCGAACACGAGGTCGCTTGTCGGCAGATGCATAACGGGTTCGGCGGAATGCTCGCCTTCGACGTCGGCGAGAGGGAGGAACACGCCAAACGCTTCATAGCCGCCCTGCGGACCATCTATCACGCGGTCAGTCTCGGCGCGACCGAGTCGCTCATCTGCATTCCGTACCTCACCACCATGCTCTATCTGCCGCCGGAGTTGAGGACGGACTTCGGCGTCCGGCGAAACACGGTCCGGCTGTCTATCGGTCTGGAACCCGCCGATGAGCTGATAAAAGATCTCAAGCAGGCGCTGGCGTGCGTGGAACAGGGCGTGCCGCTGGGCGAGTGAGCTTTTGCGGTCTCTGCGCCAGCGAAGTTTCGCCGGACGCTCGGTCAGCGTGACTGGCCGGCTTCGGCGTACCGCTGCTGAAGAGCTTTCAGCGCCTTGCGATTCGACAGCCGAGCGACAGAGCCCATCCGATCCACGAGCAGTATGCCGTCGAGATGGTCGCTTTCGTGCTGGAGTATGCGGGCGTGGAGGTCGCTGCCGCTCTCCTCGAACCACTCACCGTCCAGCCCTTGAGCGCGTATGGTTACGCTGGCGTGACGCTTGATTTTGCAGAAGATGCCCGGAAAGCTCAAACACCCCTCGTCGTCTTCCTGGGAGCCCTCGGACGATATTATCCGCGGGTTGATGTAAACGCGGCGGTCGCCCGTATCCGCAGTCGGAGACGCCACGAACAGCCGGGCCGTCACACCTACCTGCGGGCCCGCCAGACCTACCCCCCTTCCGGCGAACATAAGCTCGAACATCCGCTCGGCCAACGCCCCCACGGCCGGGTCGGCCGGATCCGGGACCTCGGCGCAGTCCTGCTTCAGCCGAGCGTCCGGATAGAACGTTATCCTCAGCGATGAGAGGTCTGCGGACTGAATTATATCGTTTCCATTCACTTTCACCATGTTAGCAGTCGGGCAAAGGGCATACAAGCTGGACCGGCGGTTCTCTTGCATCGCGCAGCCGGGTGTGGCATTGATCCCCGTGCTCGAAACCTTCTATACCGCCGGGCTACCGTCCCTAACCCTGCCCGGGGTGGGCCGCAGTGTATTCACTCGGCCGAGCCAGCTCGCACCCGGGCGCAATCGGCATTAACCCCGCGCTGGCATACGCGTGAAGGAAGGGTAAACTTGGTCCTGCCGCTACGTCGAGCGACAGCCGTTTGCCCTCATGGTCACGCGTTATCGGAGGATGAAGATGCCTCGTCTACTCGCGGTCTGTGCCGTAGTTCTCATGGGGGCGTTGGTCTTGCCGGGCTGTGGGGACGAGACAAAAACGTCCACCGGCGGCGCATCATCGTCTTCGCAGGACGATTCCGCCTGGCGTTTTGTCGGCGCCGTCGAGCCGTTGGCGGTGTCCGACGAACCGGAGGGAGAAGCCAGTTGGTTTCGCCGGACGAAGCCGGGCAGCGCACATGTCGAGCCGGACGACGTGGCCGTGGAGCTTCGCCCGCTATATAGCAGCCCGGTCGAACCCGCCGACAGCGACGTTACGGTGAAAGTCGAGGGCGCGGAGGTGGTGATTCCCGCCGGCGTCATCGACCGGCGTCAGTCGCTGGTGATTGCTCGGGCTGTGGAACCTGCCGAACTGCCCGTCCAGGGCTTCGAAGCTGTGGGCACCTGGCAGGTTTCCCTGGGAGAGCGTAGTGTGTTCGACAAACCGCTGACTCTTCGCTTCCGCCTCCCGCAGCGGGCCGCGGAGCCGGCCCGTCGCAGACCCCAGCCGCTGGCGGCTATGTATTACCATCCATCCGCCCGAGCATGGGTCTATACACCGGTGACGTACGATCCGGCAACCTCGCACGCCGAAATCCGCACGCGCCACCTGACGTTGTTGACGATCGTGCTTCGCCCGGTCAACAACCTCGTCCATGACGCGGTCTATACCGACCACTTCGCCATCTTTTATTCGAAAGAGGACATCCTGACCGACACGGAGGTCAACGAGGGCATGTGGTCGGACAAGCTCGTCACCGACCTGAACAAGCACGGCGAGCCGGTGGGCCTGGCCCGGCAGGTGGACGCCAAAACGATCGAGGTCGAAGGACGCAACGACGTTCCGACCTACATCGTTTACCTGGCCAAGGCGTTGGAGTACGCCTGGCACCGCTACAAGGACCAGGGCCTGGAACTGCCCGAATGGACGCGGACGGACATCTACGTAGGCGTGAACTCGCCTCTGAGCGACGAGAACCATCGAGGCAAGCTGCTGGGGACGATTGAGATAACTCCTTCTTCCACCTGGCGGCCTTCGACAGTGCGCGTGGCCTCGGCCCACGAGTTCTTCCACACCGTGCAGGCGGAGTATCTCGGTCTGGCGGTCATGTCCATGAACTACCGCACCTGGTGGCTGGAAGCACTGGCGGAGTTCGCCCCGCGGACGGTCTGGGGACAAACCGTCCCGCAGAAGGGCATGAAGCCGAACTTCTTCAAGCTTCCCCTGCCGACGGTGGACGACTCGCACGAGTACGGCTGCTCGCAATTCGTCCGCTTCCTGGTGTCGAAAAAGGGCATAAGCTTCACCGAACTGACCACCGGCACGCTGAATATACCTTCGGGTATCCTGGCGATGGAGGAGATCAGCGCGCCGGACTTCGCACTGTTCAACAAGCTTCTCGGTGTCGAACAGCCCTTCGATGACTACACCGTCATGGCGACCTGCGGCATGATCGATCGACTCCTGCGCAAGGAGGGCACCACGCTGGCCGACGCCTACGCGGAGTTCGTCGCCTGGGCGATGTTCGACGACGCGTGCGGGGCGCTGGTGTCCGACGGCGACCAGCTCCTCTCACTGGCGGCGGGTCATCATACGATCGGCGGGCTGGCCTTGAACGACGAGAAGGTAGAGCAGGTTCTCAAGACCGAGCCGCACGGTACGGCCGACGTGTGGGCGTTGGCGGTGGAGAATCCTCCGGCCTCGGCCAAGCGGCCCCCGCGGAAGGTAACCGTGGAGGTTGACGGCGAGGTACCACCGCTGAGCCGCCTGAACGTGTACGTGCTGAAAGACAACGCCCGCCTTACCGGCGGAAAGCGGCCGGACGCCTCCCTGAGCGGTCCCGACCCGTCGGCGGACGTGGCCGTCGGCGCCAGGGACATGCTCTATATCGTCTCGGCGAACAACTCGAACAAGCCGGCCGAGGTGAAAGTCCGTGTACTGGGCGGTCTGGATTTCCGCATCGAGCCGGCGGACGCTGACGATCTGGAGGTCCGCGAGGAAATGACCTTCCAGGCGGTTTCGGACTCGCTGCCGAAGGACATTCCGCCGAGCCGGCTGAAGGTGCGCTGGACGCCCGTTTTCGGCGTTCGCGAGGAATCGCCCGTTGAAACCGTCGGAGCCGGGTTCGTCTCGGACTACACCTACGCCTGGCTGCACAAGGGCGACTACACGCTGCGTGCCGAATTGCTGGACGACGGAAAGCCCATCGCCGACGCCAGTGTGCCGGTGAAGGTGGCGATGACCGACGAGCCGAGCGTCACGCTGGAGGCCCGCAGCATTACCGTACCGGCGGGCAAGGAATTCAGCATATCGGCCACCACGGCCAACGCACCCGCCGGCTCCACGTACCAATGGCAGATAAATAACAACAAGACAGTCAAAACCACCGAGCCGCAGTGCAGCTTCACCCTCCCCTCGGCCGGTGAGTGCAAGATTACCGTCAAGATGATCGCGCCCGAAGGCCGAGTCGTCGCCGGCGACACGGCAAGTCTCACAGTCGAGCCGGGGGAAGATCTTGTCTGGATCGAGGAGCATCACCAACGCGACGGCGAGAAGATTCTGGCCCGGAGGTACCAGGTCTTCCGCGGCACGTTCATCAAGCACGGCCAATGGCTGGAGTACTACACCGACGGCAAGCACGACGGGGCTTTGAAGGCCCGCAAGACGTTCGAGCACAGTACCTGCCGCAAGAGCGAGACGTTCTATGCCGACGGCCAGCCCCTGCAGATAGCCCACTTCGACGAACAGGGCAGGTACCACGGCGAGCGCAGCCAATACTTCTCCGACGGCCGACGGGTACTGTTGGAGAACTACGCCCAGGGAGTCAAAAACGGCCCATATGAGCGACTGTACACCAGCGGCAACAGTTATACCCGCCACAGCGGCCGGTATGTGGACGGCAAGATAAGCGGCACACTGACGCTATACAGCGGCAACTCGGCCAGCGGCAGGGAATATCTCTGGAAGACCCAGGAGCACCTCGCAGGCAAGAAACACGGCAAACAGGTTACCTACCTGCCGGACGGACGGCCCGCCGGCGAGGCGGAGTATCGCGACGGCAAGCCCCACGGGTGGTCCAGGGCGTGGTACACCTCCGAGATTAAAGACGGCATCTACTATCTGATGAGCGAGACGCTGTACGAAAACGGCAAGGCGGTGCGAAAGCGCATGTACAACAGAGACGGCGAAGTAAGAAGCGACAAAGAGCTGAACTGATAACCGCCGCGGCGAGGGTATCTCTCCGCCTGATGGCTATTCCGCGGCCTCTGCGACGATGATCCAGTTCGAATCGTTCTCGTTGACGTGCGGGTTGAAGAAGCTCACTTCGTGGTGTCGCACCGTCGGGAACACCTCGCCAAGCCCGTCGAGGAACTCGTCCTGCGGCTTCCAGGCCGACCACAGCGCAAAGACACCGGCCGGGCGAAGACATCGAACAAGCCCTCGCAGGCCCGCGGTGCTGTAGAACTCGCCGTTCGCTTCGTCGAGCAGGCAGTCCGGCGCGTGGTCGATATCCAACAGGACGGCGTCGTAGAGCTGCTCGCGGGGCATCTGCGCGACATACTCAAAGAAGTCACCCGCGACCAGGGAGCATCGCGGGTCGTCTATCAACGTCTCGGCCGACGGCACCAGCCGCTGACGGTGCCAGTCGATCACCGCTGCGAGCAATTCGACGACCACCAGTTTCCTGACATTCGGATACTCCAGCGCCGCAGCCGCCGTGCAGCCCAGCCCCAGACCGCCGACGAGCACATCCAGCGGCCGATCGTCTCGACCTTCCAAAGCCAGCGGGGCCAAAGCCCGCTCGCTGGCGTTGACCGCGCTGGACATGAGCATTTCGCCGTCGATCGTGACTTCATAGATGATCTCGTCGCCCAGCGCCGGCGAGCTGCGACGGCGAAGCACGAGTTCCCCGATGCTCGTCCTCTGATAGTCCAGTTCCTCAAACAGCATCGCCGTCCTTCTTCCTTGCCGCTCGTATCGGCCGTCACCTCAATGCGCAAGCGAGTCTTCCACATCGGCCGGACGTTGGTTGCGGGTGTCTTGCAACGCCGGCCTAGAGCATTTCACGCTTGAGTGTATCCGCATGATGCGAACCAGTTGCGGGCGTCC
>JBKHJB010000218.1:0-3446 GCA_046538345.1 Phycisphaerae bacterium
GGGGGCTCTACGCCTGTTGCGACTCCGGCGGCTGCAATAGCTGCAATTGCCCGGAGAACTCGGAGTCCTGCTTGAGGTACAGAGTCTGTGTCGGGAAGGCGAACTCTATGCCCTCGGCGTTGAACCGCTCCAGCAACTCCATATTGAAGTCGTGCGCGAAGGCGACCGACTGCCACCAGTCCGGCGGCTGGTACCAGTATGCGACGATTATATTCAAGCTGGCGGCGTTGTAGTCGTTGAAGAAGACCCTGGATGGGCGGTTCGGGTCGAGGTGTTCCTTGCGGGCATCGAGCATCTCGCGGATTATCTCGATGCCGCGGCGCAGCTTCTCCGGTGGTGTGTCGTAGGTGACTGTGACGTTCAGTATTCTCCGTATGTGCGGGCGGCGGGCGACGTTGTCGATAGGTCCCGACGCCACCACCGAGTTGGGTATGGTCACCAGATGTCCTTCGAAGGTGCGGATGCGCGTGCTGCGAAAGCCCACCTCCTCGACGATACCCTCGTATCCCTGCATCTTTACCCAGTTGCCCATTACGAAAGGCCGGTCGGTGAAAATGGTTATGGAGCCGAAGAGGTTGGAAAGCGCCGTCTGCGCCGCCAATGCTACGGCCAGACCGCCGACGCCAAGCCCAGCCACCAGCGCGCCGATGTTCCAGTGGAATACGTTCTGGGCTATGAACAGACCAATGACCACCACCACGAAGACGCGCAGCGTCTTGCGGATGAGCGGGACGAGCTGGTTGTCCAGCGCGGTGTCCGTCCGGGAGGTCCATTTATGCAGAAAGTGCTCCACCACGTCCACCAGGCGATAGATGAACCAGCCGGACGCTATTAACGCGATGGTTGTGCAGACCTGGTTATAGAATTCCCTGACCTGTCCCGGCTCGAATCGGTCCACAGCGAACTGGAAGGTAATGAGAATCCCACCGGCGTACAGTGCCCCCGCCAGCAGCAGCGCGCGGATCGGGCCGTCGGCGGAGTGTATGGCGATCGCCAGAAGCGGCAGGCGCTCCTTGTCGCGAAGGCGCCGGACCTGCGCCTCCAGAAAGAACGATAGCAGTCGCCCGACAATCAGTGAGCCGAGCACCAGACCCAGCAGGAAAGTCCACTGCCAGAGCTTGTTGTTGAGGAACTGGATGTCGTACCAGGCCGCCAGCATATGTGCCGATGTCATACTTCCGTCTCCGCGTAGTCTTTTGCAGCAACGCTGTAAGTATAGTGAAGTTCGACGCGACTGTCACCACCCGAAGGCGATGTGACCTTTGCCGGTCGCCTCAAAGCGGGTTATGATGGCCGATGGTTCAGGAGGACCGTCTATGAGCAATCTGACGCAGCGAGTGCGGACGCAGGCCGAGCGGGTCGGGGCGGACCTGGTGGGCTTTGCGCCCATCGAGCGGTTCGCCGGCGCCCCGTCGGAGCTGCACCCACGGACCATCTTCCCGCAGGCGCGGACGGTCATCGCGGTAGCGATGCGACAGCCGCGAGGGACGCTGAAAACCGTCGAGGAGGGCACGTACTGGCAGGCGTATAACTGCGACGGATACTGGTATCTAAACGAGGTAGCGGCCCCGCGGCTTCTGCGGGCGGTATCGCTGGCGTTGGAAGAGGACGGTTGGACGGCCGTTCCGGTGCACAACCCATTTTGGCCGCACAGCGGTCGGCGGACGCGGTCGGATCAGCCGGCCGGTCCCGACGGCATGGTTTCGCTGAGGGTTATTGGTGTGGCGGCCGGTCTGGGTGAGCTGGGCCACTCAAAGATATTCCTGACCCCGCAGTTTGGACCTCGCCAGCGTGTTTTTGCCGTTTTCACAGACGCGGTGCTGGAGCCGACGCCGCTGTTCGAGGGTCACGTCTGTGACGGGTGCATGGAATGCGTCCGGGCGTGTCAGGCCTGCGCCATAGGCGACAGCCGCGACGTGAGCTTTACCATCGAAAACAAAGAGTATTCCCACGCCCCGCTGGATACCGATGCCTGCGGGCGTGTGCACCGCGGCGACGATGCGCGCTTCAGTCCGTTCAGGACCGGCGAGGAGGCGGAGGGGGAATGGTCGGCGTATCAGCAGTTCCTCCGCCACAGGTTCCGGCACCTGGCGATATGCGTCGGGCGGGGGTGCCTGCGGGCGTGCCTGGATCATCTGGAGAAGACCGGACGAATCGCCGCGAAGTTCCACACGCCGCTGATAGAGCGGCCGCAGTGGGAGCCGGAAGCGACCGACGACAAGTGATGCGTTTTTCCGCACGGGAAGGATTTCTGCCATGAGCGAAAAGCAACTCCGCGTGGGATTCATCGGTCTGGGCATTATGGGCGGACCGATGGCGATGAACTGCCTGAAGGCGGGCTACGAGATGACAGTTTATAACCGCACCGCCTCCAAGACAGAGCCGCTTCGCGAAGCCGGCGGCGCCGTTGCGGACTCCCCGGCCGACGTAGCCGAGAAGTGCGACCTGGTCTGTTCCTGCGTCACGGCGTCCGAGGATGTGCTGGAAGTAATTCTCGACGACGACAAGGGCGTAATCGCCGGTGTGCAAAAGGGCGCGACCGTGGTGGATTTTTCCACCGTCGCTCCGCGGGTAGCCCGAAGCTGCGGCGAAACGCTGGATGAGAAGGGTGCGGGCTTTCTCGACGCTCCCATCTCCGGCGGCGACGTGGGCGCCCGCAAAGGTACCCTGAGCATAATGGTCGGCGGCGAGAAGGAGCATTTCGACCGGGCAAAGCCCGTACTGGAGACCATGGGCAAGACCATCACCCACTGCGGGCCCGGCGGGGCGGGCTACGTTGTGAAACTATGCAACCAGATACTCGGCGGTCTGCACCTCATCGCGGCCTCCGAGGCGCTGACGCTCGCCGAACAGGCGGGGCTGGACCCCGAGCCGATGCTGCGGGCGGTTTCCTCCGGCGCCGCGGGTAGCTGGATGCTCTCGAACCTGGCGCCCAAAATGGTCGCCGGGGACGACAACCCCGGCTTCTTCGTGGACTACCAGCTCAAAGACCTCCGCCTGGCGGACGAGGCGGCCGACGAGTTCGGCGTCTCACTGCCCGGGGCTTCGCTCGCCAAGGCGGTGTTTCAGGCGGGCTCGCGGCAGGGTTACGGGAAATGCGGTACCCAGGCGATACACCACGTGCTCAGGTCGCTACAGGGCGACTGAGCGGTCTGTAAGCTTTTCGGAGTTTTCCCGACTCTGCGTTGACGTGGTCGCCAAAGCGCGGTACAAGCAGCAATTGTGGGCCGGGACCTCCAGCGGTCTCCTCCTCCGCTGGGTATGCATGAGGCCTCCCTCCGCCTCACGCAGCCCGGTCCACGCTGGCCTCATCGTCGGGCCGATTATCTTCGGCGAAATCATCCTATTCGCCCGCATAAGCGGGCGTTGTGTCCGTTCGCAGCGGGGCGGAGGCGTCCTGGATAACCGGCAAATCGCCGCGAGTTCACCGAGCCGATGGCAGGGGA
>JBKHJB010000219.1:0-3434 GCA_046538345.1 Phycisphaerae bacterium
CCGGTTCGTCGGGCTACGTTTCTGCGTGCCAATTCGCGATTCGCGGTTCTACTGCCCGAGATCAACCGGCATGATGACGTAGAGAAAGTCCTTCCCGCTGGTCAGAAGCGCCGGTTTGTTCGGGTCCGTCATCTCCAGCGATATTTCGTCGCTCTCGACCACCTTGAGCACATCGGCGAGGAATGCCGGATTGAAGCCGATGTCCAGTGGATCGCCCTCTAAGCTTACCGGGCAGGTAACCTCGGCCTCTCCGGTCTCCGGCGCCCGGCTGGAGAGCGTCAGGGCATCCTGGGCAAAGCTGAACCGCACACCGCGGGACTCCTCGTTGGTCAACAGCGCCGCCTGGCGGATACGGTGGGCGAACTGATCGGTGGCGATGGTCGCCTTGCGGGTCGCCTCGCGGGGGATGACGTCCTCGTACTTCGGGAAGTTCCCCTGTACCAGCGATGCGACAAGCACGGCCCGGGCGGTGCGGATGAGCACCTGATTTTCCGTAATACGGACGTCGAGGGTTTCCTCGGCGTCGCCGGCGACACGCTGGATCATGCTCATCAGCTTCGCCGGCACGATGGCGCTGATTTCTTTACCGGCGGCCTTGGGCAGGGCGCCTTTCGCCAAAGCCAGGCGATGTCCGTCCGTGGCGACCAGCTCGAGCTTCTTTCCGGACGCTTTCCACAGAACGCCACTGATGGCGTAGTGGCTGTGGGCCCGGGCGGTGGCGAACAACGTCTTGGTAATCATCGCGTCCAGTCGCTCGGCCGGGACCTGGAAGTCCGGGTTGTCGCCGAAGTCGGCGACTTCGGGATACTCGCCGGGGTCGTACCCATAGACCTTGAAGTGACTGGCGCTTCCGCGCACGTGCGAGGCGTCCTTCTCGGTCTCGATGGTCAGCGATTCCTCATCGCCGCTCTCCCGGACAATACCCGATAGTCGGTCCGCCGGTATAAGTGCCTCACCGGGGTCCTCGACCTGAACGGCGGTGAGTTGGTATCGACAACCCACCTCAAGGTCGGTTGCCAGCACGGTCAGCTTGTCGCCGTCGGCAACGAGCTTGACGCACTGCAGCACCGGCTTGGGGGTCCGTGTCGCGACGATGCTGCCGGTTAGGTTCATCGCCTCTTGCAAAGCGGCCGTTTGTGCGATCACCTTCATGGCATGTGTTCCTTGTTGCCCGTGGGTCGGGACGTGGTAAATTCGCCGGTGTTATAAGCCCGCTCGCCCCCGCTTGCAAGGCAAAACCGTTGATTCACCCATCAGCGTGCCAATCCCGCGCTTGGATTCCGCGCGGCGGTTGCTAACAATATATCGGAGCGAACGATATACCTGCGCTCCGGGTGGCAGACATCCGGCGGGAGGCGGTCATGAAGGCGGCGACCATACGGCAGCACGGCGAGGCCGATTGCATCGAGGTGGCGGACCTGCCACGCGGTGAGCCCGGTGAGCACGAGGTGCTCTTAGAGGTAAAGGCGGCGGCACTTAATCACCTGGACCTGTGGGTTCGTCGGGGTGGGCGGATACGTCTGAACATGCCGCACGTGCTCGGTTCGGACGCCGCGGGGGTAGTCGCCCAGCCGGGTCCGCGGGCGAGCGGCGTTGCCGGGGGCGACGAGGTCGTACTCAACCCCGGACTGTATTGCGGCCAGTGTGAGTTCTGCCGACGCGGCGAGAACAGTCTGTGTCCGGAATACGGCATTATCGGTATGGTCCGCCCGGGGACCTTCGCCGAGTACATCTGCGTGCCGGATTATACGCTTTACCCTAAGCCCGCACATCTGAGCTTCGAGGAAGCGGCCGCCTTGCCGCTGGACCATCTGACCGCCTGGCGGATGCTGATTACCCGAGCGAAGCTCCAGCCGGGGGAAACCGTGCTGATAAATGGTATCGGCGGTGGCGTGGCGCTGGCGGGGCTTCAGATTGCCAAGCTGACCGCGGCGGAGGTCATCGTAACATCCTCATCCGATGATAAGCTTCATCGCGCCCAGGAGCTGGGCGCCGACTACGGGGTGAACTACCAGACCGAGCAGGTCGCCAGGCGTGTTCGAGAGATAACGGCCGGTCGGGGCGTGGACGTTATCTTCGACTCGGTCGGAGCGGCCACCTGGGAGACCAACTTCGCAACGGCCCGGCGGGGCGGACGCATCGTAAACTGTGGCGTCACCGGCGGCGACCGCACCGAGGTCAACATCCAGGCGTTGTACTGGAACCAACTGAATATTCTCGGCTCGACGATGGGCGGCCGGGAGGAATTCCGGCGGATGCTTGAGGCGGTGACCGCTGCGAAGCTCAAACCCGTCATTGACTCAGTTCGGCCGGTGGACGAGGTCGCCGACGCGACACGCCGACTGGAGGCGGGCGAACAGTTCGGCAAGATAGTCCTTACGCTGGGTGGATAGATGCACTCGCCGGCGATTTCCTCCAACCGTCGCGTAATCTTCCGCCAGTGCGTCCCTCGCCACAGCAGCTTACCGCAACGCCGGCATCGCCAGAATCTTTGGCAGTTGCGGAACGCCAGCGGCGGGGCCTCGTCGGTTACGGCGTGTTTGGGCACTTCCGTCAGCTCGCCACCACAGGACATGCAGCGAGGCCGACGCAGTGACAGCTCCCTCCGGCTCATGACGAAACTTAACTGTTCGAGCTTGCCGAGTTGTTGGGGGATGTACAGCGCGTCGATTTGTCCATGTCGGATGACGTTGCGGTCGAACAAGGGTCCGTCGGATGACAGGACAGTTCGCCCGCTCTCGGCCGCCCGACGGACCAGCTCGCCGTCCTCGATGCCGTACTCGAACTCGGCGTCGTAGCCGGCTGCTCTGAGCCATCTTGCCAGACCGCCCAGCATGGCGTCGCAGAGGAATTTCGGGGCGTCGTCCTCGTCGCTCATGGCTCTGATACCAGCAGCTTCGGAAGGATGTCGCCGGCTTTTCCGTGCAGGGCGATGTCGGCAAGCTCCGTCACAGCCGTCGGCTCCAGATTCACCTCGATTACCGTTGGGTTACCATCGGCGGCGGCCTCAATCAGACCGGCGGCGGGGTAAACCACTGAGCTTGTCCCTACGGTCATGAAGACCTCGGAGCTTACCACCGCACGGATCGCGGTGCGGAATATGTCTTCATCCAGCGCTTCGCCGAACCAGACAACGTCCGGCCGCATTTGCCCGCAGCAGTCGGGACATTTCGCCGGCTCGGGCATCTGTTCGAATCCGATGGGCCGGCTCCCGCCGCAGTCCGCGCAGCGGACCCTCAGCAGCGATCCGTGCAGCTCCAGCACGTTCCAGCTACCGGCCTGCTGGTGCAGTCCGTCCACGTTCTGGGTAGCCAGAAGAAACCGCCCCCCGCGGTTGGAGACCTGCCGTTCCAGCGCCGCCAGGGCGCGATGGCCCGGGTTTGGCTGAACGGCTGCAAGCCGGGCGCGCTTCTCGCTGTGCCAGTCCCAGACGC
>JBKHJB010000034.1:0-15534 GCA_046538345.1 Phycisphaerae bacterium
CTCTTCGGTAAGGAGGCCAATAACTCTGTAATTTATCCGTCACATACTACTAGTGATCTTCGTGAGTTTCGTGGTCTTCGTGATTGTTCACTGGATCACTATGCGCCCGAAGCGGCGCTTGCCGACTTTGAGGACCTGGTCGGTTTTTGGCGACACAGCCGCGTTGATGTCGGCGAGCTTTTCGCCGTTTATGCTCACGGCCCCTTGCTTTATCAGCCGTCGCGCCTCGCTGGTGGATTTAGCGAAACCGGCGGACATCACAAATTCCACCGCGTTGATTGAGCCGTCGGACAGTCGGACCTCGGGCATCTCGCTGGGCGTCTCGCGATTGCTGAAGACGCGCTGGAATTCCGCCTCCGCGGCTTTGGCTTGCTCCTGGCCGTGGTAGGTCGCCACGATGGTCCTTGCCAGGGCGGCCTTTGCCTCGCGGGGATGCGTTCTGCCGCCGTCAAGCAGCTCGTCAATCCGCTCGCGTGGCAGGTCCGTCAGCAAGGTAAAGTAGTTGTCCATGAGGTTATCGGGTATCGACATCAGCTTGCCGAACATGTCGGTCGGCTTTTCGGTGATGCCGACATAGTTGCCCTTGGACTTGCTCATCTTCTCGACACCGTCGAGACCCGCCAGCAGCGGAAAGACCATCACAATCTGCGGTTGCTGGTCGGACGCGGCCTGCAGGGTCCGGCCCACGAGGTTGTTGAAGGTCTGATCGGTGCCGCCCAGCTCCACGTCGGCGTGTATGCACACACTGTCGTAGCCCTGCATCAGAGGGTAGAGGAACTCGTGCAGTCCGATGGGCTCGCCGGCCTTGTAGCGTGTCTCGAAAGTGTCGCGCTCCATCATCCGCGCGACGGTCGTCTGGGCGGCGAGCTGGAGAACCTCCGCGAAGGTAAGCTTGCTGAGCCATTCGCTGTTATAGCGGACTTCCAGCTTCTCCGGAGAGGTATCCAGCAGCAATCCCGCTTGGTCGAAGTACGTCCGCGCGTTGTCCTCTATCTGCTGCGGCGAGAGCATCGGGCGGGTCTTGTTCGCACCGCTGGGGTCGCCGATGCGGGCGGTGTAATCGCCTATTATCAGCACGGCGCGGTGCCCGAGATCCTGGAACAGCCGCAGCTTCCGCAACGATACGGTATGTCCGAGATGAATATCCGGCGCGGTGGGGTCCATTCCGATCTTGATCCGGAGCTGGCGATCCTGCTCGGCCGCGGCTTTCAGCCGCTGCTCCAGCTCGTCGCGGGTGTATAGACCCTCGCAGCCGCGGCAGAGGGCTTCCACCTGTTCGGTGACTTCTTTGTCTGTCAGTTTCGCCATAAGGCGGAAAACCTTAACCCTAACGCCGGGCGAATGCAACGGCCTATACCGTGCCTCGAATCGGCGGACCGTGTGGAGCGGCAAGCACGCAATACTTGGCGTGGAGTGCCGGAAGCTGCGGCGGATTGTGCAAACAGCTCCAACTTATTGTTGCCCGGATAGCGGCCTGGGAGTATCATAGGTTTTCTCATATCACCTCCAGGTATAAATGGGTGGAAAGGTTTTGAAATGAAGAGCATATGGGATTTTCGCCGGGGTGTCGTCATTGCCGGGCTGGTCTTGTTGTCTCTGGGTTTGCCGGTGTCGGCTCAATCGGACCAGGAGTCTGATGAATCGGACGATGCCGAGAAGACGGCCGCTGAGATCTACGCGGAAAAACAGGCGCGAATGGCTGCCGAGGCCGCCGAGCGTTACGAGGAAATCCGCGACGCCTACATGAGCAGTCAATTCGACGAGTTCCAGGAGGCGATGAGAGGGTCGGGTAAGTATTTCCGCTACTGGGAGCCACAGCAGCGTAGAAACGTTTCACACATGCGCAAAAGCATCCAGGATTTCCGCCCGGCGTGGTGGGACAACTGCAAATCCCTCGAGCGGACGAGCTTCCGTGCGCGCATATGGAACCGTGAGCTGACTGCCAATTATGTTCCTTCGCAGCATCTCGGGGCGCAGATGCCGGTGGCGGTTCACCGGGGAAAACTGCTCATCGTAGTCACCTGGCGTCCGAGTATGGTTGACAACCCGCGTCCTCTCAAAGGCGAACTCGCCGAAAGTCACGACCTGCGACGAGGGGACCTGGGCGAGTTCATAGTCTGGCACGAGCTGGGGCATAACTACATCAGCGAGTTTCTGCCGCTGCGCGAGGTCTTCCTGCTGTATCGTGACCATCGCATGCTTTTCTCGATACTTCAGGAGATTTACGCCGATCTCACCGGGATATACCACTCCAGTCCGCGGGGGCGGCTGTCGGGCCTGCTTTTCCGGCTGGGAGACCTGGACGCCGACGATCAGCTTCAGGAGCACTCGCGCGCGGCATTTGTCATTGGCTCCCTGTTATTGTCGCACATGCTGACGAATCTTGACGAGTATCCCAGCGTACACCTGCCGCCGGAGGTGCCCGCTGTCCAGGTCGAGCGGAAGACCATCCAGTATGTTTACGAGAACATTGATCCGGACTGGACGGTCGAGGAGGACCGCAAGCTGCGGGAGTTCGTCCAGCAGTTCATCCGCAGGCAGGGCGAGCGAATGCTTCGGCGGAAGGGGACCATAGACCTCCCCAATCGACTGACATTGAAGGTCATGGAGCCCGAGGACCGGGAATTCCAGAAGCAGCGCGATGAATGGGTCGCCCAGCAAATCAAAGAAGCCATCGAAGCCGGCCGGGCGGATGAGCCGGTCGAAGCCGAGGATGAGGATGAGGACGGATCGGGCGACGGCCGTGTCAAGCCACGCCTGGAATTGCCCTGGTAGCGCGGCTGAGCGTTTGGACGCGAATGAGCATGGTCCCCGAGGGCTATTTCTGCGGGATTTCCCGTCGCCGTGACACCGTTGCAGCCGGTGGCGGGTGCGACGGTCCGGGTTACTCGAACGTTTCCCCGAAGATTCCGTAAACGATAAAGCTCTGCCCCTCGACCGCCACGGGTTCGGCATCTCTTTCGGCCCGGCTGCTTCCGAAGGCGAACCCGCCACGGCTGATGCGCATCCGACTAGCGTCGAGCAGCTCGCGTATCTCTTCGGCCGGTATTACGCGGCTTGGTCCGCCGCCATCCTCGGCGGGGTCGGTTCGGGCGGCGAGGAACGCGGCGATACTACCGTCCTCGGTCATAAGCGGCGAGGCGCTTTCGCCGGCTAGAAGCGCGACGGAGGGTTTCAGGATATCTCCATCGCTGGTGATGCTCGTGGTGAATTCACGTGGCTCTTTACCCATCTGCCGGAAGGCCTCCACAGCTCGGGCGACAAGTTCCGATCCTTCTTCCACGCTCTCGGCCGGCTCTGCCGGTGTGAACGTCGCGCCCGGAACGCCCAGGACACGCAGAGCCGGCAGCGAACCTCGCCGGCCGAACGTGCTTATCCGCGCCTCGTCCGCGGGAAAAACCCGTCCGTCTTCCGTGCCCACGAGTACTTCCTCGGCTCCGTCAACCGCCTCGGCATCCACCAGGACAAACTGCTCCCCGACGGCCACCGCGACCGCCTGGCGAACCGACAAGCGGTCGTACGGCAACTCCGGCATGCTCTTTTCGTCGCGGACGTTCCAGTCGCGTCGCAGGCCCGGCATCAGCCAGCGCACTCCGCGCCGCGCCCGGCGAACCGTGCTGTCCACGTCCTGGTAGTCCGCGAGCATTTCCCTGGCGTCGCTGTAGGGGGGCTTGTCGGTCTCGGCGCCGGGTATGTTGTCCATCGCGTCAACCACCATCGCCAGTGCCTGGGCGGATTCCGGGCGGAGACAGAGAGTCTCCATCGCGGCGGTCAGCTCCTCTGCATGCTGACGCAGGCCGCGAAACGCCAACGCTCGGCCTTGATGGAAGCCGGCTACCTGCGGCATATCGTCTACACATTCACTGAAATGTCTCTCGGCCCGGCGGTAATTCTCGGCGTACAGCTCGGCGATCCCGCGCAGAAATTTCCCCAGCAGCGGGTCGGGCCATTGCTTCGCTGCAGATCGATACTGTGTGGCCGCCTGTTGTCGGAGGCGGCGGCGCTGAGCTTCGTCGGAAGGGTCGTCGCCGCGGACGCGATCAACCCGCTTGGCCAGCTCGTCCGCCTCGGCAAGTTTTTCGGCGAAGGCCTGCCGACCCCGGCGGAAATAATCAGGGTCAACCCATCGACCGCCGATTTTACGCTTCCGTTCGTGGGCCATTATCCGATAGCGGCGGACCTGCTGGCGGAGTGTGAAGGACTCGCCACCCGCGGCCGTGCGCTCCAGCCGGCGCATCAGCATGAAGAGCATCGGTTCGGGCCTGGCGGCGTTGACGGTGGTCGCCGTGCGGGTCGGCGCACGGGGGGCATCGTCCGGCTCCGCCGACTCGGCATCTTCCCCGGCGCCCGTGGCGTCGTCATCCTCGGAAGGGATGATATACAGCACGTCCTCGGCGGATACATCGATGGTTCCGTGGTCCATTTCGATACGGACCGTCTCGCCGCGGCGCTCGGCCCGGCCTGTGTAGGTCTTGCCGCTTTCCATCACCACGGTGTCCGCGATGCACGTCGCCGTTAGAACCAGCACAGAAGCCGCGATAGCCGCCAACGTTGTGTTTTTTGCTCGCGATGTCATCTCAGAGATAGTTTAACGCGACCTGTTCGAATGCTCCGAAGAAATTCATCGGCCAAGCGCTAAGATGGAGCGAGGCAAAATTTCTGGGAGACACCTTGTGAAACGACTGTTTTCTTTGCTGCTTACGGTTGTTCTGACGGCGTCGGCCTGCGGGCAGGGGCTTGGAGACAATTTTTTCGGCGACGTGGGCGCCGACTTTCAGCAGTCCGCCCGGTTGGAGGCCCGGCTGGTTCCCTCGCATGAGTCGGCGCGGCCGGGCGATACGCTGCACGTGGCCGTGGACATGCGTATCGCCGAGACGTGGGTTTACTACGGCCCGGAGCCGGGCACGGACGCGGCCTTTGTAATACCCGCTCGCATGGAGGTCTCCGCGGGGCCGCTAAAGGCCGGCGAGCCGCTCTGGCCCGAGGCCGAACCCTACGAATATGACCTCGGCGACCGGGTCATTACCGTCAACTCCTTCAAGGACCGGGCGATTGCTTACGTACCGCTGGAAGTGCCCGAGGGGGTCGAGCCGGGCGAATACACAGTCGAGGTGACGCTGGCGGGTCAGGTCTGCGGCGGACCGGACGATGTATGCATAAATCTCGAAGGAGACCGGACTGTCTCGGCGGAGACCACCGTGCGCGTCGGCGAGACGACCGAGCCGAACCCCGCGTGGAGCGACGACCCGCGCATCTCCGGCGGTCTTGAAAAGGCGGAACCGGCGGGCCGGCGTACGTCGCCAGGGGCGTCCGTCGGCGGTGACATGACCATATGGACGGGTCTGGCGCTTGCGGTTCTGGCGGGGCTGATACTGAACATCATGCCGTGCGTGCTGCCGATCATCCCGTTGCGGATTTACTCGCTCGTGCAGATGGGCGGGCAGTCGCGCAGACGCTACGTGACGCTGGGGCTGGCGTTCGCGGCCGGGATGATGCTGTTCTTCATAGCCCTGGCGGTCGCCAACCTTGTCCTTAAGCTCGCGCTGGACCGGGCGTTCAACTGGTCGCGGCAGTGGCAGAGCCGGCCGATCCGTGTGGGCATGTCACTGGTGCTGGTGGTGGTGGCGGCCAATCTGTTCGACCTGTTCACCGTCACCGTGCCACAGAAAGTAGCCGCATTGGAGGGTCGTCCCGGCTCCGGCGGGCATGTCAGCTCGGCCGGGATGGGTCTGATGATGGCGATTCTCGCCACACCGTGCAGCTTCGGCATACTGCTGGCGGCGCTGGCGTGGGGGCAGACGCAGACGCTTGCGGTAGGAACTGCCGTTTTCCTGATGATAGGGCTAGGCATGGCGCTTCCGCACGTGGCGCTGGCGGCGTTCCCCAAGCTGCTCAACCGCCTGCCCAAGCCAGGCCGGTGGATGGAGCTTATGAAGCACGGCATGGGCTTTCTGCTGCTGCTGGTCGCGATCTGGCTGGTCTCGACGCTGGCGGAGAACAGCTATCCGTTCTGGGTCGTCGCCTACGCCGTGGTGTTGGCGATGGCGCTTTGGACGTGGGGCAAGTGGGTCCGCTACGATTCGCCGCTCCGCGCCAAGCTTCTCGTGCGCGGAATTGCCGTGGTGCTGGCGGTGGCGGCCGGGTGGTGGATGCTCTCGCCGCCGAAACCGCTGACGGTGGACTTTGCGCCGTTCAATGAGGCCGCGATTGAGCGGGCGCGTGAGAACGGTCGGCCTGTCGTACTGAAGTTCACCGCCTCCTGGTGCGTCAGTTGTGTCTGGATAGACAACACGGTCTATCGCGACGAGGAGCTGACTGAGCAGCTTCAGCGGCGGGACGTGCTTACGATGGTCGCCGACGTTACCGACGCCGACGCGCCGGCTGCGACGTACCTGCGCGATCGCTTCGGCAAGGCGCCGCCGCTGACGGTCGTCTTCCCGCCGGGCGACTGCGAACCGGTGGAACTGACCGGAAAGTATGACAAAGACGACCTGCTCGAGGCGCTGGACGAGGTCTCGTCGCCTCGCTGACACCGCGGCCGAGTTTTCAATCGCCGTATCGCAGACGTCCGTTCTCTACCGTCGCGGGTGTAAGTCGGCCGTTGAGGTAGAACTCTACCGAGTCGCCGGGTACATCGACGGTCAGTTTCCTTACATCGCCCCACGCCCTTACGGAGCCGCGCTGAATCCTCACGAAAGCATGGTCGGCGAAGGATAGCTGCCGGCCGTCGCTTTCGATGGAAAACTCTTCACGGCTGTCGGCGAAATTGACTCCGATCATCTCGTCGCGGCCGTTGCCGGTTACGCCGACGACGATATAGTCCTCGCCTTCAGCGATGCGTCGCAGCGACAGTCCCTTCGTCTTGCCTTCTTCGAAGGGCACGTGCAAAGCTGCGAACGTCGAGGCCGGTGCGTCGCGACGGACGATAACGCTCCTGCCGCCTATTTCGTACATGCGGGGATTCTCACTCTTCGGGGGCGCGTCTTCCGGCGTGTCGGCGACCGGCGTGGAAGCGACGTGAACGCTGGTGTCTTCCTCGCCCAGCATATGCAACTTCACGCCAACTTTGCGGTCGTACCACTGCTTCGGCAGTCGGGCTTTGGATACGTCGTCGAGAGCGCAGGTCTGCGTGACGGTCACCGACCAATCGTCGTCGGTTTGCAGCGTGCGGGCACGGCCGAAGGGCTTGAGCTTACCCCCCAGCTCGTGCGACCTGGACCATTGTTCGCCGAGATCGCTTTCGCCCAGCGCGTGTATGAGCCAGTAGAACTTGTGCTCGCTGTCGTCGGTGCTCCTGAGGTTGTACGCGTCGAATAGATACGCGTCCGTCAGCAGAAGCGCCCGCGTGGCTCGCAGTCCGTCGTAGATAGCTGGGCTGGAGGCGATCGCGAATTTGGCATCGTCGTAGAAACCGTCGCGGGTGGTCGTCTCGTAGGTAAACGCCGGCTCACTGTCGTCGGCCATCACGGCGCAGTGGCTCAGTATGCTTCGCGTGTAAGAGCGTGCGTAGCCGCGTGTCGTCTGGCGGTTCATGTAAATCTGGCGGTTGTACGCGAACAGACCCGTCAGTGCGAAACTGTCGTGGCAGGCGTGGGCGTAGGGGCCGGCCAGCCGCATACTCGCCGCCGGGGCGGGCGACTGCCAGTAATCCGGCGACTCGTCCGACCTCAGCATAACGATGCCCCTTTGCGGAGCAATCCACGAGCGCGCGGGCGGAGCGGCCGCCTCGGTCGGGTCTATCGGCTCGATGCCGAAGTACAGCGACGGGCTGTAGCGATCCTCGCCCGGCTCCCGCATCGCCGCCAGGAAGAACGCGTATCCATCCTCGCCCCAGCGTGCCTGAGCCGCCTCGAACCAGAAAGGAATCTGCATCTTCGGCGTGAAGCCGGTGTAGCCGTCCCACTGGGGATGGTCACCCCGACGGGTTCCGCCCCAGGCGCCGTGGGCCCGCCAGCGGTTGTTGCCGCCGAAGCCGTCCGGCAGGTAACCCGTGGCAAGCGAGTGCTGGAAGGCAAACGTCGGCCAGCTCTCCTCCGCGCTGGAGCCGCTCTGCCGGAGATCGCCCATGGTGACCATCGGATACTGCGGCCGATTTGAATGGAGATTCACCTGCGGGTACGCCATGCGTATCAGCGAGCGGATGTGCCCGCGCATGGTTGCGCCGGAGCGCCCTTTGTAGCCGAAGCCAAGCTCGTTGAGTCCGAGGTTCTCCACGGCCCGGCAGTAAACGATCATCTCTCCCGGCGTGGCGCCCATCTTGGAGAATTCTTCGCCGTAGAAGCCGCTGTCGGCGAGATACTCGTCGAAATACCACTGCCACGAACCGTAATGAGACCATGTGCGGCGGATAAGCTCCTCATCGGCCAGGGCGGCCGCCATGAGGTTGGCGCTGAGACGCCGAGGCCAGACTATGTTCGGCAGCCAGTTCTCCCGCCGGTAAAACTTCGCGTCGTAACGGGAGTAATTGCGTTCATCGTTGAACACGTCCGAATCGAACAGCGCGTTCTCGAATATGGCGTGGTCAATGTAGCGTCTGAAGACGCGTTCGCACTCGTTACGCTCGGCGGGCGTCAGACGGTCGTAGAGCATGTCGAACCGCACCACGTTCACCCACTGCGCTGCCCCGAGCGGCGGGGTGGAGCGGATATCACCCATAAGCTCTTTTTTCTGCCTGTCGGCGGCCTGCTCGTCGTCGTAGAGCTGCCACGCCAGCAGATCGCGCAGTGCGCGGTCGGCGGAATTGGCCGGCTCGCTCTGCCACCATTTCTCCGCCCAGGGCTGGTTTTCGATGCGGTCCTTGATCTCGGCAAGCTCATCGGCCGTCCACATCACAAACGGCCGCTCCACGTCGGCGGATGCGACACCGCCGGCCGAGAGCATCAGCACCAGGACAATGAAAGTCATCGAAAAACGCATCGCCGTCTTTCTCATAGGTGGGTTTCCTTTCGTCCCGTTTGAAACGGCTGGGAAGGGGTTATGTTTCGCACTTTTTCGCCGTCACTTCGGCCCGGTCCGGTGTGTTACATTGTAGAGTCGTTGTCCCGGCCGTCCATAGTAAGCCGGGACGTTCAACCCGAGGCGTACCAGGAGAAATCACTCGTATGGTCCGGACACCAAAACCCTTCCGCGCATCGGTCAGGCGGATGTTGCGGTGCGCCCTGATTGCGGCGTTCTTAACAGCGCCGGTGTCGAAGAAGGCCTCGGCGCTTATCAATGTGGATTTCACCCCCGTGGACCTCTACCACCGCGCCGAGGTGATAGCGACGACACGGGTTTCCACGACCGACGAGCGGGGGCGCATACAACTGAGCGACGTAACCGCGATCAAAGGCGAGCCGCCGCAGCCGCTGGAGATACGCGTCGATACCGCCGAGAAGCGGCTCGTCCGCGAGCTTCGCGGCGCAATCGGTTCCGATACGCCCTCGGACGCGGTGCTGCTATGGGGTGATTTCTCCGCCGCTGCGATGTCCGGCCGCCAGGTCGAAAGCCCGGCCGCCATGATGCACGTCGGAACCACGTGGGTGGCTCTGTATCGCCAGGCGGACAATCGCTACGAAATACGCACAGGCCCCACCGGGCGAGCGGACCCGCTGGACCTCAAAACCGTCTGGGCCGGCAGCTCGGCGATGCTGCGCGAGTGCCTGGAATACGTCGCCGCCGATCCCCGGGCCGAAGTGCCCGCCGTATCGGGCGTGATGTGGGAGGACGTCGAGATAGTCGATGAGCTTGCGGCACCGGCCGCTGCGATGCTCGTAGCCGATATTCTCGGCGGCAAACCCCACCTGCTGGTAGGCACGCCGGCCGGCGATCGGCTGTACGAGATTGACGACGGCTCGCTGCGAGACGTGACTGACGAAGCGAAGCTGGAGAGCCGAAGCGATTTGCTGACCGTCGGGGACTTCGACGGCGACGGACTTGTGGACATCGCCTCGTGGAATGCCGAGAGCGGCGAGCTTACGATTCTGCTTCAGGATTCGCGCAGCGCGTTCAGGGCTGAGGCGTCGGCGGAACTGGCCGGCGGGGTCGAGAGCTTGTCGTGCGCCTATGCCGGTCCGGACAGTCCCGCAGCCGTCATAGCGGGTATCGGCGGCGCTCCGGTGCGCGCGATTCTTGCCGACGGTAAGCTGAAAGTTGCGCCCATTGTCGATTCCTCTCCCGCCGGAGAAGCTTCCGGGCCTTGCGTGGTCGCGGACTTCGACGACGACGGCTTGCCGGATGTGTTCCAGCCCACACCCGAAGGCGCTCTTTTGTATGGAGGCGCGGAAGACGGCTCCTATGCTCAGCCGAAGAAAGTAACCGACAGCGGCTGGTCCGGGCTTTCCGGAGCTGCCACCGGCGACTTTGACGCCGACGGTAAGCTGGACGTTCTGCTCAGCGGCAGCGGCGATGTGGTGCTGCTGACCAACGAAGGGGGAACCTTCAGCGACCGCACCGACGAGACCGGCGAGTTGGATTACATAGCCCGGCCCGGCGTTGCCGGAATTGCGCTCGGCGATATCAACAACGATGGCCGACAGGACACGGTCCTGCTGTACCCGCAGGCCCGTCCGCACGTCTATTTCAATCGCGGCTTCAGATGTTTCGGCTATGCCGGCGACCTGGAGGAATCGTTGGACTACGTGGATTACGAGGCCCTCGACGAGCTGGAGAGCGGTCAGTCCGCCGGCGTGCTGGCGGATTTCACCGGCAGCGGCGGCACGGACCTGGCGGTATCCACCGTCGGTGGAAAGCTGCTGCTCCTCCGGCGGGAAGACGGTCCGACGCTGTCTCTGACTGTTACCTTATCGGCGCAGTCGCCCGGACCGGCGACCGTCCGCGCCGTTGACGGAGGACGCCACCTGGGCGCCCGGCTGCTTGTCCCGGCCCAGACGGTGCTCTTCGGCAAGACCGCCAAAGGGCCGCTGGATGTCACCTGGCGCCTGCCCGGGGGTGATGAACAATCCCGGCGAGAGGTGATTGTCAAACCATCGCGGCTGGTCCTGCCGCCGGAGGGCGGGCAATAGGGGTAAGAGCCGGCCGAAGGACCCTGAAGCGAGACCACCTGGTCACGGAAACAGATGATCTTTTGCATTAACACGATGGCAGTCGTACCGGTCCTCATAGGACCCATCCAGGTACTGCTGACGCTGCTGCCGGCGATACTGGTGGCTGTCGGTGCGACGCTGCTGAGCTTGTTCCGCCCGCGCGTTATCAAGCAGGGAATCCTGCTCGCGTGGCGGCTTAAGGTGCCGCTGGTGCTGATAGTCGGCGCGATAGTCCTGGTTGGCTGGGCGGCGGGCGCCCTCTGGCCGGGCGGGCAAGCGCCGACCGCGGCAGAGCAGACCGGCGAGGATTGGCCGGTTTTCAGAGGCAACCTCCGCCGCACCGGGGCGGTCGCCGGCGGTGAAGGTCCGTCCGCCGGTGGTGTCAACTGGGCGTTCAAAGGTCAGGACGAGGCGTTCTTTTCCAGCCCGACCGTGGTCGGTAATCGCGTGTACATCGCAAGCGCGAAGCTCGGCATGACGTCGCGCGGCGGTAGCGGGCGAATCTACTGCCTCGACGCCGACAGCGGCGCGGTGGTGTGGGAATCCCGGCCGGACGGGTACTTCCCGACGTTCTCCTCGCCGGTCGTCGTGGACGATTACGTGTTGGTCGGTGAAGGTCTGCATTACCACACCAACTCCCGCGTTGTGTGTCTCGACCGCCGCAGCGGCGAGGTGCTCTGGGAGCATCGAACCGGCAACCACGTGGAGTGCACGCCGGTGGTCTCCGACGGCAGGGTCTTCGTCGGCGCCGGCGAAGACGGCATACACGCACTGGCGCTGGAGGGCGACGACGACGGCGGGGCGGAACTGCTCTGGCACGCGCCGGGTGAAAAGTACGTGGATGCGGAAACATCACTGGCAGCGCACGAAGGCAGAGTCTATGCCGGTCTTGGTGTCGGCGGGGAAGCATTGGCCGTGCTGAGCGCCGAGACGGGCGAGGAAATCCGCCGGCTTCAGTTCGACTATCCGGTCTTCAGCCCGCCCGCGATCGACGATGGAAAGCTCTACATCGGCATGGGGATGGGCGATTACGTAAACACCGCCGAGGACCTGGGCCGGCGCCCGGCCGGGCGAATGGTACGCGTGGACCTCGACACACTGGAAGTAGAGTGGGAATTTCCCGTCGGCGACACCGTCCTCGGTTCTCCGGCGATTACGGACGACGCAGTGTATTTCACCAGTCGCGACGGACATATCTACTGCCTGGACCGCGACGGCGGCGAGCGTTGGCGGTGGAACACGCACTCGCCGATAATCGCTTCGCCGGCCGTCTGCGAGAAGTACGTGTACGTAGTCACTACCACCGGTTCGCTGTTCATACTCGACCGGGTCGACGGCCGACGGGTCGCGCAGGAGTCGCTGGGTACCGAGCCACTGTTCATAAGCTCACCGGCCGTGGCTCGTGGGCAGGTTTACGTCGGTACGCAGGATGACGGGCTGTTGAGCGTCGGTGAGGTCGCCGACGAACAGCAGGCGCCGCTTTGGCCCGGCCGCGGGGGCGGGCCCGGCTCAGCCGGCAACCCGGACGGCTCGCCTTTGCCTGCGATCGGTGAGTTCCTCTGGAACTATCCCCCGGAGCTTGCCGGCGACGGTGACACGACGTCCGGCACGCCCGCTGCGCTGCTGGATCGGCTGTTCGTTCCGCTTTCCGGGGAGAGGAGCGGCCTGGCCGCCGTGCCGCTGGACGGCGAACAGGGCGCGGCAACCGAGGCGGAATGGTTCTATGCCACGAGCAATGGCGTGCATCTCAGCCCGGCCGTAAGGGACGCGGAAGTGCTGCTGGTCGACGGAAAGCCCGGCGAAACCGACAGGCATCTGCACTGCACGGACATCGACAGCGGCGAGGGGCTTTGGACGCTGCCAATCGCCGACGACGCCCCGGGCCTGTTCGTCGCGACACGCGGTGAGGTGTTCGTACAGGATGCACCCGGCTCGCTGGCGATGCTAAACGCCGATGGCGAAATCGTGTGGCGAAGCGATGTGGGCGAATTGGCTGTCCCGCCGACGGCCCGCGGCGCGATGCTGCTTGCCGCTACCGACGAGCAGCGGCTCGTGGCGGTTGACCGCAAGAGCGGACGGGTGTTGTGGCGGCGCGAGCTGTCCGGTCGGCCTGTCGGCACGGCGGCTATCAGAGAAAGGACTGTTTACGTACCGACTACGGCGGGACTGGAAGCCCGATCACTGGTGGACGGTGAAATGCTCGAGGGATGGTCTCTCGATGGCGGGCCGGCGACCGCCGACGTAGCCGTCACATCCAACGAGATTGTCCATGTCAACGAGGCCGGCGAGCTGGTCGTCGTGAATCTGGATGACGGGAGCGTTCTGCACCGAATCGAGGGCGCGAAGCCCGGAACCACACCGATGGTCGCTCGCGGGCGCGTGTTGTTCCACGGGACAGACCGGTTGCTGCTCTGGGAGATCGACGGCGACGACGAGCCGAGCGAATGGCTGGACGTGAGCTGGCTGGGCGAACCTTCGGGCGGGATGGTCCTGTATAACTCGCGGGTGTACATGCCGCGGACCGGCTGGGGCGTGGTGACGGCGGGGGGCGGGCGATGAGCGGAACACGCCGCATATACGCCTTCGACGAGCCGCTGCCCGCCGGCGCGGATGTCCGGGGACTTCTGGGCGGCAAGGGTGCTTCGCTGAAGGAGATGACGCTCGCCGGGCTGCACGTGCCGCCCGGCTTTACCATCACCACAGAGGTGTGCCGAGAGTACCACGACGCCGGAGGACATCGCCCCGACGGGCTGGACGAGGAAATCCGTGAGCACCTCTCGCGGCTGGAGAACCGAACCGGGCGGAAATTGGGCAGCGGAGCGAAGCCGTTGCTGGTAAGCGTCCGTTCCGGGGCGGCCCGGAGCATGCCGGGGATGATGGACACTCTCCTGAATTGCGGGCTGACGCCGGAATTGGCCGAGAAGGTGGGCGACACGGAGCAGTTCTGGCGGCTCTACGAGCAATTCGTCCGTTCGTTCGCCACCACCGCCCGCGGGCTGGACGAATCGGTTTTTGACACAAAGGATGAGCAGAAACCCGGCCGCGAGCGGGCTATGAAGTTGCTGGACATCTACCGCGAGCATACCGGCAGGGCGTTTCCCACTCGGCCGTGGGATGTGCTCCTCGAATGCGTGCAGGCGGTGCTGGATAGCTGGAACAGCGGGCGTGCGGTCGCCTATCGCCGTCGGCACAATATAACGGGCCTTGCCGGCACGGCCGTCAACGTCCAGGAGATGTTCCCCAGCCAGGTCAGCGGCATCGTGTTCACCGTCGAGCCGACCGGCCGGGACGAGAGGCACATGGTCATAGAGGCAGGGTACGGACTGGGCGAGTCGATTGTCTCCGGCGACATTACGCCCGACCGGTATATGGTGGACCGCGAGGACCCCAGGCAGTTCACCTGCCGGACCGGGCACAAGCAGGCGTTCGTCGCGCCGCTGGGCGCGTCCGCGGTCCAAAGCGACGGCGATTCGCCCTGTCTGTCGGGCGAACAGATTGCGGAGCTGCACGAGCTGTCGTTGCGGGTGGAGCACCATTACGGCCGGGCTATGGACATCGAATGGGGCTGGGCCGACGGGCGGTTCGCGCTTCTGCAGGCCCGGCCCATCCGCGGGCTGGAGGTCGCCCGCGCCGTAGAGCCGCTTCGGGGCGAGGAAATCCGACGACTATCGGCGGTGAGCGACGCTGAGCGGAAGGTCTGGGTCCTGCACAATCTCGACGAGACGCTCCGCCACCCGACTCCGATGACATGGAGCATAGTCCGATCGTTCATGAGCGGGGCAGGTGGCTTCGGACGGATGTACTCCGAGCTGGGCTACCGTTGCAGCGAGCGTGTCGAGCGGAACGGCTTTCTGGAGCTTGTCGGGGGGCGGATTTACAGCGACCCGGAAAGACAGGCGGAGCTTTTCTTCGAGGCGATGCCGCTGACGTACGACACCGATTCGCTGCGTGAAGACCCCTCACTGCTGGGAGGACCGCCGCGGGAGTTCGACCCGTCGCGCGCCGATGCGCGGTTCCTCGTGAAGCTGCCGGCTACGCTGGCGAGTATGGTCCGGGTGGCAAGGCGCACAAAGCGGCTTCGGCCAATGGCTGCGGAGCGGTTCGACGCCGAGGCAAGGCGATTCAGCGAATACGTAAGCAGCGAGTGCCGGCGGCGGCTTGATAAGCTTTCCGACGCGGAAGTGCTGGACGCGCTGGACGGCCGTGTCGTGGAGGTGATGCACCGCTTCGCGGCGGAGTCGTTGCTGCCGGGGTTTTTCGGCGGCTTGGCGCGCGACCGCCTGGAGAAACGGCTGGTGCAGCTTATGGGTGTCTCGGCCGGGCGGGAACTGGTCTCGGCGCTTACCCGCGCGCTGCCGGGAGATACGACCTTCCAGCAGGATTGCATGCTTTACGACGTCGCCCGCGGCAACGCGGCGATGGACGAGTTTATCCGCCTCTACGGGCACAGGTGCGTAGGCGAGATGGAGCTTGCCCGCCCGCGCTGGCGGGAGGACCACCGGGCCGTCGA
>JBKHJB010000035.1:0-15504 GCA_046538345.1 Phycisphaerae bacterium
GACTTCTTCTTGCTGGAGCTCTTCTTGCGAGAGCTCTTCTTCTTCGTCGAGCTTTTCTTCCGGGAAGACTTCTTGCCCGTCGATTTGCGCTTGCGCGTGCTCTTCTTCTTGGCCGTGGGTTTACGCTTCGCAGTGGATTTCTTCTTCCGCGAAGACTTCTTGGCCGTTGACTTGCGCTTGCGCGTCGACTTCTTCTTCCCCGTGGACTTCTTCTTCGCGCTCGACTTCTTCCTCGTGCTCTTCTTCTTGCTGCTGGATTTCTTCTTCTTCGCCATGTGCTCTCACCTCCTTCCTTGTTTTTTCTGTGAAGCCATCAGCGAAGAGCAACCTTATGCTCAACATCAAACACCTTGCGCACAAATATGCAAGGGCTGTTGCAAATTTTCTCGACACTTTTTGCGCGCCGAGTTAAGCAATTCCGCGCGGGATTTACGCCGGCGCGGCGCGGGAACACGCTTTTACAGTTCAACAATAATACATCTGTTACCGCGAGTGTGTCTTGAGCAGGCCTCCTCGGCAGGCAATAATGTCTCTGTCGAGTCATGACAACTCTCCGAAAGGAACGGTTTCGATGGCGAGAACGGGACCACCCACACTGTCTGAAAACGCACTGGAAACACTGCGGGCGCGCTATCTCATCAAGAACGAGCGCGGCGAAGTTACCGAAACCCCCGAGCAGATGTTCCGCCGCGTGGCGCGCCATGTGGCCGGGGCCGAGTCGCGATACGACGGCGACACGGAAGCCGCGACCGAGACGTTTTATAAGCTTATGTCGCGGGGGATATTCCTGCCCAACAGTCCCACGCTCATGAACGCCGGGCGTTCACTGGGCGTTCTCAGCGCGTGCTTCGTTCTGCCGGTCGATGACAGCGTGGAAGGGATCTTCGAGTCGGTCAAACACACCGCCCAGATTCAAAAGGCCGGCGGGGGGACGGGCTTCAGCTTCGATCGCCTGCGTCCGACGGGCGACTACATCGCCGGCTCCGGCGGAAGGACTTCGGGGCCTATAAGCTTCTGGCGCGTCTTCGCCGAAGCCACCCGAGCCATCCAGCAGGGCGCGTTCCGGCGCGGCGCGAACATGGGCATGATGTCCGTCTCGCACCCGGACATACTGAAATTCATCACCGCCAAGAGCGACTTGTCGGCGTTTGAGAACTTCAACATCTCCGTGAAGGTCCCCGACGAGTTCATGGAAGCTTTGAGACGCGACCCCGACGCGCCGCACGTGGTCGTCAACCCGCGCACCGGCGGTCGCTACCACCTGCCAAAGGAACTGGACGTCGCCGGCTATTCACTGCGAGACCTGCCCGAAGCGACGGACTCGCCGCAAACCGACGTGCACACGCTCGGCGACGTGTGGCGGATGATAATCTCCGGCGCCTGGGATACCGGTGAGCCGGGGGTCTGCTACATCGACCGAGTCAATGCCGACAATCCCACGCCCGACATCGGGCGCATCGAGGCGACCAATCCCTGCGGCGAGCAGCCCCTGCTGGACTACGAGGCGTGCAATCTCGGCTCCATAGACGTTGCGAAGTTTATCCGCGAAGGCCGACTGGACGAGCAGGCGTTTGCCGACACAGTCCGCCAGGCGGTGCGGTTCCTCGACGACGTCATCGACGTCAACGACTTCATCATTCCGGAAATCGAGTCCATCTGCACCGGCAACCGGAAGATCGGACTGGGCGTAATGGGCCTTGCCGACGCAATGTTCGAGCTGGGCATTCGCTACGACAGTGATGAGGGGCTGCAGTTCGGCCGACGCATCGCAGAGCTGCTGACCGAGAACGCCTTCGCCGCCGGCGAGCAACTGGCGAACGAGCGGGGCAGCTTCCCCAACTATGACGGCAGCCACTGGAAAACTGAGCACAATCGCCCCATGCGCAATGCAGCCGTTACGTGCGTGGCGCCCACGGGGACGCTGAGCATAATCGCCGGCTGCACCGGCGGCGTAGAGCCCGCTTACGCCCTGGCGTTCTACCGCCACGTGCTGGACGGAAGAAAACTGCTGGATGTCAACGGTCCGTTCCGCAGGCACGCCGAGAAAGCGGGCTTCTGGTCGGAACAACTCGCCGGTCGCCTGGCCACCGGTGAGAAACTCTCCGACCAGTCGGACGTGGACGAGCGGACCAAGCAGTTGTTCGTCACCGCGCACGACATCGCCCCTATATGGCACGTTCGCATGCAGGCGGCGTTTCAGGAATACATCGACGGCGCCATCTCCAAGACCATCAACATGCCCAACCACGCCACGGTTGACGACGTGGCCGAGGTGTACCAGGCGGCGTACGACCTGGGCTGCAAGGGGGTGACGGTGTATCGCGACGGTTGCCGGGCGGGTCAGCCGATGGCTACGGAAGGCGGCCGAGCAGGACGCGTCTGCCCACAGTGCCGCCGGGAAATCCCCGCCGAGCCGTCCTGCGCGCGCTGCCCGAACTGCGGGTACACGCTGTGCACATAGCAGTCCACCTGACATCGAGTAAGCCCCGTGCGTCGCCACGGGCTCCACGCGTGAGCACACGGTTTGTGCCGGGCGATACCCGGCGGACAACCGTCCTCGAAGCCACTGCACACAACGACTTGGCTAAGTGGGCACAAACAGCTATCCTGTTGTCCGTCAATGCGGGAAGGCAGAAGCATATCGTGGAAACACACCGTCCTGTCCGTCGGCGTGCTGACGGCGCTTCTTACCGGCTGCGCCGTCACCCAGCCCCAGAACACCCCCGTACGCGAGCGGCTGGAGATGGACCCTGTCACCGGCAGGGGATACTGGCTGTACGTGCCCAGCACCTACCGCCACGACAAGCCCGCGCCGCTGATTGTCTCCTGCCATGGTACGCCGCCGTTCGACGTGGCCGAGCATCACATCCGCGAGTGGAAGATGCTCGCCGAGGATAACGGCTGCATAGTGGTCGCGCCGGAGCTTGTCGGGACGGACGGGCTTATCGGCGATGGTCCCATCGTGGCCATGCTGACCAACGAGCGGCTGATCCTGAGCGTCATCTCGCAACTCGCCTACCGCTACAACCTCGACCGGGCCAACATGATGATTACCGGCTTCTCCGGCGGGGGCTTTCCCACCTACTGGATCGGTTTGCGCCATCCGGAGCTGTTCAACTGCGTGGTGGCGCGTAACTGCAATTTCAGCCGGCATAACCTCCACGGGTGGTACCCGTCGGAAGCAACCGACATCCATATCATGGTCTACTACGGGCAGAACGACCCCAGCGCGATCGTAGCGCAGTCCAAGCAGGCGGTTGAGTATCTCCGGGCCAACGACTTTCGGGTGGAGACCGACGTTCTGCCCGGGGCCGGACACGAGAGGCGCCCCGAAGTGGCGATGCGATTCTTCCTGGAAAAGCGACGTCGGCCTGAGCCGACGCTTCCCTCGCAGTAATCCTGCCCGACGGAAAAGCCCCTCGGCCCCGACGAGACGGAACCGAGAGGCCTTTTCATATCTGCACTCGCAACATTCAACCTGTGTCTTTACAGTGCCGTGAGCTGCAGGTACAGGAACACGAAGCCGAACACGCCGACGGTCTCGGCGATGCCCATGGCGATAATCATGAACACGAAGCCCTTGCCCTCGCCCTCGGACAGGGCGCGGATGGCTGATGAACCGATGAGTCCCTGCATCCAGGCGCTGAACATTTCCGCCAGTCCGCCGGCCAGGCCCACACCCAGAAGCACGCCTCCGTACTGAGCTACGGATTGCGCGTCCAGGACCAGCCCGCTGAGTCCGACGTACATGAGAATGAACGCGTAGATGGTCTGGGTAAGCGGCATGCCAAGCAGGACCATGTAGGTGAAGCTCAACCGCTCACCGGCCTTTGCCTGCTTGGCCCAGGCGCCGGCGGCGGAACGCCCCGCCGCTCCTATGCCAAGAGCGCTTCCCAATGCACCCAAACCGAGGACAAGGCCCAGTGCCGTCTGCCCGAAGAACGTTTCCATTATCAACTCTCCTTCGTCTGTTGTCCGGCGAATGGTTCGTACGGATAGCCCGCCCACTCGACGCCGACGTGGCTGGAGAACTCCAGCATGTTCAGCCGGACGCCGTGAGCGAAGATTGCGATGATTACCATAGCGATGTTAAGCCCGTGCCCGAAAACCAGCACCGGCGCCGCGGCGAACCAGGTGGCGGCGCCCGCGAGCTGGGCGGCCATCCCGTTGAACGCAAGCGCGATGAAATACGTCGCCACCCCGACGGCCATCAGACGGATGTAGCTGATGGTGTCGCCGAAGGTGTTTATCAGCGGAAGCAGCGACGCCGCGAACCCGCCAAGCACGCGAATCAGCGGATTTCTATGAGGTCGGCCGAACAGCGACGCCAGAACCAGCCCGGCGAGCAAAGCCCACCAGACGGCCTGTGGCGTATCGGCGACGTCACCGAAGACCATGTTCCAGACCACCAGCAGCATTGCCACCACCACTATGCACCAGCCCATGTCCGCGAACATGCGAGCATCCGGCGCCAGGAAGATTACCCTCCGCACGTGCGCCAACGCCAGGTGCACCCCGCCGATGATGAATGCGATCTTCATCAGCAGGAACAGCCCTTCCTCCTCGTCCTGCCGCCATAACAGCGCCGGCGCGGAGATGGTCCGAGCGACCGTTCCCCAGGCGTCGTCGGCGGCGAACAGCGCATCGTAGTCCGGCTGGACTTCTCCGGCGACCTCGGTTTCGTATCCGCCCGCCGAAGCAAGCGAAGCCGGCGAAAGGCCGAAATAGTTGGCCGACAGGACGCCCCAGATAAGAGCGCAAGCTCCAACAGAAAGGACCAGTTGGGCCTTTTCACCGCCGGCGGCCGCCGATATGCGCTTGTAGAACGCCAACCCCAGGGCGATGAACAACAGCCCGTACCCGGCGTCGCCTATGAGTATGCCCGCGAACAGCGGCAGTGCGATCATGAAGAAGCCCGACAGGTCCATCTCCCGATAGCCCGGAAGCGTCCCGAGCATGTCGAAAAGCCCCTTCATGGGTCTCGCCCAGCGGGGATACTTTATCAGCGTCGGCGGCTGTTCGTCCTCCGGCGGGTCGAACGTCTGAACGCCCGCATCCACGCCGCGCTCGGAAAGACCGTCGGCGAGAGTATCGGCATTTTCCGCGGGGACCCACCCGCCGACGGCGTAGAGCGACTCGGCCTCGACGCCGCTGCGCTGGACAGTCTGCCAACGGACCCGTTCGGCAAGCTTTTCCCGCTGCTTGTGCATCTCACCGACCAGATGCGCCAGTGCGTGCAGCCGTTCCGTATCGTCTTTCTGCTGTTGCTCTATTTCGGCGGCTTCCGCGCGTACGCTCGGGCGATCGCGAGCGGGCAACTGTAGCTCAACGGCGTCTTCCGGCAGTTCCGGCTCGGGCTCGCCACGCGAGGCAACCGCCACCAACACGCGCTTGGCGGGCAAATCCCGCAATTGATACACACATTCCCCGCCAACCTGCGAGACCTGCTCGGCCGGTACGGAATAGAAGCTCAGTCGAACGCCCGCCTCCCGCAGCCGTTCGAACTGCTCCAGGCGGACATCGCCCCACATCTCGAGAGTCTGCATCTCGCGGTAGAGTGCGTTCAGGCGGCTCCTGCGCTCGGCGGCCGCTCGCTGAATGCCCAGTACCTCCTCAGCGGCATCGACGGGCGACGTGTCCGGATAGGGACCTTTCGGCTGAAGGTCGGCAAGTATCTGCCGCGCCCGGTCCAGGCGCGAGACGGCCAGCGTCACCTGCTCGTCGGCCACCGCGCGGGCCGGGTCCACCGGCTGAACGTGCACCACGCCCAGCTCACGCAGCGCCCCGAGCATACGCTCGCGGTCGCCACGCCGGCAGACGCAATAGCATTTGAGCATCGGTGCGATCATTCGCCGCCTTCCTCCTGTTCGATGACCGCCTGTTGGCCGCCGCGCTCGGGCATCTCGGTCTCGGCGAGCTTTTCCTTGGCGATTTTGGCGCGTGCGACGCCGGCTGTCTGCTCGTCGTCCAGCTTGATGCGTATGCGCCGGATGTTCTCGCGGCACTGCGGGATCATGACCTTCTCAAAGAGATTCACCCGCTGGATGACCTTCGTCAGTTCGCGCTGAAGCAGTTCGTAACGCTTATCGAGCACGTCCAGCTCGGCTTGTAAGCGGTTCACGCCCCGCAAATCCAGCAGCGCCTTGTCCACCCACGCCGGCGTAGCGAACAAGCTGTAGTCGGCGTCGGGGAAGCTGATGCCCTCCAGCCGCGGCAGCTCCAGACCGGCGACGTTGTCGATTTCCGTGTGCACTTCCTCCGGCTCGGCGAGCTTCTCGACGTTCACGCCCGCCACATCGGCCAGAATGTTCTCGTAGGCGGCGAACTTCTCCCGCTCCTCGTCCCTGGCGGAGGCCACCTCGTTGCGCTTCCGAGCCAACTTGCGCATGGTAAGTTGAAGCTGCTGCTGCTTGAGCTTCAGCATGGGCAGATATCGCTCGAACCGCCGCAGCATCTCCCGCTGACGGCGAAGCTCGGGGCGAGTCAGTCTGATCTTCTTCTCAGCCATTAATCAATTGCGAATTTCGGATTGCGGATTGCGTCCGCAGGACGTCCCTTCGGGGCGGATTCGTCATTCTCGCTCCGCGGGCATCTTGCGCTTACGCGGACCCTTCCGGGCCGTGTTTATCGAAGCAACAACTACTGCAAGCAATTCGCGACATTCATCCATCAGGGCAGAGAGCTTATTCTCAGCCATGATGCCGGCGTCCAGAATCAGCTCCATCCAGTACAGTGATTCGTCCAGTTCCTCTTCCACGATTCCCAGCTTGGCCACAAAGTCGGCCGTTGATCTTGCCCGACATGCGGCGCGATAGTTCGCTCCGACGCTCGTGCCCGAACGCACGAGTTGCCGTCCGATTGCGTCGCCGACGCGCCCGGGCCGAAGCGAAGACCCCAGCCGCAAAGCCCGCAGGGCGAACTGTCTGGTCCTTTGTTGCATCTGTTCGGGCGTCAAAGCTCGCTCCCAGCCGATTACGGATACGCACACTCAGCAACGAGCGCCGCTGTTAATCCGCAATCCTCAATCCGCAATCCTCAACAGACTGTCCTTATGCAGTCGCAGCTTCCGTTTTCTGCGTCTCGTCCGACTCGTCCTGAACGTCCTCGGTTTCCTTCGGCCAGTGGTTGTCGATAATCGCGCGGCGGATTCCTGTCTCGCGCGGCTCGAAGCACTCGGCCAATACGTCCCAGCAGCGGTCGAGGCCCTCGAACAGAGGGATGTCCACGTTGAGGTCCATGATGCGGTCCTCGAAAAGATCGCCGTATTTCAGCAGCTTTCTGTCCCAGGCGGACATCTCGAAGCCCATGTCGCGCTTCTCGCGGCTTTCGCGGCACTGGGCGTAGAGCTGAATGCAGGCGTTCATGATCGCGCGGTGGTCGTCGCGCGTGTCGCCGTTGACCTGCTGTTTCAGACGCGAAAGCGAGCCGAACGGCTCGATCCACTGGTTGCGCAGGTAAAACTGACCTTCGGTGATGTATCCGGTGTTGTCCGGGACCGGGTGGGTCACGTCGTCGCCGGGCATGGTCACGCATGCCAGCACGGTCATGGAGCCGGCCTCGTCGAGGTCAACGGCCTTTTCGTACCGGCGCGCCAACTGCGTGTACAGGTCGCCCGGATAGCCGCGGTTGGACGGAACCTGCTCCATGGTGATGGCGATTTCCTTCAGCGCGTCGGCGAAGGAGGTCATATTCGTCAGCAGCACCAGCACCCGCTTGCCGGCCAACGCGAACTGCTCGCCGGCGGCCAGGCATAGGTCCGGAACCATCAGACACTCCACCACCGGGTCGGCGGCGGTGTGAATGAACATGATGCTCCTGCCCAGCACGCCGCCTTCCTCGAAGGTGTTGCGGAACTTCAGGTAGTCGTCGTGCCTCAGTCCCATGCCGCCAAGGATGATGACGTCGGCCTCGGCCTGCAGGCCCACCCGCGCCAGCAGCTCGTTGTACGGCTCGCCGGGAATGGAGAAGATCGGCAGCTTCTGCGACTCCACGAGCGAGTTGAAGATGTCGATCATGGGAATGCGCGTCTCGATCATCCTGTCCGGACGACGACGGCGAACCGGGTTGACCGGAGGCGAGCCGATATCGACCTCCTCGGCCTCCACCTCGGGCCTGTCGTCGCGCGGGCGGGCTGAACCGTCGAAGACCCGACCCAGAAGATCGTCGCTGAACGGCACCCGCATGGGACGCCCGAGGAAGCGAATCTTATCGCCCGTCGAGACCCCGCGCGTGCCAGCGAAGACCTGCAACGAAACCTGGTCCTCGTCCAAGCTGATGACCTGCGCCAGCGACGGACCTCGCTCGGTCTCCACGACCGCAAGCTCGTCGTAGCCCACACCACCGGCTGTGACCGTCACCACGTTGCCGGCGATCCGTGTTATCTGGTTATAGTACTTTCGCATTCTCCGACCTCGGTTCGCTCACTGGGGAGCTTGCACCGCGATGTTAACTCATCCGTCACGACGCGCTGTGCGACACAGAGTGACAGAGCAACAGAGATTCACTGAAAACTCTCCCTGTCTTGCTCTGCGTCCTTTATGGCAACGCCGCGTACGTCGCCTTATGTCGCGTGTCTCAAATCAGCTCGACTCGTCGTCGTCCTTTGCGCCGGCTTCCTGCGGCTGAGCCGATTCCTCATCCTCTTTGCCGTCCTCGTCCGTCTGCTTCTCGCCGTCGGAGGCATGGCGTTGCAGGAAGTCGTCTATCTGCTGCTCGATCTTCTTGAATTCGTCGCTGTCCCAGGCCGCATAGTTCCAGTTGATAAGCAGGTCGCGGACCTCGAACATCTCGTCCCGTGCCTGGTCCTTGCTTTCGAAAGTGAAGTCCGTTTCCAGGACCTCGATCACCTTCGCGAACACGTGCTGCTGGCGCTCGCGGGTGGTGGCGGCGTCCACTTCGTTGAAGGCGTTCTGCTGGAGATAGCAACTGTCGAAAAGCTCGCTCTTGAGCATCTCTTCGAAGTCCTCCAGCGGTGTGCCCTCCTCGCCGACGACGGTCATCATCTGGCGGACCTCGTTGCCGCGTCGCAGAAGCTCACGGACGCGGTTGACTTTCTCGGCCTCGATGATTCCGGTGTACCGGCTCCAGGACTCCAGCGGGTCGATGGCGGGATAGCGGCGCGCCTCGGCGCGATCTCGACTTAGCCCCAGAAACGCGCCCACGACCTTAAGCGTACTCTGGGTGACCGGCTCCTCGAAGCTTCCGCCCGCGGGGCTTACCGAACCACCGATGGTCACCGACGCCTTATTTCCGTCGGGCAGTTCCACCACGCCCGCACGCTCGTAGAAGTCCGCGATGCGGCTTTCCAGGTACGCCGGGTAGGCCTCCTCGCCGGGGATCTCCTCCAGCCGCCCCGATATCTCACGCAGCGCCTGTGCCCAGCGACTGGTGGAGTCCGCCAGGACCAGTACGTTCAGGCCCATCTGGCGGTAGTATTCGCCCAGCGTCACGCCCATGTAAACCGACGCCTCGCGGGCCGAGACCGGCATGGCCGATGTGTTGCAGATGATAACCGTCCGCTCCATCAGCGACTTGCCCGTGCGGGGGTCCTCCAGCTCGGGGAACTCGCTGATGACCTCCACGACCTCGCCGGCGCGCTCACCGCAGGCGACGACCACCACGATGTCGATCTCCGCGTGCCGCGCGACGATCTGCTGAAGCACGGTCTTGCCCGCACCGAAGGGGCCCGGAATGCAGTAGGTCCCACCCAGGGCGACGGGGAACAGCGAATCGACGATCCGCACACGGCTGACAAGCGGCTCGGTGGGTAACATTCTTTTGCGGTAGCGACCGAGGGGAATCTTCACCGGCCAGGTCTGCTGCATCGTCACGGACCGCTCGTTACCGTCCGGGTCCGTGAGCTTGGCCACCTCGTCGGTCACGGGCATCTCGCCTTCGGAGGCGACGCTGGAGACCTTGAACGTACCGTCCCAGCTCAGCGGCACCATGATGCGGTGCTCGAAGATGCCCTCCGGGACGGTCCCCAGCACGTCACCGGCGGCCAGCTCGTCGCCTTCGGAGGCCTTGGGGGTAAACGCCCATTTCTTTTCGGCATCGAGGGCGTCCATATAGTTGCCGGCCTCGAGGAAGTAGCCAACCTTCTCGGCGAGGCGTGGCAGGGGGTTCTGAAGCCCGTCGTACACCTGGCCCAGCAGGCCCGGTCCGAGCGTTGCGGAGAGCATATCCGGCTGGAAATCCACCACGTCGCCGACCTTCAGACCGCGGGTCTCCTCGAAGACCTGAAGATCCGCGTGGGTCCCTCTGACGCGGATGACCTCGCTGAGCAGTTTGGCGCCATCTTCACGTTGACAGAACCCGATGGAGTTCTGCACCACGCGTTGGTCGGTAGCGGCGGTGACCATGTTTCCGCGGATGGTGACAATCCGTCCTTTTACGTTCTCACTCACGGGGTAGCTCCGGTGTCTGTATCGGCGGTTCCGGCGCGGACGCGGGAAGCCGGTGCGTCGCTGTCGCCACTGAGCCGGTGCCAGCGATACATCAGCATGAGCTTGGCCGCATATGCCGCCAGCTCGTCGTCCGCGAAGCTGTAGTACGGTTCGTTCTCGTTAAGCCAGGCCCAGCGGGCCTCGTCCAGCGCCTTCATCGCCGCCAGCGGGTTCTCCGCCGATGAAAACTGCGATATCGCCTCGTCCAGATCGACCGTTTCGTCGGCCAGGTCTCGCGCGACCATGTACGGACCCGGTTCCAGCCCCAATGCTCTCGCTCGCTCGCCGGCCAGTGCGTTGCGAAGGGCCACCTCGTAGCCCACCCAATCCAGGAGGAATCGGCTTCCCTCCCGGTTGGCTACCTCGGCCGCCCAGCGGAAATAGCGATCCCACAGTGCGTCGGTGGCGGCGCGGGGCGATTCGCCTTCGGCCTGCTCCTGTGGCGTAAGGTAATCCGGCAACGGCTCGTCGTTGCGCGCCTGCGCGGCCGAGAGCACCGCGGGCGAAACCTCCTCCAGCTCGCCGGAGAGCATCGCCTCGCGCTGCAGCAGGTCGTCGCTGAGCATGAGCGTCTCGATGAGCCGACGCGGACCGGGGGAGCCGGAAACCTTCTCCAGCAGCCCCGCCTCGGTCAACGGCGGCGTGTCGCCCAGACGGTTCAGCGCCGGAAGCGACGAGAGCAGATAGAAGTTATCTCCACCCATCGGCTAGTCCTGATCGCCCTTTGACTGCTCGTCGGACTGCTGAGAGGACAACGAATCGTCTACGCCCTCCGATTCGCCCTTACCGCGGTCCTGCTGCTCCTGCTGTTGACGCTGTTCGGTGTGGGACTTCTGCTCGGCCGCCAGCTTCGCCTGGAACTCTCCACCCACCGCCTCGGCGAGGAGCCGCTGAAGCTCGGGGCTTATCATCTCCGCCAGCGTCTCCACCACGCTCTCGCGGGTTACCTCCACGGTCCCGCCGGAGACGGTGTACTCGAAGCCCACGGTCTTGAGCTTGCCCTTGAGGTCTACGCCGATGTGCATCGCGTCCAGGGCATCCTGTCCGATCTCATTAAGAGCCCACTGGACCAGCTTGTCGCGGGTCTCCGGCGGCAGGTTGATCTCGATGCCCTCCTTGCGATCGATGTCCGACTGGGCATACATGACTATCAACTCGTGGAGCACTTCGCCGAGAAACTCCACATCGGAGAGCTTTTGCCCCACACCACGGGCGACCACCGCTTTCATCCCCCTGTTCAGCGCCTCCCGCAGACGGTGCACACTGTCCCGGGCGGCCAAAGCCAGCTCGGTCTCGGTCTTGCGCCTCCGGTCCTCGGCCTGCTGATTGGCTTGCTCGACGATGCTCTCGGCACGACTTGTGGCGTCGGCGACGATGCGATCGGCCTCATCCCGCGCCTCGGCGCGAATCTTCTCGGCCTCTGCCTGTCCCGCTTCAACGCCGTCCTGCTGAAGCTTCTGAACGAAGGATTCAATGGTTTCGGCCATCTGTCGGCTCCGTTTTCGGTGACAATTCACCCGGTTCGGGCATCGTAATTTCGGGCGTGGTTCCTTCAGCTGCTTTGAGCGAACGATCAACCGCCGGCGGCGCATTCGCCACCTAGACGGGCAGAACCATTCTCTTATCGTCCTGATACATTACGCACATTGCCGGCTGCGCCAAGGAAAACCGGCTCGAACCTTTACTCCCGCGACGCCCGCCGGCCTCTATCTTCCCCCGCGACCGTTCCTTCCGTTGCCCGAAGACTGTCCGCCGGCGGCGCCTTCGCTCCGACCGAATATCATACGGCCGGCCGAGGTCTGCAGAGCGCTGGTCACGACGATGGTGACCTCCTTGCCGACGTAATCGCGCGCCTGCTCGGCGACGATCATCGTACCGTCGTCAAGATAGCCCACGCCCTGCCCCGCTTCCTCGCCGGGGCGAATGATACGCACCGAGAGCTTTTCGCCCGGCAGGACCACCGGCTTGATGGCATTCGCAAGGTCGTTGATATTGATTACGTCCACGCCGCGAAGCTGGGCGATTTTGTTGAGATTGTAGTCGTTGGTCACGACGCGGGCGTTGAGGTGCTCGGCCAGTGCGACCAGTTTGGCGTCCACGGCGCCGGCTTGCTCGACGGTCGATACGTGCGGGTCGATGATCCTGATTTCAACCTTGTCGGAATTCTGCAGACGGTTGAGCACATCCAGCCCCCGGCGACCGCGGTTGCGACGAAGCTTGTCGTCACTGTCGGCTATTGCCTGGAGTTCGGCGAGTATGAACCGGGGCACCACCAGCTCGCTTTCGATGATGCGCGTCTCAGCGATGTCGGCTATCCGTCCATCCACTATCACCGAAGTATCCAGCAGGAGCTGCCGCGGTCCCTTGGACTGCCTCTGGAACTCCACGTAGGGGATGACGAAGCGAAAATCGTCCTTCGTCTGAAGCACGATCGTCACGCACAGGAACACAGCAGCCGCCCCCAGCACCCACTTTATCAAGCTCACCGTGCTCGTGTAGCGGACGTATGCCCGATAGGCGGGCAGACGTTGCTCCTGCTGCTTCATCTGCCGCCTGTACTCATCCATCGCCTGCTCGAACGTCATCCCTTCCCGGGGATAATCCGTCGGCACCGGCTCGGTGACCTCCGCCGGTGCTTCCACCTCCGGCGGGGACGGGTACATCATAGCCACAAGGTCCACCACCAGCGACAGGATGAAGGCGAACACCAGCCCCGCCAGGATTCCCACGAAAAGTCCACTGAGCACATGCAGGCGTTTGCGGCGCCAGAACATATCCGCCATCACCGCCCCGGCCGCAAGAAGCACCGGTATCAGAACGTATAGCGATATGAACCAGAAGCCCCGTTCGGCGATCGGCTCCTGCATCGCCAGGGGAACCGTTATGCCCAGCACCACCAGAATGAAAAGCACGCGTACGATATGAATCATGACTGTTTGCCCTTCCCGGCAGTGACGTGTCGAACGGGGTGATGATAGCAGCCGCCCCCGCGCTGCGAAAGTGCCTTTGCGCGAAACAACGCCGTCGCACAGCGCCGGGGGAACGGACCCACAATACCTTGACGCGGAAGAATTGCCGTCGTAGGTTTTATCTGGTCTTGACCTCCAAAAACGTTCCACGCACCAGAGAGGAGCCGGACAATTCGATGGCCGAGAACCAAACGTCCCGGCGTCCGAATGTTGTTCTGATTCTCTGCGACGATATGGGCTACTCCGACATCGGTTGCTACGGCTCGGAGATTTCCACGCCGAACATCGACCGGCTGGCGACCGCCGGTGTCCGCTTTACCCAGACCTATAACTGCGGGCGGTGCTGCCCGACCCGCGCGAGCATCCTCACCGGGCTTTACCCCCACCAAGCCGGTGTGGGTCACATGGTTCAGGACATCGGGCTTCCGGGCTATCGCGGGTTTCTCAACGACCGCTGCGTCACCGTTGCGGAGCTTCTGGGCGAGTCGGGCTATCGCACGCTGATGACCGGAAAGTGGCACGTCGGCGGGCATTGGCCGAGGATACCTGGACCCGAATGGCGTCCCGGCGACCCGTCCAAGCCGCTGCCGGTGGATCGCGGGTTCGATGACTGGTACGGAATCCCCGGCGGCGGAAACTACTTCAACCCCTCGCCGCTGATGAGGGGACATGACTTCATCGAACCGGAGGACGGTTTCTACACCACCGACGCTTACACCGACCGGGCCGTGGAGATGATAGAGCCTGCGGTCGCCTGCGATGAACCGTTCTTCCTGCACGTCTGCTACAACGCCCCGCATTGGCCTTTGCACGCACACCGCGAGGATATCGAGCGCTACCGCGGAAAGTACCGCCACGGCTGGGACGCCGTCCGCACCGCCCGACACGAACAGCTCAAGGGCATGGGCATCCTGTCGGACAAATGGGACATTTCCCCGCGCGACGAGGACGCCCCGCCCTGGCAGCAGGTGGAGCTGCGGGACTGGGAAGATTCCCGCATGGCCTGCTATGCCGCGCAGATTGACTGCATGGACCGCAACATCGGCCGGCTGCTCGCGACGCTGGATGAACTCGGTGTCTCCGACGATACCTACGTGATGTTCCTCTCCGACAACGGCGGCAGCGCCGAGTTCCTCGCCGAGAACGGTCGTAAGGAGAACGAGCTGTCCACCACGCTGGACGGTCGGGAAGTGCGAATCGGCAACATCCCGGGCCTTGAACCAGGCGACGCCGACACGTTCATGAGCTACGACCTGCCCTGGGCGAACGCGAGCAACTCGCCCTTCCGCAAGTTCAAGAGCTGGGTGCATGAGGGCGGCATCTCCACGCCGCTGATAGTGCAAGGTCCGGGCGTTTCGGGCGGACGCATTGTCCACGAGCCGAACCACGTTGTAGATATCGTCGCGACGGTACTGGACGTCTGCGGGGTGGACTATCCTGGTCAGTTCAAAGGCCGCGATGTCACACCCATCGAGGGTGAAAGCTTTGCCGCTCTGCTGGCCGGGCAGAGCTGGTCGCGCAATCAGCCCATATACTTCGAGCATGAGGGCAATCGCGCCGTCCGCGACGGCCGATGGAAGCTGGTAAGCGCCCACGAGCTGGGCAGGTGGGAGCTTTACGACATCACAGAGGACCGAACCGAGCTGAACGACCTTTCCGACGCCAAACCCGACGAGTTCGCCCGTCTGGGCCGACTTTACGACGACTGGGCCAATCGCGCCGGCGTCCTTCCGTGGGAGCAGGTGGCGGCCGAGCGCAGGCGCCGCCACAACGAGTAACCGTTAAGAGCATATTGGGAGTCGAATGATGCCTTCTTTTCAGACCGGCGAAATCGTGTACGAGAACCCGCTGGCGAGCGAGAAAGACGTGGCCGACTTCATCGCCGAGGGCAACCCGGTGACGAGCTTCCCCATGCAGGCGATGCGGCTGGAGAACGCCATGGACCCCGATCTGGGACAGGCGGCCAACTACCTGTTCTGGTGCCCGCAGAAGATGCCCGCGGACATCAGCATCGAGTGGGACTTCCGACCCATCCGCGAGCCGGGCCTGGCGATGATGTGGTTCTGCGCCGACGGGCGGGAGGGCAAGGA
>JBKHJB010000220.1:0-3393 GCA_046538345.1 Phycisphaerae bacterium
GGGCCGTGGTGACGGACCCCATACGCGAGGTAATGCCATAACAAATGCATACCGGCAGCGTTGCTTGACCCCCGGCTGTCGGCGGGTCTATAATCCCGCCACCGCGGCTGTCGTGCAGAACAAATCCGCGGCGCAGGGAGACCGAACGTGAATCTATCAACTGCCGCCCGCTGGGTGGTTCCCACGGCGATGCTGGCCGCGATCCTGCTGTCGCCCGGCTGCGACGGTACACCGTCCCCATCGGAAGTACAACCTGCCGACGGCGAACCTGTCCCCTACCCGGTGAGTTTGCTGCTGCCCAAGGATATCCGCATCCATCCCTTCACCGGGACGAGGACGTTCGACGAGGCCGGCGGCGTCAAGGGCGTGGAGGTCCGAGTCGAGGCGATAGACCACTACGGCGACTCGAGCAAGGCGTTCGGCGACTTCCGCTTTGAGCTTTACACCTACAGGCCCAACAATCCCGACCCCAAGGACAGGCGCATCGCCGTATGGAAAGTTCCCCTTTCCGACGCCGAGCAGAACATTGTCCACTGGGACAACATTACCCGCACGTATAAGTTCAAGCTCCACTGGGACCAGGCAATCCCCGTCGGCCGACGGTTCGTGCTCGTTACGGTATTCAACAGTCCGTTCACGGAGCGTCTGTTTGCGGAGCGGGTCTTCGTGTCGGGCCAGTAAGGTCCCGGAGGCGATCATGGTCCGTCGTACCAGGACAATAGCTTTGATCGGCCTGCTTGCGATGGCTGGCGTCACGGCGGGCTGTCAGGAAAAGCTCACCCGTCCCCGCTATGAAACCATCTACATGGGGCAGCCCGCTGAGCAGGTCCAAAAGACACTCGGCAAGCCGGACGCCCGGACCGACGGTACGTGGACCTTTACCCGCGAAAAGCCCTACGCCCGCGTCATCATAAGGTTCGAGAATAACCACGTCGTGGACAAGGCGTGGTATCATGACGAGGCGGACGAGAGATAATAGGGTGCGGTCAATTGTCCGAAGCCGGCTGCGACCTGGGGACTTGCTCGCCGTCTCCGGACTGTTCCAGGTTCTCGCGCAAATTTTCGCGGATCACGTTGATATCCAGCAGATTAATCAGCAGTGGTTCCACATCCGCCGCCACCAGCGCACGGCTGGTGGGCAGTGTCTCTGCAAGCTTTCCATTGGACCGAACGTCATAGGCGCCGTCCTGCCCGTTTTCAGTGTCACCGGCGGCTCGAATTGCGGTCTGACGGTCCAACTGCCGCCGCAGGAGGCCCTCGCGCTCACGGGTCTCGCCGGTTTTTCGTTCACCCGATGGCATGCTGTCCGTGTAAGCTTCTACGGGGGCGGAAGCCGCCTCGCGAACACGCAACTTCAGCACCTCCCCGTCTTCGCTCGGGGCGGCCTGGCGAAGCTCTGATAACAGTTCTGGCACTTCCCCTGACGGGACAAACGCGACGATCTGGACCTGCTGCTCGGCGAGGTTATTCGCAAAGGCCGCTCGCGGACGGCTGTAGTTTCTCGTCCATTGCGCTTCGGAAGCCCTGCCGTTGCCTTCGGGCGGCTCCACGACAATCCCTCGGCGGTTCAGCACACCTATGACTTTCTCGTTCGCCTCCACCACATCCGAGACGTAAAGGTCCATGTTGCGGCTCTGCGAGGTGACCCGCTGCTCCAACTCGTCCCCCACCGGCATGTCGGCGTCTTCCCGGCGCGATGTCGCGAAGGCGAAATCCGAATCCCCTTCGGCCGGCTCCGGCGTCTCAACGCGCCGTGGCGACTCCGGTCTGTCGGCGGACTCTGGTTCTTCCGGCTCCGGTCTCGGCGCCGGTTCCGACGACCTATCCCGACTCCGACCGCCCGTCTCGGCAAAACTTTCCTCGCCGCCGTTTCCTTCAGCCGCGGGTTGCCGCTTTTCCGACTCCTCGACTTTTTCGTCGTCGGAACCCCGGTCGCGGGCAATCTCGCCGACTTTGCCCCCCTCGCCGTTGTCCCAGCCGGGTGTCTCCGTAAAAACCAGCGAGGAAATCAGCACCAGCCCCGCGCCCGCGGCCACCAGCAACACAGCGGCCGTCGCCAGCAAGCGAGCCCATCGCAACGGTCCGCCCCGGTGGCTCTGCGAGTCGTCGCCGGACATCAGGCGCTCACGTTCGGCGCGCGCCATCACACGCTCGACGAACCCCTCGGGCGCCTGCGAAGACGGCAGCGAGCCGACCATCTCGCGCACCCGCCGCAGTTCGTCAAGCTCGGCCTGAAGCTCGGAATCACTTTTCAGCGCCGCCTCGACGCGCCGTGCCTCTTCGTCGCTCAACTCGCCGTCGAGATAGGCCGAAAGCTGCTCGCGGATTTTGTCTTTTTCGCCGCTCATTTCAGTCATGCCAGGTCGCTGAGCATCTCCCGAAGCATACACCGTCCTCGGTGGAGACGGCTTTTGACCGTCCCCGCCGGAAGCTCCAGCACCTCGGCTATCTGCGCGTAGTCCATACCCTCTATGTCACGCAGGACCACCACTATGCGATATTCATCGTCCAGACGCTCCAACGCATCGGTTAACCGACCGGCCGCCTCGGCAGATTCAGCCATAGCCGCCGGACCCGGATTACCGTTCTGCCGCTTACGAGCCGACAACTCGGCCGCCTGGCTGCGGTCAAAGTCGTCGTCGCCGACCGTCAGCGGCTGGAACCGTATCCGACCTTCGCGCCGGCGGCGGGATATCGTCAGGTTAACCGCAATCCTGTAAAGCCACGTGTAGAAGCTGCTGCGTCCGGCGAAACTGTCCAGCTTCTCCAGCGCCTTGAGGAAGGCGTCCTGTGCCAATTCCTCGGCGTCGTCGCTTCGGCCGGTCATCCGGTACAGCGCGTTGTAGAGTCGATGTTGATACTTGGCGACCAGCGCCTCAAAGCCGCGGAGGTCACCGTCGCGACAACGCTGCACCAACGAGGCGTCCTCAAAGGCGATCGCCCGCGCACTGGAAGAGACGTCGCCCTGCCGGCCCGTCACTATGTTTGACGCTCCGTCGGTCACAATGTTTCCACAAAAAGCCGGCCTCTGCGCCGCTGCCGATCTGAAACTTCTCTCAATCCAATATACCTTTCCGCCCGGCAGGATGCACGAGCCGCAACTGAGACGGCGAATCGGTTCGCTCCGACCAGTGGTGCTTGACAGGGATGCCACGGCGGCGTATTGTGCAAATACACCGCTTGGCTCGCCCGGGTGGCGGAATTGGCAGACGCGTCAGGTTGAGGGCCTGATGGGGTAATTAAACCCCGTGCTGGTTCGAATCCAGTCCCGGGCAGGAACCCACGCAGCGGACAATTTCACCGCACAGCGGACCCGTCTGAACAGGCGGGTCCGCTTTTCTATTCCCTCCCTAAGGCGCAATAACATACACGCCTTTTGTCGCCGGAAAGGGG
>JBKHJB010000036.1:0-15408 GCA_046538345.1 Phycisphaerae bacterium
GTTAAGTAGTTGAACAGATGAACGGTTGAGGTTGCCCGTTAGTTGAGTACAAGTTTACCTATGAGTTGAGGCAAATGTACGGAAATGCCTGTGACGGACTCTCCACAAACACGCGGCCGTAGGCCCGCAGGGCCGGCAGTAAATAGCCGGGGCCGTAAGGCCTCGGAACACCGGCGTTCCATACATATCAAGCCCCGAAGGGGCGACAGAAATGTTCTCGGCCCCGCGGAACTGTCGCCCCTTCGGGGCTCAGAACTTATTGCCCCCGCTTTCCGGGGGCTAACGCCCCCGGCTATTATCTGTCGCCCCTTCGGGGCTGACGCTATCGTCTGCCGCTCCCGCAAAGACATGCCGTCGGTATCCAGCGCCTGCGGAAATCTGTTTGCGGTAGCTTTCCAACGGGAAAGCGAACCGGGAGAATTACCAGACAGCACCAAGCATTCCAGAAGTCTGCCGCTTGAGTTGCTCCGCATGATGGATGCGCCTGAAAGCAGCGATTTTGGCCTGGAGAAGAATCGGTGTAATCCCACGTGAATCCGTGAAATCCGTGTTTCCGGCGCACGCGGTCGCAAGAGAATCAAGACGGATGGAGCATTTGCAGGACATACTGATCGCCTCGGGTGTGCACAAATCTTTCGGCAAAGGCCGATCGCGGGTGCACGTACTGCGCGGGCTGGACCTCCGCGTAAAGCGCGGCGAATTTCTGGCTGTCATGGGTCCGAGCGGCTGCGGAAAGAGCACTCTGCTGCACGTTATAGGGCTGATGACGTCAGCAGATGACGGCAAGCTTGTCCTGGACGGCCGGGCGGTCGGAAAGAGCGAATCCGAACGTACGCGTCTGCGACGAACGCACATCGGTTTCGTGTTTCAGCGGTTCAATCTGATTTCGGTATTGAGCGCGCGGGACAACGCGGTTATTTCCATGCGGGTACGCGGGCTGGACGCCGACGGTTGCATAGACGATCTGCTCGCGTCTATGGGCATTTCGCACGTAGCCGGGAGAAAGCCCGGCGAGATGTCCATCGGCGAGCAGCAGCGGGTGGCCGTCGTGCGAGCACTGGCTCACAACCCGGCGCTACTGTTGATGGACGAACCCACGGGCAACCTCGACTCAGAGAACAGTCGTTCGCTGTTGGAGCTTTTCCGCACCATCAACCACCAACGAGGTCAGACGCTGGTGATGATAACGCACTCCGCCGATGCCGCGTCCGCCGCGGACCGCGTGGTGCACATGAAGGACGGTCGCATCGTTGACCACTGAATCCAAACCAGCAGTCCTGGAGCCGCACCTGCCCGACGACGTTTCCATACGCCATTGGGTAGCTGTATATACGGCATACTTCCTGTTGCTGGCGGTTCCCCTGGTAGTGCTGATCATCCAGGAGGGCAGGTCGTGGTACGACTGGACGAACAACACGGCGGACACGTTCCGCGCTTCCACCGACGCGGCCAAGTTGCTGGGTCTGGCGATGTACCTGTCGGTGTGCTGCACCTTCCTGCCGCTACCGGCGATATGGATTGTCTCGGCTGTGGCGACGCAGAAGTTCGCCGTCACCGGCGACGCCTGGACCACCACGCTCATCGTCGCAACCGTCGCGGCGTTCGCCAGCATGATGGCGAATCTCAACGACTATCATATCTTCACCTGGATGCTCAGACACCGGCGGATCGCGGCCGTTCGGAACACGCGCGGCTACCGCCGGGCGGCAAAGTGGTTTTTCCGCTCGCCTTTCATGATTCTGGTTGTCTTCAACATCATACCAATACCGGTGGACGTGGTGCGGATGCTGGCGACAAGCTCCCGTTACCCTCGTTTGCCCTTCGCGGCCGCCAACTTTATCGGCCGGTTTGCACGTTACGGGCTTGTGGCTTTTGTAACCTACGAGCTGGCCGAGTACGGTTGGGTGGCAACGATAGGACTGCTGGCGCTGGCTGTTACGCTGGGTCTGGGTCGCGTTGTGCTTTCGGCCGCGCGCCGCTTGAAGCGGCGAGAGGCAGTGGAAGCGGAATCCTGAAATCCCCACAGGAGCTGTAACAATGAACATGATCAAGCTCACGATAATAATGCTCACGGTTTCGCTGAGTTGCGTAGCAGCGGCCGACGATAGTGCCGGCACTGTCGGCGGTGCTTCCGATGCGCCTACCGGCGAACCCGCAACCCAGCCAACCGCCGAACCCGACACCCGTCCGGCGACGCAACCAGCTACGCAACCGACCACGGCCGAGGCGACAGACGTTGAGCCGGACGCGATGGAGATACTCCTCAACCTCGAGGCCGCCGGCAAAGAGCACGAAGCAATACGGGCCGATATTACCTACAAGGTGGTGGATCGCCTCACCGGCGACAGTGAGCTGCGCGAAGGCGAGGTATTCTTCCTCGCCCGCACGGAAGACAAGGGCGAAAAGTTCCGCATCAGCTTTCGCACGCTGCAACAGGCGGGCGGACCCAGAATCGCCGAGCGCGTGGACTACGCCTTTGGCGGACACTGGCTGACTGTAGCGAGGCATCGCACCAAGCAGATGACCCGCTACCAGGTGGTGGGCGAGGGCGAGAAGGCCCAGCCGCTGAAGCTCGGCAAGGGACCTTTTCCCGTGCCGTTCGGACAGCGCGCCGAAGACGTGGTGGAACACTTCCGGGTATCCACGCGCGAGCTGCGCGAAGACGAGCCGGAGGACACCGATTACGTCGAGCTGCTGACGCGCGAGAAGTACGCCGAGCAGATTGCTTTCGAATGGCTCCGGATGTGGGTCAGCCGGGACACGCATCTGCCGGTCAAGCTCGTCAGCCGCGACAAGAGCGACCGGCAGGTAACGGTTACGTTTGAGGACATTCGCACGGAGGTGGAACTGGACGACGACACCTTCCGCCTGCCCCGCCCGCTGGGCTGGCAGTTCCGTGTCGAACGCCTGGAAGACTCCCAAGGTCCGCAGGTGCCGTAATAGTCATATTGCGGAATTCGGATTTTCGATTGGCGACCTCTCCCGCCGCGCCGGGATTCCGTGCCGCCAATCACGCCTTTCCTTCCAGCCATGCCGACTGGTCGCGCTCCTGCATCGCCTTCGGCTCGGAGGCGAAGCGGACCTTTATGACGTTCGCCGGCTTCAGCGGCGGGCGAGCGGGCAGACCGGAAAGCACCAATCGACCGTTGTGCTCCTGGCGGACCTTCACCCGCTTGGCTTCGGGACCGAGTAGCGTCGCGGACTTGACCTTAGTTGCGATCAGCGGGACCACCGCTTCCTTACCAGGCCAGCGGAAGATGCACAGGTAGCCGTCATTGCCCTTTCGCGTCCACAGGCCTATCTGGCCGGCGGGCAGGTCGCACCGCTGCGAGCCGTAGATCGCCTCGCCGTAGGCATCCAGCCACTCGCCCATCTCGCGCAGGCGGGTGGTCTCCTCGTTGCGGATTGACCCGTCCGGTTTCGGTCCGACGTTCAGCAGATAGTTGCCCTCGCCGGCGGCGGCCTTGCAGAGGTTCTGTATGAGCTGCGGGACGGTCTTGAAATTCGGGCTGTGTTTTATGTACCCCCAGCCGCAGGAATCGCCCATCGTCATGCAGCTTTCCCAGCCCCGGCCCGGTTCGGAGGCGGTAACGTGCTGTTCGGGCGTGTCCAGGTCCTCGTTCGTGCCGGAACGGTTGTTGATGAGTATGTGCGGCTGGTGTTTGCGGACCATGTTGTTGAGCTTTTTCGCCTGCCAGAACGCCGCCAGCTTTTCCTTCGGCAGGTTAGGCACCCAGCCGCCGTCGTACCACAGCACGTCGATGCGGCCGTAGCGGGTCATAAGCTCCTCGACCTGCTGGTGCGCCCGGCGCACCATCGCCTTGGCCGAATCCGGGTACTTGTCCCGCTCGAAGTAGCCGCCGAAACGCCAGTCCAGCAGCGAGTAGTAGAAGCCCACCTTCATGCCGGCCTTGCGCGCGGCGGTTACGTATTCGGCGACCAGGTCGCGTCCGAACGGCGTGTTGGTCGCTTTGTAGTCGCTGACCTGCGAGTCGTACAGGCAGAAACCGTCGTGGTGGCGGGTGGTGAGGACCATGTACTTCATGCCCGCCTGCTTGGCGAGCGAGACCCACTCATCCGCGTCGAACTTCTTTGGATTGAATCTGTCGGCGAGCTTGGCGTATTCGTCGGCTGGTATCCGCTCTCGATACATCACCCACTCGCCCCGGCCCGGTATGGCATAGAGGCCGAAGTGGATGAACATCCCGAACCGCGCCTTATGGAACCACGCCAACCGCTGCTGGGGCGACATCGCCTTGCCCGAACGTTTCTTAGCCATCGAAATGTCCTTTCGTGTTGATACGCGCTTTATTGCGCGTGGCGTGATACACCCGAAGCCGAGCCAATGCAAGCGTAAGGCAGGTCTAATTCGACAAACAGGGGCACTTTCCGTTCCCTTGTGGGTTCAACAAACTTCCTGGCTTGACCGCGAACTGTCACGCGGCATAGGATTCGACGTTTGAGCGGGGGGGGCGTGAGAAGAACGTACAGTTATCGACCTGTAAGAGGAGACTCAGCATGTCCATCAGCCCCGCTCGTTTCGGAAAGCTCGCCGTATTGCTCGCGATCGCAGCCGTCGCCGCGACCGGATGCGCATCGCAGAACATCGAGCCACCCACGGACAATCCCATCCGGGCCTTCTACGAGGGCACGGACAAGTCCCCGGAGTGGACGGACGACCTGAACTGGGACAACACGGTGTCCGTCGCTGACTTCAGCGGCACCGCCGTCGAGCGCTTCGAGCAAGCCCAGGCCGAGGTCCTCGCCGACGGCGGCGGGGTGGTGTACTTCCCCGCGGGTCTGTATCGTTTTGAGGATGACCTGGTAGTGGCCGACGGCGTAATCATCCGTGGCGCGAAGCCAAACGCGATCACCAAAGCCACCGAGCAGGGCTACCAGCCGCAGACGCAGTTCGAGTTTCCAAAATACAAGCCCACCTTCGAGGGCGACGGCACGCCGATAGACACGGTCTTCAAGTGCGTCCGGCTGGCCGATCCGGAGCATGCAAGCAACGTGGGGGTGGTAAATGTCTCTGTCAACCGCGCCCATATCTACTTCGGCGAGGTGCACGACCCGGAGACAGGCAAGGTCCACGCCGCCGGAGGCAACCGCCTGGTGTTCGGCTGTCGGTTGACCAACACCGCCTACATCGACCCCCGCATTCCATACACCGACTTCGGCCAGCACCCTTGGCAGAGGTGGACGGCGAGGCACAGGGCGGCGATACACATCGAGGCCGAGGAGAATATCTTCGTCGCCAACAACCGCATCGCCAGGAGCGGCGAGGATAACTTCATGATGAAGCCGTACGTCGTCCTTCGCCCGTTGGACGGCGACACCAAACCCTTCAGCCCCGGCAACCGCGAGGCCGAGAAGGTCGTCATCGAGGAAGGTGTGGAGTTCGATTTCGACAACCGCCCCGGCATCTACGTAAACGAATACGGCGACATAGGCCCGCAGGGCGACGGCGTGCCCAACGCGACACCGCAGGAATATCCCTGGGCGTTCCGCGAGGGGATAGTCGTGCGGGACAACTACATCTACGCGACCGGCCGAACCTGCATAAGCTTCACCGGCGACGGTACCATCTGCGCCGATAACGTCATCCGCATGCCGGAGGGGCTGTGGCGGCCTACGTGTAAGGGCTTCGAGACCTCCAACGCCTCCAGCACCAACGACAACCGCGCCATTCGCGCACGCGGCTATCGCTGGACAATCTCCGGCAACGACTACGAGGTGTACGCCAATATCACCTACAACCGGCAGCACGAGATCGGCGACGGTGAGGGCATCATGCACGAAAACCACACCAACTCCATCGTGCTTGACAGCCGCATCGTCAACAACACCGGCAACGCGTACATCTGCCTGTGGCGCGTGCCTGTCGACGGGCTGCTCATCGCCGGCAATACCATAGACACGGGCAGTTGGCGGCGAGGCATCTGGGTTCTCGGCACCAAGCGCCACATAGACGACCCCTCCCCGGTACAAAACTGCCGCATCATCGACAACACGATTACCGCCGACGAGGACCGCGCTGCCGGCGCCGGCCGTGAAGAACTGCTGATAATGGGCGACAATCCTTCCGGCAACGTCGTCGAGGGCAACCGCTACACCGGCCGGGCGCCGGCGCGGCTGGTAAACGCGGCCAATGCGACTCTCCAAGACAACTCCGGTTTTATGGTCTTCGAGACTCAGCAAGAAGCCCAGCAGTGGCAACCTGAATGATCGCCGGGTAATGGGCGCCATGCCCTGGAAGTCTCAGGGCGCCGTGCCGTTGTGGCATTTTTCCAGCGGCATGTCCGCCGAACGCACATTGTTGCATGCTCCTGCTCGCGCAGCAGATGGCGCCCCAGGTTCAGTATTGTCCTACCAGTCGAAGGATCCGGCACCGGTCCGGTAATAGACTGCAACAGCCATGCATATGCTTTCTGTTACACCCGCGGTGTAACATGGCCGATGCAGATTAATGCCATAGTCCCCGCGCGGGGACGTTGTTTGCCGAGTGCTCATCGAGGCGCGCCATGTTATCCACCGACTCGCCGCTATGGGGACAACTGATTGACGACGTCGCCACCCTGCCGGACGTACCCCCCCAAGCCGCCGAGATTCACCGCCGCTGCCGGGACGCACTGACGAGGCAGGTGAACTCAGCAATCCTCCAACACCCCTCGTGCGGTGAACTTACCGGATCGAACCCGGCGTACGTCATCGAGGACAATCACGCCAACCACGCCATGCTGATGACTTGCCAGTACCGCCTCAACGACTTCCGGCTGCTGGCTCGTCTGCTGCCGTGGGTGTACCGCTCATATCACGCCCGGGGCTTCAGCTACGATTACTTCCCGCTGGAGCTGCAAGCGTGGAAGAAGTCGCTGGTCGAAGAGGCGGAAATCACTTCGCCCGAACCGCTGCTGGCGCCGTATGACTGGATGCTCTCGCATCACGAGGACATCATTACGCTGGCCGAGGATGCCTCGCTGCCGTCACTACCGGCGAACACACAGTGGTCCGAGGAAGCCGAGCCGCTGCTGGCCGCCCTGCTGGAAGGTCGGCGAGAGCAGTGTCTCTCCGCGGCTCAGGCGTTTGTGGAGTCGCCCCGCGACCTGCCGCATTTCTATACCCATGTCGTTCAGCCGGCGATGTATCGTATCGGCTCGCTCTGGGAAACCGGCGAGATATCCGTCGCCCAGGAGCATCTGGCGACGTCGCTGGTATCGCGAGTGATGGCCGAGCTTTACACGCGCTATTTCGACCCGGAGAAGGACAAGGGACTGGGGCTGGTTTCGGCCTGTCCCGGCGAGTTGCACCAGGTGGGATCGCGAATGGTGGCCGATTTGCTGGAGCTGGACGGGTGGATCGTTCGCTTCCTCGGCTCCGACACGCCCGCTGAAGACCTGGCCGGGGAAGTCCACGAAAGACCCAGCGAGGTGGTGGGCCTCTCGACGGCCACTGCCTTCCACCTCGACGGACTGCGGGACACTATCTCGCTTATCAGGGAAAGTGCGGGCTACGAGCAGCCGAAAATAATGGTTGGAGGGCTGGCGTTTGACCCGCTCCCGGAACTGGCCGAGGTGGTCGGAGCGGATGGATATGCGCGCGACGCGCAGGCGGCGGTAACGCTCGCAAGGCAATGGTGGAATCAGAACGAAAACAAGCCGGCGCATGGCTCGTAGAACGCGCCCCAAAGGAACTGGCCGACTACGTTGACCGGTGCAGCTCTCTGCTGGTCGTGCTTTTCGACGCTGAGGGGCGAATCTTCGGCTGTAACAGCAGGTTCTTCGACCTTTTCGACAGCCGGAATTCCCCCTGCGGGCGATTTCTTACAGACTTTGTGGACTGTCAAGGCATTGCGGACCTGCTGCCCGGAGACGACGAACCATTCCGGCATGTGCGGCTGAGCGTGTCCGGCGGCGGTATGGAGTATCTTTTCAAAGCCACGGTCATCCGCACGCCCTACGGATATGCCGCAATCGGCGAGACTCCGCACGTAACCGACGAGACCGCTATGGTCGAGATGTCATCGGTAAACAACGACCTGTCCAACATCACCCGCGAACTGCACAGGAAGAACCGCGAGCTTAACCGCGCCAAGGAGGAGATCGAACGCCTGGCGCGGATCGACGGGCTGACCGGACTATTGAATCGCCAGCACTTCATGGCCGAGCTTGAACGGGCGGTCTCCGCGGCCCGGAGGCACGGGCGGGAGTTGAGCGTGGTGATGGCGGACCTCGACTACTTCAAGCATGTGAATGACACGTTCGGACACCAGGCGGGCGACACCGTGCTGACGCACTTCGCCCGGCTGCTGATGGAAAACTCCCGTAAGGAAGACATACTCTGCCGCTACGGCGGGGAGGAGTTCATCTGCGCCACGCCCGATACCGACAGCGAATCGGCCGCCGCCTTTGCCGAGCGCGTCCGCCGGGCACTTGCCGACAGCCATATCCCGGAAGTAGACGCAAGCATAACGGCCAGTTTCGGCGTAGCATCGCTGAGGGAGCAGGACACGCCGCACACCCTCATCAAGCGCACCGACGAGGCGCTATACGCAGCCAAGGACGCCGGCAGGAACCGCGTGAACGTCGCCGAACCCCACGCAGCCGTCAAATAAGCCCGGCTACGACCATATGGTCGAGTACTTCTCGAGCGCGTCCATCAGAGCCCCGACATTCTCCAGCGGTATCCCCGGGTACATATCCACGCGGAACATCAGCCCGCCTTCGGGGCTTCCGAGCTGCTCCGCCTCGTAGTGAATCAGCGCGTCGATATCGGCAGGAGAGCCGAACCGCACGGTGTTCTGGCGGTCAACGTCGAGGTCTATGCAGACCCGGCCTTTGAGGTTGTCCCGTATCCACTCCACGCCGTTGACAAGGTCCTGGATGTTCAGACAGCCCACACCCGCATCCAGCAGGTCGTCGGCGAGCGTGCGGATATCGCCGTCGCAGTGCATGCTGACCATGACACCGGCGTCGCTCACCTTCGACATCATCCGCCGGTAAACCGGCTTTATGTAACGGCGGAAGTGTTCGGGCATCAGCATCGGACCGCGCTGCATGCCCAGGTCTTCGGGGAAGCCGAAGTGATCCGGCCCCCAGGACAGCATCCGCTCGACCAGCGCGGTGTTGAACCGCTCCACCATTGTGACAAGCGCATCCAGCCGCGGTTCACCGTCGGCCATGTCCAGCATGAGATTCTCGTACCCGCGCAGGTCGCAGAGGTGCAGGAACGTATGCCCGTGCCGCAGCGACGGGCCGGCATATCCGTCGCGCTGCTTGGCGGCCTGGAACTGCCGCCGCTTCTCGTCCCAGTCGCAGCTCCATCGGCCGTCGCAGGCGTCCGGGTCCGGCGGTTCGTAGCTGTCGAAGGCGGACCAGTCGGCCAGCGGGTGCTCCACCACCTGCCCGGTTATCCCGTCCTCAGTGGTCTTCCACACGCACCCCCAGCAGTCGCGTGCCGACCTATGGGCCTGCTGTTCGGGCGAAAGCTGCGGCTCGATGCGCTCCCGCCGGCGGAAGTTCGGGAACAGATACGGGTGCGCCTCCATCAGGTCCTGCAACGCCTGCTGGTCATAATGAAACCAGCACGACGCGTTGAAGCCGAAGTGCACCGGTATCCGCTCGGGTCGTTGAAAACGCATCGCTTTGGCTGTGTCTTCCACCAAGCCCATTCCATCGCTCCTGCGTGTGGGGTGGTAATACCGGTCGGCGCAACGGTACCGGCGTTGGAGATCGCAATCAATGCTCCTGCCTTGCGAGCCAGGCGGCGTGGGGCTATCGTCGCCTGCGGAAAGGAAACCGCACATGAAGCCGAACATATTGCTGCTGTTCACCGATGACCAGCGATTCGACACTATCGCCGCGCTGGGCAACCCGGCCATCCGCACGCCGAATCTGGACGAACTCGTCGCCCGGGGCGTCGCCTTCACCACCGCTTCAATCATGGGCGGAAGCTGCGGGGCCGTCTGCATGCCCAGCCGGGCCATGCTGCACACGGGCCGAGGGCTTTTCAGTATCCACCGTGAAGGTCAGACCATCCCCGACGAGCACGTCCTGCTTGGCGAGCATCTCCGCCGCAACGGCTACGAGACGTTCGGCACGGGCAAGTGGCACAACTCGCCGGCGAGCTACGCGCGGAGCTTCTCCGACGGCGCGGAGATATTCTTCGGCGGCATGAACGACCACTGGAACGTGCCCGCCTGCCGCTTCCGGCCCGACGGCGACTACGGCGAACCGGTCGAGTATGACGCCCGCTGGGGCGCGCGCCGCGTCCGAGGCCGACAGTGCTACGACCACATACCCGCCGGCAGACACTCCACCGACCTGTTCGCCGACGCGACTATCGACTTTCTCCGCCGCCGGCCGACGGACAGACCGTTCTTCGCATACGTCGCCTTCATGGCCCCGCACGACCCGCGCGAGATGCCCGCGGAGTTTCTGAATCTTTACCGGCCCGAGGATATCGAGCTGCCCGCCAACTTCAAGCCGGAGCACCCCTTCGACAACGGCAATGTAACCGGGCGGGACGAGGAACTGGCCGCCTTCCCGCGACAGCCGGACGAAGTCCGCCGTCACATAGCCGAGTACTACGCGATGGTCTCCCACCTGGACGCGGCCGTTGGCCGCATCGTTGAAGCACTGAAGGACAGCGGCGAGTATGACAACACCATCATCGTATTCGCCGGCGACAACGGGCTGGCCGTCGGACAGCACGGGCTGATGGGCAAGCAGAACGTTTACGAGCACAGCGTCCGCGTGCCGCTTGTCTTTGCAGGCCCCGGCATACCCGCAGGCGAGCAGCGCGACGCGCTGTGCTATCTGACGGACATCTTTCCGACGCTATGCGAATTGACCGGTCTGCCGACACCCGAAACGGTCGAGGGTATGAGCTTGGCTGCGTGTCTCGCCGACGCTTCGGTCGAGGTGCGAGATGTTCTGCACTATGCCTACCGCGACTGCCAGCGGGCCGTCCGCGACCGCCGCTATAAGCTCATCGAATACGTGGTGGGCGGCGAGCGTCATACGCAGCTTTTCGACCTCGCCGAAGACCCGGCCGAGACGAACGACCTCGCCGACGATCCCGCACTAGCCGAAACGCAGGACCGGCTCCGCCGCGAACTTCGACGCTGGCGGACCGAGCTGAACGACACGCGCGAAAAACTGGGCGAGACGTTCTGGTCCGGCTACGACGCAGGCGTGTGACTTTACTGCCGCAGAGCCGCGGAGGACGCGGAGGAGAAAATGCGTTGGTAAGGAATTGCCCTCTATCGACAGTTCTGTTCTCTGCGTGCTCTGCGTCTCAGCGGCGGATCTGTTTGGTCCCGGACTGGTTCAGTCGGTAGGCGGTCCGGGCCAGTCGGGGTTCGGTTCGGGGATGTTCGCGTCCACCCGTTTGAGCCAGTCGTGCAGTAGCCCGGACAGGTGGTCAACCCGTTGCTGGTCGTAGGCGGCCAGGTCGCGGTCCTCGGAGATGTCCTCGCGCAGGTTGTACAGCTCGCGGCGGTTCTCCTCGAAGAACTCGATGAGTTTCCAGTCGCCCTCGCGAACGCAGCAAGCGGGCCGGCTGCCTTGGTTGCCGTAATGCGGATAGTGCCAGAAAATCGGCCCGCGGTCGAAGCCCTCGTCGCCGCGCAGAAGCGGCGCGAAGCTCACGCCGTCGCAGTGCTGTTCGGGCATCGGCTCCAGACCGGCCAGTTCCAGCATGGTCGGGTAAAAGTCCGTGCTGGTTATCGGAGTCCGACAAATGCTGTCCGCCCGCGTCAGCCCCGGCGCGCGGACGATCAGCGGTTCGCGGACGCCGCCGTCGTACATCCAGCCCTTGCCCTCGGAAAGCGGAGCGTTGCAGGTGGGGCTGCCCTCGGCCGTGGCAAGCCCGCCGTTGTCCGAGAAGAACATCACCACGGTATCGTCGGTAAGCCCCTCTGCAGAGAGCACGTCGAGGAGACGTCCGATGTTGGTGTCCACGGTCTGCACCATGGCCGCGTATCCCGGGTCGGACTGGAACCGCCGGCGGACGACGCGCTTGTGCATCTTGTGCTCGCAGGGGAAGTACTCGCCGACTTCCATGGGGTCGCGCTTGTCCAGCCCCATGCCGGCGGCTTTTTCGCGATACTTCTCGACCAGTTCCGGCTTGCCCTCTATCGGCGTATGCACGGCGTAGTAGGACAGGTGCATGAAGAACGGCCGGGAGTCGCGGTTCTCTATCAGCCGGATCGCCTCGTCGGTCAGCCGATCGGTGAGGTATTCGCCGTCGGGTCCGTCCGGCAGCTTCGGGTTTTGGTACGGGCTGAAGTATGTATCCGGCCGACCTGCGCGCCAGCCGCCGACGTTGACCTCGAAGCCGTGCGCTTCAGGCGTGTACGGCTCGTCGCCCAGGTGCCACTTGCCGATGTGCCACGTGGCGTAGTCCTCCTCGCCGAGTGCCTTGGCCAGCGAAGTGTGCTCCAGCGGCAGGTAATGCAGGTAAGGGGCGCTCAGCAGCCGGCCGCGGGCCTCGCCGGCGATGAAGTTCGTCAGCGGTATCCGCGCCGGGTATTGCCCGGTGAGTATGCTCGCCCGCGTCGGCGAGCAGACCGGACACGCCGCGTACGCATCCGTGAATCGCATGGACTCCTGCGCCAGTGCGTCCAGCCGCGGCGTCTCGTGGAACGTCGAGCCGTAGCAGCCCAGATCCGCCCAGCCGAGGTCGTCCAGGAGTATGAATATGAAATTCGGCCGTCCGTTCGGCATTCCTCACTCCACTTCCACCCCGCGTGTAAGGTCAACTCGCGGACATGATATGGCGCGGGAAACATGCCCGCAATACGGACATCCGGTAGATTGCCTGTGCCGGTAGCCACGCCTCTGCGCTGGGTGCGGCGTCACTCTTGTGTTCGCGATCCGACCCTCGCTCAGCTCATCAGCAGTAAGCTCAGCGCCATCACCACCATGCCGCTGAGCAGGCCGAACAGGGAGTCGTGTCCCCGACCGTACGCACGGGAGGCCGGCAGAAGCTCGTCCAGCGATATATAGACCATGATGCCCGCGACCGCGCCAAACATCGCTCCCATCACGCCCGGACCTATGAACGGCCTCAGTGCCAGATAGCCCAGCATTGCCCCCGCCGGCTCTGCCAGACCCGAAACCAGCGAATAACAAAACGCCTTCCGCCGGCTGCCGGTTGCGTAGTAGATGGGCACCGAGACGCTGATGCCTTCGGGAATATTGTGCAGTGCGATGGCGACGGCGATGGCGACCCCCAGCGTGGGGTCATCCAAAGCCGACAAAAAGGTCGCAAGACCTTCCGGAAAATTATGGATGGCAATCGCCAGCGCGGTGAACAGCCCCATGCGGTGGAGCTTCTCCTTCGAGGTGTGCAGTATCTCCTGCGGCGATGCGCCCTGGTGGACGGCGTCTATCTGACTTTCGCCGCGAATCTCGTGAGGGTTCTCCGCGGAGGGGATGAATTGGTCTATCAGGAGTATCAGCAGTATGCCGCCGAAGAACGCGCCCGCCGCCAGCCAGCCGGACCACTGCTCGTGTGCGCCTCCCTCCAGAGCCGCGGCGGCTTTGGGTAAAATCTCCACGAACGACACGTACAGCATCACACCGGCGGAAAACCCCGTCGCCACCGACAGGAAGCGATAGTTCGTGCGCTTCGCGAAGAAAGCCAGGCCGCTGCCCACGCCGGTGGACAGCCCCGCCCCCGCCGTCAGTAACAATGCCAGCCAGAAGTTATCCATGGCACGTATCCAGCACAGTCGTCGGAAACTCAACCGTCACAGCTACAGCATCGCCGGCGCTACAGATGCTTCTTCATCAGCTGACGGACAATCGACTGGACGGCCTCGGGGTCCTCGTTGTTGTGTGCGTAATAATACACCGCCAGGTGTTCCGGCAGCGGGCCCTGCAGGTATGCCTCGAAGTTCCGCTCGAACTCCTCCACCGCGGCCGACGGCATGAGCATGTTCTCCACCAGCGCGAAGCGCTTCACCCCCGCCGCCTCGCATTCCTTGCACATCCGCTCCCAGACCTCGTCGATGCGATACTTCCGCCACTGCGGCGATTCGTGCCAGAAGCTCTCGCGCTGGAGGTTGCCGTCGTAGCCGAAGTAGTCCAGCCCGTCCATGCCGGCCGCCTGAGCGGTGAAGTCTTCGGCGTCGGTCTTCTGGCAGAAAAGCGTTACGGTCAACTCCGGGCGGATGGACCGGCAGTGGTCGGTGAGGTCTTTGAGCCAGTCGATATACCCGCCGAACATCTGCTCTCGAGAAGGTTTCGGCCCGAAGGCCTCGACGGTGGCCGGGTGGTAGCTGACGAGGTCGGGGCTTTTCGGCTCGTCCCAGATAATCCCGTCCAACTCGTAGTCGCTGACGAGCGTACCCATGAACTCCCTACAGAACTCACGGAACTCGCTGCTCTCGCAGCAGCCCACGGGCATCCAGCCGGTCGGCACGGCGTGCTGGGGGTTCTGCGCCAGCCAGACGCTCGGCATAAGCGGAGCGCCGGCCAGCCGCCCACCAAGACGGCTGGGCACGACGAACACCTTAAGCCCCGCCTTGCGGGCGAGGTTCACCTGTATCTCGAACGCCCGCCGGGCGTAGCGCATCTCGCTCTCGGAGAAACTCATCGCCACGGCGTTGAAGCCGGTATCGGCCATGTCCTTGTAGCACTCTTCGAGCTGGTGCGGGATGACGGTCCAATGCCCGTGGCAGAGGTCGTATGCGGTTACAAGCTCACTCATCGGTTCTCCTCGGTCTATTCTCCGGCGGCTACCTGCGCTGCAGACCTACTATACGCCCCGTCTTCGGCGCTTCAACCAGGCCCGCAAAACGCGGCCGTCCCCGCCGGCGGCTAACATCGGCCCTGGAGTCGGCGTAAAATGACAGGAGAGCCCCGGAAAGCCCGGCCGTCCGCTCGCACAGAGGGCAGGCGGTCGGGTTTCTGTGGGGATTGGCTGTGAGCGGCCGATAGTTTATAATGAATGTGGACATAGACACACCGACTGTCCGGGGGCGAATTGGATTCGACCGGACGGGTTGAGGTGTCGGTTGCGTGCCCAGGTTCCCAGGAGGCCTGGTAAAACACCTGGGGCTACTTTACATGCCAACAACACCGGCATGGCAATGGCTGCGTAGATAACGCAGACCCGTCCCCTCCGGCTTCGCCCGCGGGCCGGGGCAGGACGTCAAACAGCGGGCTTGCTGGTCGGCAGTCGCCCGGTTAGCCGATCGGGACTTCGGTCGGGCTGGCCGTTGCGTACCGTGTCGCCGCGGGACGCGACGGCGAGATAAAAACAGCGACTACGCACGTAGAAGCCGCCGCCGAGCCGTCACGGGACCCGGGTTCGATTCCCGGCGCCTCCATTCGACGAGTCCTCGCGACTCGTCTCTGGCCCAAACAAGGCCCGTTGCCCACCGGCAGCGGGCTTTGT
>JBKHJB010000221.1:0-3344 GCA_046538345.1 Phycisphaerae bacterium
GACGATTGCCTGGTAACGGTTCGGGGACGCAGTGGTGAAGAGAAGTCGAACATTTCTGGCTGGGCTTGTGCTGGTGGCGGCGTTGCTGTCGCCGCAGCCGATAGCGCCGCGCAGCGCCTTCGGGCAGGAATCGGACGCTACCTCCTCGCAGGTCAGCCGACGCCGCGACGAGCCGTCTGACAGTCGCGTTGCGCGTGAGCTACCGGAGCCGACGCCGCCGGCGCTGGACGAGCCGCACCGGCGGTTCATGTCGGGGAACTACCCGGTCGCCCGCAGGGGGTATGAGAAACTGATATCCTCCGGCGAGCACCCGGTCGCCGCCTCGGTGGCGCTGTCGCGGGTGCTTGCGATGCAGGGCGAGTACAACGAAGCCATCGACGTCCTGGACAGCGTCGCCGACCAGGCGGCGGATTCCACCGATTGGCACGTCGCCTCGGCTCGTCTGCTGCACGCCGTGGGCGAGTATGATCGCGCCGTAGCCCACGCCGCTCGCGCGAGGGATCTGGCTGCCGCGTGGGCGCCGGCGATCCTGATGCACGGGCAGGTTCTGGAGACGCTGGGCCGGCGCGACGAGGCGATCGCCTGCTACGAGACGATGTCCGATACGCTCGCCGGTGACGCCTGGCGTCGCGACCCACGTTCCCTGGTGGCGTTGGGACGCATACTCGACCGTCACACCGTGCTGACCGGACGCAAGGCGTCCGAGCAGGCCGAGAACGTACTGCACAACTACTTTCAGAAGGCCTACCAGGACGTCCGTGCGGACTATTGGCCCGCGAACATCGCCGCGGCAGAGCTGCTGCTGACAAAGCACAGACCCAAATCGGCGGCCGTCGAGCTGGACCTCGCCGAAAAGAACAACCCGCAACTGCCCGACGTGCACGTCGTACGAGCCGCAATCGCGCTGCGCGAGTGGCGCTTCGAGGACCTCCTGGAGCAGACGGACAAGGCGCTGGAGATTAACCCCAACCACGCCGACGCGCACCTGCTGCGAGCTGCGTGCTGGATGATGTGGCGACGCTTCGACCGCGTCGAGCCGGCCTGCCGCAAGGTTCTGGAAGTCAATCCGAATCATCTTGAGGCGCTGTCCCTGCTGGCGGCGATGCACACGCGTCTGGACGAGGACGAAAAGGCCAGGCCGTACATCGAGCAAGTCGAGCGGATAAACCCGAGCTACGGCGGGCTGTGGAACGCTATCGGCGGATGGCTCTCCGCGGCGAGGCAGTTCGACCGCGCCGAGCAGCACTTCCTGCGGGCGATCGAGCTTGAGCCGCACCTCGCCGAGCCCCGAACCAACCTCGGACTGCTGTACATGCAGACCGGCGAGGAGGACGCCGCCCGCGACGAGCTGGCCGAGGCGCACGCGCGCGACGACTACCGCGCCGACGTGGTGAATTACCTCAACCTGCTTCGTGATTTGAGGGACTTTAGCACCGTTGAGACGGAGAACTTCATCGTCAAGATCAACGGCGAGCACGACGCCGTTCTGCTGCACCAGGTCGCCGAGTATGCCGAGGAGTGTTTCGCGGAAATTTGCGGCGACTTCGACCATAAGCCGGACCAAAAGACGCTCATCGAGATATTTCCAACGCACCCGCAGTTCTCGGTGCGCATAAGCGGCCGCGGGTGGATAGGAACGGTGGGCGCCTGCACGGGGCGTGTCGTGGCGATGGTCGCTCCGTCCGCGGACCGCAGCGAGTTCGGCACCTACAACTGGGCGACGGTCCTGCGGCACGAGCTGACGCACACGGTGACGCTCTCGGCTACGGATAACCGCATACCGCACTGGTTTACCGAGGCATGCGCGGTCTGGCAGCAGCCCGACCGGATGAACTACGAAGCGGTGCGGGTGCTGGTACACGCCACGCGGACGGATTCGCTGGCGCCGGTATCCGAGCTGGACTGGAAGTTTATCCGCCCGCGTCGGGCCGGCGACCGGTCTTTGGCCTATGCCCAGGCGGAGTGGATGCTGGAGTACGTCATCTCCGAGTACGATTTTTCGAAGGTATCGGATATGCTGTCGGCCTTCCGCGAAGGTTTGCGGCAGGCGGAGGTTTTCGAGACCGTTCTCGGCGTCACGCAGGAGCAGTTCGACAAAGAGTTCGCCTCCTGGGCCAGGCGGCAGGTGATTGCGTGGGGCTATAGTGCCGATCCGCCTCCGACGGTTGAAGAAACGGCCGACGAAGCGCGTACAAAGCCCGCCGATCCGGACGTCCGCGCCGAGCACGCCGTGGCGCTCTATCTTGAAGGTCGTCTGGACGAGGCCGAGGACGAGGCCCGTGAGGCGCTGAAGCTGGACGGGGATCACGAGCGGGCGTTGTCGGTCCTTGCCGGCGTGTTGGCGGCTGGTAAGGAGTACGACTCCGCCCTTATCGTCGCGCGGAAGCTGGAGCTGGTTTCACGCGACAGTCGCATCGCACCGCGTGTCCTGGCGGAGTGTTACATGGCCCAGGGGCGCTGGGCGCCGGCCATCGCCGCCCTGGAAACGCTTAAGCAGCGTAAGCCGCTTGCGCCGGACAGCTACGAACAGCTCGCCCGCATATACAGGCAGTTGGGCTTGCCGGAAAAGGCACTGCCGAACCTCATTGAGCTTCACCGTCGGACAATGACCTCGCCGGAGTATGCCCGCCAGGTCGCGGAAATCTACCTGGGGATGGATGAAAACGACAAGGCGCTGCGGTTCCTCCAGCAAGTGACCCACCTGGACCCTTACGAGGTCAGCGCGTATCGGGCTATGGCTTCGGTGCATCTGCGGGCGCGCCGCTACGACAACGCCGTCCGGGCCGTGGAGAGTATCTGTGAGCTTCGCCCCGGCTCTTCGGAGGCGTGGACGGAACTGGCGATGGTCCGCTATCGGGCGGCACAGGCCGACGAAGACGCTGAACGGTTGGACGCGGCCCGCACTGCCGCCGAAAAAGCCCTCCACCTGGACCCGGACGGTCCCGCCGGACATGTCATGGGGCTTATCGAGCAGGCGATGGAGCGTTGAAGCTGCGCCGGGCGGGGGATATGCTCGCAGCCGGACCGGCCGAGGGAAAGCTACCCCATGAGCGAACGGAAGAGCATGACCATCAAGGAATTTCAGGACTTCATCCGCGAGCATTACTACGCCACCGACAGCGCTCGCGGCACGCCGGGGACTTTCATGTGGTTCGTCGAGGAGGTGGGCGAGCTGGCGACGGCGCTGGCGGGCGACGACCAGGCCAACAAGACCGAGGAATTCGCCGACGTCTTCGCCTGGCTCTGCACGCTGGCGAACATAAACGACGTTGACCTCACAGAGGCCATCGAGAAATACACCGTCCGCGGCGTAGAGGGCAGAAAGTAGGACGACCCTTCGGTAG
>JBKHJB010000222.1:0-3343 GCA_046538345.1 Phycisphaerae bacterium
TAGGCAAGGAAAAGCCGGTTGTGCGTAACCAGCAACCAGGCCACGGCTTTAGCCGGCAATCAGCGCACGGCCTTAACCGGCAACCAGGCCACGGCTTTAGCCGTGGTATAGCAAACGGGCGCAGGTTGGGAGTTCAGGGCGTTTTAACGCCCTTCCAAAATCGGCTTAAGCCATCGACCAAGCCCGTTAAAACGGGCTACGCCAATATGTTCACACCGCTTCCGAAACCACGGCTGAAGCCGTGGCCTAAACAAAACATGGTCTGTACCGATGGAGCTTCCGAAACCACGGCTAAAGCCGTGGCCCAGACAAAACATCGTCTGTGCACTAACCGGCGCAGTGCATCCTCGCGGCTTTTTTGCTTGTCGCGGGCACAGCGCAACGCACAATGAATCCCCAGGAAGGAGCTTACATGCGGCTGATTTTCTGCGGCAGTGGAACATTCGCGGTGCCGACGTTGCGCGCCCTGGCGGAGTCGCAACACGAGCTTGCGTGCGTCATCACCCAGCCGCCCCGCCCCGCCGGCAGGTCGCGCAAATGCCGCCCCACGCCACTGGCCGACGCCGCGGCAGAGATGGACCTGGACCTCTGCGAGTTCGAGGACATCAACTCCCCCGACGCCGTCGATCGGATGCAATCAGCCGGCGCCGATGCAATCTGCGTGGTGGATTACGGTCAATTCATCGCCCGGCAGGTCCGGGAGCTTACGCCACGCGGGGCGTTCAACCTGCACGCCTCGCTGCTGCCCGAGATGCGAGGGGCCGCACCGATAAACTGGGCGATTATCCGCGGATACAAGCGCACAGGGGTTACCACGTTCAAGATCGTCCGCGAGATGGACGCCGGTCCGGTCTATCTCCAGAGAGCGACGGACATAGAGCCACACGAGACGGCCGAGGAGCTGCGCGACCGCCTGGCACCGATGGGCGCGGAGGTTGTCCTCGAGACCATCGGCCTGCTGACCGGCGACTGGGCTGAGGCGACGGAGCAGGACCATTCATCCGCCACCTACGCCCCACGACTGAAGAAATCCGACGGCGTGATAGACTTTTCCGCCGACGCCGCGAGCATACGCAACCTGATACACGGCGCCTGGCCGTGGCCGGGCGGACAGGCGGAATTCCAAGGCCGCCATAAGGGACGCATCCGTGTAGTCCTCGCGCGGGCTTCGGTGGCCGAAGGCGGAACCCCCGATGACCAGCCCGGCGCCGTCTGCGAGGACCTTTCCGTCGCGACCGGCGGAGGTCGGCTTGCGATACACGCCATCAAGCCCGCCGGCGGACGCCTCATGCAATGGCGCGACTTCGTCAATGGTTACCGCGTGCAGAGCGGCGATCGCTTTGAGGCACTGACATGACTCCACAATCCCTGACCGCGCGAGACGTCGCGGTATCGGTCCTGCGCGAAGGCGGAGGTTCCGTCGCCGACCGCCTGGACGCCCTGACAGAGACCCACCGGCTGTCGTCGGTTGATGTTGCGCTGGCGAGGGAGATTGCCTTCGGCGTGGTCCGACGACGGTCCACGCTCTGGGCCGTACTGCGAGCGTTCCTGAAAGAACCGAACCGGCGGCTGCCCGGACCGGTGCCCTACATAATGCTGGTGGCGGCGTATCAGTTGCTATTCCTCGACCGCGTGCCTGACTTCGCGGCTGTGGACGAGGCCGTCGGGCAGATGCACCGTCACGGGCAAAAACACCAGAGCGGAATGGTAAACGCCGTGCTGCGGAACGTCGCGCGAAACGTCTCGGAGGTCCAGCCGGGCAAGCCACCGCTGGCGAGAGACGCCATTCCCACAGCGGCCGACGCGTACCGATGGATCAAACGACCGGTGTTTCCCGAACCGCACGACGAGCCCGCGCGGTACCTCGCGGCCGCGTTTTCACTGCCGGTGCACCTGGCCGGTCGCTGGCTGGAGCAGTTCGGCTCGCTGGAGGCGACGGCCGACGTGTGCCTGCACGCCGCCGGCCGTCCGCCGATGATACTCCGTGCAAACACGCTGAAAACCAGCGTCGAGGACCTGCTGAAGCGCCTCGCCGACGAGGGTCTCGAAGTCCAACCCCACGAGAACGCACTGAGCGTCGTGCTCGCCACGCACGTGGACGTCCGCTCGCTGTCGGCTTTCGACGAGGGGCTTTTCCAGCCACAGGACCCCACAGCGACGGCCGTCGGCCTGACGGCGGAGCCGGAGCCAGGCATGAACGTGCTGGATTTCTGCGCCGCGCCGGGGACCAAGACCACTCACCTCGCTGAGCTTATGGGCGGGCAGGGACACATAACTGCCGTGGACGTCTCCGAGCAGAAACTCGCCCGCGTGCGGGACAACTGCGGGCGGATGAGCATAGAGATCGTCGAGACGCACCTGGCGAATGAAATCGGCACGCTGGCGACGAACAGCTTCGACCTTGCGTTGGTGGACGTGCCCTGCAGCAACACCGGCGTGCTGGCGCGCCGACCGGAAGCGCGGTGGCGCATCAACGACGAGAACATCGCCCGACTTGCCCGGGACCAGTGCGACCTGCTGTCGGCGGCGGCCGCCTTCGTCAAACCCGGCGGGCGCGTGGTTTACAGCACGTGCTCGCTGGAGCCGGAGGAAAACGACCAGGTCGTTCGCGAATTCCTCCGCCGCGTGCCGTCCGCGGAGCTTCTCCGGCAGCGAGTCACCACACCTTCCGGCGCGGACGATTCCACTCGCTGGCACGACGGCGGATTCGCAGCCGTTCTGCGGGTCTGACCGGCATCGCTGGCGGTGGCGGCGGTATTGCGATATAGTCACTTCCGATGGGCGCCAAACGCAAAAAAGGACACTCCGGCCGACCGGGCAGCCCGCGGATAGTCAACCGCCGGGCGCGGCACGACTATCACATACTCGCGACGGTCGAGTGCGGCATGGAGCTGACCGGAAGCGAGGTGAAGTCCCTGCGCGCCGGGAAGATTACACTCGACGACGCCCACGCGCGCGTCCGCGACGGGCAGGCGTTTCTCGTCGGAGCGCACATCGCCGAATATCCCGACGCGCCGGCCAATATGCAGCACAAGCCCGACCGCGACCGACGCCTGCTGCTGCACCGCAGGCAGATAGACGAACTCGCCGAGCACGTCAAACAGAAAGGCCGGACCATCGTGCCGCTGGTGGTCTATTTCAAACGGGGCTGGGCGAAGGTGGAGCTGGGCCTCGCCGTCGGCAAGCGCCAACACGACAAGCGCGAAGACATCCGCAAGCGCGAAACCCAACGCGATATCGAGCGCGAAATGCGCCGGCGACGGTAAGAAATCCACGACTTTTCAAACCGCTTAACTGCTTAACAGCTCAACGGCTTCCCTGACCTACGCATCTTCGGGGTATT
>JBKHJB010000223.1:0-3323 GCA_046538345.1 Phycisphaerae bacterium
CGTGCGAGATCGTCCTTCGCGGCGGCGCGCCGGTCCGCCCCCTGAACGACGAGCAGGTCCAGGCGCTGCGGCGCGGAGCAAACGGGAATACCAATGTATGACGTGCTGTCTGCGAGCAGCAGGATGTCAAGAGACTGCGTGGAGACATTCTGCCTGACTGTCAAGGGATTATAAAGCCATTATAGTGGGAATCATCCGTGGGTCCGCTCAGCATTAAGCCCTCGGAGAAAAAATCTGAAAAAGACGTGCGATCAGTGCCAGTATGCGTTATAGTTAATATGGAAGTTAACCGATGTCGGATGACTGCGACCCTTGCGGCAGGCCTATCGTGGTACGAGGAACATCTGCCACGATTGTGTGCGCAGTTCGCACAAACGGACGAGTGCCGGCGCGAGACTTTCTCGAAGGTTTGCAGCATACTGGCAGTAAGAGATTGGCCTCGCTAATGGCTTTATTGGAACGCTATTCTCATTCGGGGCGTATATGGAACCAACGGCAATTCCGAAAGCTTGACAAAGGCGTTTGGGAATTCAAACGCGGCCAGTGCCGCCTGCTGTGCTACCGAGATGGTTCGACGATCGCGTTGACGCACGGGTTCTTGAAGAAATCTGCGAAGTGTCCACGGCGCGAAATAGATCGTGCCGTGAGGATAGCAAGCGAAGACAAAAGCCGAACCTAGAAGCTGAGTGGAGAAGGAACCATGGCGACTATTCTGGATAGATTGAGCCAGTCAGATGGGCAGCAGCGCCTGCTACGGCAGGAGCGCGCCATACTGGAAATTACCGAGACCCTCTGCAAGCTCATGGAGGAGCAGAATATCACGCGTGCGGACCTGGCGCGCAAGCTGGGAACCAGCAAGGCCAACATCACTCAGATGCTGGACGGTCAAAGGAATCTAACCGTTCGAACAATCGCGGATGTGCTTTACCATCTCGGCCATGCCTTACGGCTCACACCGGTGCCCATGAGCCGAAAACGCCTATTGCCGATGCGAATACGATGGCAACCTCAGCAGGCGACTCTCTCGGCAGATTGGTCAGGCGTTCAACGAGCATCTGTACGCTGTGCTGCGCGTCGTGGACGCACCAACACTGTATCCGGCAATGCATTGCGAATGACGGCTTAGAAGATGAGCAAGACTGCGAAGACGTCCAAGAAGCAGCTCGTCGACCTGGCGCAAGTCGCCCGTGTAGCCAAGAAGGTAGACATCGGGCAAATTCGGGCGTTAGCGTTTTCGGCCCAGACGCAGCCGGATATGCCCCCCGGCATGCTGAGCGTACAGAACTCCGTGTCTACGGGCTATCGCCGAGACGAAGATGACGGCTCGCTCGTGATTCTTGCGAAATTTGGGCTAACAGCATCCAGCGATGACGCCACCGTGGAGCATCCAGCGATCGAGTTGTCGCTAACCCTTGAACTTCAGTACGAATGCTCTGATGTGGGCAAGTTTCAGGAGGATGATCTTGAAGCTTTTGCCCAAGTCAACGGACCCTATAACGCATGGCCGTATTGGCGAGAGTACGTTCAGAACGCAGTTACGCGCATGGGGTTGCCCTCTCTTGTCGTGCCGGTCTTCCGCGTCGAGGATTACCTCGCCGCCGGTAGCGACGAAGAAGAGACAGATGACGCATAAGTTGGCGCAAAGACAACCCGTGGAGTTAGAGCGTCAACGGAGTGCGGGGCATCGCATTCACTGACCCGCACCTACTCGGCGTCCCCGCCGCCGTCACGGTGCGCCAGCGCCTCCCGTCCGGCCGCGGCGGCGTTCTGCCAGCCGGTCTCGACCCGTTGTCTTGCGGCGCGCAGGGCGTCGCCGGGGTCGAGGGACCGCGTCCGCCGGCCCAGGCAGAGCCCGCCGGCGAAGGTCGCAATCAGCATTATCAGAAGCAGAAGCCGTCGCATCAGGGTATCGCTCCATACGCGGCGTCGCAAGGGACGCACCGCGTACAGGAACCCTACGGCGCCGCGGAGGGGGCGGCAAATCCCAGGCGGAAAATCCCGCAATATTTCCACAGGCCGCCCCGCTTGCCCCCCCTCGCCGGGCCGTGACAGCCCGCGGCGGCGCGTCCGGACCCGGTGACGCCGGTTCTGCGGGATTTGCTGGTCAAGTCGGCCCCCGCGCGTGCCGACAAAGCGAGCGGACCCGGCGCGTCCCCGCCCGACGCATCGGACCGGCCGCAACGAGGCCGACGCCTATGTACCACGACTACTTCCGCCTGCACGAGGCGCCGTTCAACATCACGCCCGACCCGCGGTACCTGTACCTGACCGACCGACACCGCGAGGCGTTGAACCACCTGCTGTACGGCATCCGGCAGCGGGCGGGGTTCATCTGCCTGACCGGCGAGGTGGGCACGGGCAAAACCACGCTCTGCCGCGAGCTGCTGCGGCGGCTGGATGCGCCCTCGTACCACACGGCGTTGATCCTCAACCCGATGCTGACGGAGACCCAGCTTCTGCGGGCGATCGTGGATGAGTTCGGCATCGAGACCAAGCGGCGCGATCGACTGGGGTATCTCGGACTGCTCAACGAGTTCCTCCTGCAGATCAACTCTTCCGGTCAGGACGTGGTGCTGATCATCGACGAGGCCCAGGACGTCTCGACCCGCTGCCTCGAGCTGGTCCGCCTGCTGAGCAACCTGGAGACCGAAAGCCAGAAGCTCCTCCAGATCTGCCTGGTAGGCCAGCCCGAACTGCGCGACAAGCTCGCCAGACCCGCCCTTCGCCAACTTGCTCAGCGGATCACCGTCCGCTACCACCTCGAGAGGATGAACGCCGCCGAGACGGCCGACTACCTGCACCACCGCCTGCGCGTCGCGGGCCGCACCGACACGCAGGCGACGGTACGGTTCGATCCCGACGCCGTCAGGGAGATCTACCGCTTCAGCCGTGGGACGCCGCGCCTGGTCAACGCCATCGGCGACAAGGCGCTGCTGGCGGGGTACGTCTACCGCACCGGTAGCATCGACCGCCGCCTGGTCCGCCTGGCCGCCGACGATCTCAGGGAGGCCGGGTGATGAGTCTCGTCAATGAGGCCCTCAAGCGCGCCGAGCAGGACAAGCGCCGGCATCTGGCGGGGATGCAGTCCCCCCTGCCGCAGGCGGCGCCGCCCGAGACGCCCCGGCGTCGACGCGGGCTGCTGGTGACCTTCGCGGCCCTGCTCGTCGCGGGAGGCGCCGGCTTCGGCGCCTACGCCCTGCTCGGCGAGCCCGCCGGCGGGCCCACGCACGCGACCGCCGCCTCGCAGGACGGTGCGGAGGAACAGACGGCCGCGGTCCGCCAGGCGCAGCGTGCCCGCGACGACCACCGCCGCCGGGTCGAGC
>JBKHJB010000224.1:0-3322 GCA_046538345.1 Phycisphaerae bacterium
TGAGGACGAGCCCGGCAAGGACGGCGAAGCTGTAAGTGCCATTGGCGCAGGCAATTCCGCAGCATTGTCGATGCAGCCGGACGCCGCCAGGCGAAGCCGCAACCAGAACAGGGCGAAAAGATTTCTGCAAACTGCTCTAAATACGCCGCGGCCGTCAGCTCTGGGGCAGCTCGTCTATCTTGGCTGCGAGTATGAAGTCGTTCTCGTGCAGTCCGTCTATCTTGTGCGTGTGCAGCTCCACGATGACCTTGCCGTAGGTCAGGTGTATCCAGGGGTGGTGTCCCTGCTGTTCGGCGAGGTCGCCCACGCGATTGACAAAATTCAACGCCGAGACGAAGTCCGGAAAGCTGAACTCCTTCCGCAGGTGGTGTTCTTCCACCGCTTCCCAGCCGTCGAGCTGGTCCAGCCGCTGGCGGATTGCGTCGCCTTTGAGCGGCTCGGCTCCTTTGGAGCACGGTGTGCACGTTTTCTGTTGTAGCTCGGTCATATCGCACCTCCGTCTGTGGCCTTACTTCTCTGGCACTTCAAGTAAACAATTCTAGGAGGCGCGAAAGACGCTTGCCGGGACAGTTGTTAAAAGCGGCTGCTACCCGCGGCGCCGCCTGCGCAGCACCGTCGCACCGGCGCCGAGGGCCAGAAGCGCGATGGTAGCCGGCTCGGGCACAATCACGAAGGCGAGATCCATCTGGTCGTCTTCGTTCTGCGCCTCGGGATGGCCCGACGGATAGCTCAGCCGTCGCCATGTGCTGTCCTGATCGTCCCACCAGACTGCGCCGTTTCGGTAGCTGTCGTTGGTATTGCTCCAGCCGAGCTGCTCGGCGGCCTGCTCATCCAGCTCCAGCGAGACATCCAGCCAATACCTCGCGCCTTCGGTCTGCGTGAAAGCATCCTGGGCGCCTATGGAAAAGCTCAGCATAACCAGAGCCGTATGGTCGTCCTCTTCGGCGTTGCCGGTGGTGGGGTCGTACCACCACAGACCGTCCGGACTGCTGGACCAGACCCAGTAGCCGATGTTCTCGCCGTCAAACGAACGGCTCCACAGCTCGCCTCCGGGTTCCGTTCCGGAGTCGGATCGGATGGCGATATCCGCGCCGCCGATGGAGGTATCCTGGTCGTTCTTCCAGGAAACCCAGATGTGGATATCCGTTACCGCGCCGCTCTCGGAGCACTGCCAGTCGTCGGCCAGGCGCGTCGGCGCCATGTCATAGACGGCTACTCCCGTGTCCAGGTCGCCCTCCTGCGGGAAGTGCATCTTGTGTCCGTCCTCCGGCTGCCAGTAGTCACCGATTGCCGGACCCGCCGTCAGTGCCGGTATCATCGCAATCAGCACCGCCGGTGCAATTCGTGCCCTCACCATGCCGTTCTCCTTTCCTCGACGTTTGTGACGCGAATCCCTCTCTCCGGCGGTGAGAATACCCGCCTCTACCGTGCAAGACAAGCATCAGGTTTGCCCTTCAACAGCCCACAGCCGAGAGCATCGGCTCGGCCATCGAAAGCGGCACGCGGGGCTTGCCCAGGGATGCGTCGGGCTTGGCGGAGCCGTGAAAGTCCGATCCGCCGGAGACGAAAAGTCCCAGACGTTCAGCCAGCCGCATGTACAGGCGGGTTCGGCGGGGGCTGTGGTCGCTGTGATAGGCCTCGATGCCGTTCAGTCCGGCGTCCATGAAGCGGCGGACAATCACCTCCAGCTCATCGTCGGCGACGCCGAGTTGTACGGGATGAGCCAGGACGGCCGCTCCGTCCGCGTCGCGAATAGCGCCGATGGTCTCCGCGGGGTCCATCTTCTCTTTGTCCACGTACGCCGGCGCCTCCCGTCCGACGTAGCGATCAAACGCCTCCCGAGTGGTGGCGACAATGCCCTTTTGCCGCAAAGTCTCGGCCATGTGGAGCCGCCCGATGATGCGCTGTTCGTCGCTATCGTCGGCGCCGGCGACGGCTCGAACGTCCTGCAGACCTATATCCACACCGAGAGATTGCAGACGTTTGATCATGCGGGGGTTTCGCGTGTTACGGGCGTCGCGCAGGCGTTGGGCGAGTCGCATGATGGAGGGAGCTTTCTCGTCTATGCCCAAGCCAAGGATGTGCAGCGTGCCGTGAGGGAATTTCGCGGAGACCTCGATTCCGGGGACGAATCGCAGTTCGGGGCAGTCATCCGCAGCCGTTCGGGCTTCGGCGATGCCGGCTAATGTATCGTGGTCGGTAAGTGCGACGGCCGCCAATCGCCGGTGCTCGGCCAGGCGGACCACTTCCGCCGGAGCGTATTGTCCGTCGGAGCAGGTACTGTGGGTATGGAGGTCAACAAGGCGACGCATGCCGACAGTTTAGCGGAAACGCCCGCCGGCTGCGGCGCTATTCGTCCAGCCCCTCGAACAGTTGCGTCGAGAGATACCGCTCGCCGTAGCTCGCAAGCAGCACGACGATGGTCTTGCCGGCGTTTTCATCCCGCCGGGCCAGCTCGGCCGCAGCTTTCAAAGCCGCTCCGGAGGAGATGCCCACGAACAGGGCGTCCTCGCAGGCCGCCCGCCGGGCGAAGTCGAAAGCTTCCTTATCCTCGACGGTGATGACCTCGTCGATGATATCCGTGTTGAGCACCTCGGGAACGAACCCCGCGCCGATGCCCTGGATGCCGTGCGGGCCTGGGCGGAGCGGCTCATTATTCCGCATCTGCGTCAAGACCGGGCTGTCCGCCGGCTCGACGGCGACTATTGAGACGTCCGCCTTCCGCTGCTTGAGCACCTCACCGACGCCTGTGATCGTCCCGCCGGTTCCCACGCCGGCGACGAATATATCCACCTGCCCGTCGGTGTCGTTCCAGATTTCCTCGGCCGTCGTGCGACGGTGGATCTCCGGATTGGCGGGGTTGCGGAACTGCTGCGGCATGAAGGCGTCTCGGGTTTTGCCGACAATCTCTTCGGCGCGGGCGATGGCGCCGTTCATGCCCTCGGCCGCCGGCGTCAGCTCCAGCTCCGCGCCCATCGCCCGTAGCACCTTGCGACGCTCGATGCTCATGGTCTCCGGCATGGTCAGCATGCAGCGGTATCCCCGGGCCGCACAGACCATCGCCAGGGCGATGCCCGTGTTGCCGCTGGTCGGCTCGACGATTGTGCTGCCGGAACCGATGGCGCCCTCGCTGTCGGCTGCATCGAGCATGGCCGTGGCTATGCGGTCCTTTACCGAGCACATCGGATTCATGCCCTCTATCTTGGCCAGGACCCTCCCCGGCGTGTCGATAACCCGCCGAATACGCACCATCGGGGTACGTCCTATCGAGCCGGTTACGTCTTCGTGTATCCGCGCCATTGAGTTCTCCCTTGCAGGTTCC
>JBKHJB010000225.1:0-3318 GCA_046538345.1 Phycisphaerae bacterium
GGAATCCAAACCACTCGCCGCATGAAAACTACCTACTCAAATGGGATGCACCCCGGGGCTCGCCCCTGAACTGTCTACATATCTCCACAAAAGAGCCAAGTCTTTACAGATGAAGGGCTTGTACAAATACACCCAGCTTGTCGCCCGAAGGCACACCCCACCCATTGAAAGCTAACTGATGACTTTACAACATCTTAAGCAATAACCAGACCCGTGCGGTCAACCACCGCGTCTGTGATAAACCGGTGGAGAAGCCCGTTTTTTATTGCATGGCGGCGGGTGATGCATACACTCTCAGCAATCTGAGCACGTCGTAAAACTTTTCTCTGCCGATGACAGGGGCCAAGCGATGCCGACTGTCACATATGATGAACGCAGTTTACTGGTCGATGGCAAGCCAACCTGGCTGTCCAGCGGGGAGGTGCACTATTTCCGCATACCCGCCGCTTGCTGGCCGGACCGGCTCCTCAAGGCCCGCCGAGGCGGGTTGAACTGCGTCTCTACGCCGATAGCGTGGAATTTCCACGAACCCGTGGAAGGCAAGTGGGACTTCACCGGCGATCGCGACATCGTGGAATTCGTCCGTCTGGCGGCCGAGCTTGGGCTGTATGTAATCCTCCGGCCGGGACCGTATATCGGTGCGGACGTGGATTTCGGCGGAATACCGGCGTGGCTGAGCACGAAGGGCGGCGTAAATTACCGCACCAGCAACGCCGCGTTCACGCACTACAGCGACAAATATCTCGGCCAGGTCCTGCCCCGCCTGGCGGACCTCCAGGTCACTCGCGGGGGCAATATAATCCTCATCCAGAACGAGCACCGCTACTGGATGACGACGATGCCGGACCGACGGAATTATCTGGAGTTCATCAACCAGTTGTTCCGCCGATCGGGCTTTGAGATTCCGATATTGAGCTGCAACGACTTCACCGATCCGCCCGCGCCGAACACCATCGAGTGCGCCGCCGCCGGCGACGACGCGGTGAGCCGGCTCAACCACCTGCGCCGGCGTCAGCCCAATCGTCCGCTGATACTCTCGCAGTTCCGCCCGACAGCCGCCGACACATGGGGGCATAAACACGCCTCGCGCGAGCCGGCGGCGGTGGCCCGGCTGATGCTGGAGGCCGTCGGCTGCGGCGCGCAGGTGAACTATTACACCTACTGCGGCGGGACGAACTTCGACTTCCGCGCCGGTCGGCTCGCCGACGGCGACGACGCCTTCTGCGTCACCAGCTACGACCTGGACTCCCCCGTCGCCGAGGGCGGCGGACTGACGGAGAAGTTCTACACCACCCGGCTGGTGAACCTTACGGCGACCCACATGGGCAAATTCCTCGCCGGAAGCGTTATGCCCGAAGCCGGCGCGAGGATTACCGACGGGACAGACGTAATCAACACCGCCGGACACGCCGGCGCGTGGGCTGTGGTCACCAACAACGGCTCGCGACACACCGACCAGGCCGGTCTCGCCCTGCCCGACGGTACAAAACTCACCGTTCCACTTGCCCCGCTCGGTGCGGCGGCCGTTCCTATGGACCTGCTGCTCAACGAGCAGGCGGAGCTGGACTACTGCAACCTCACTCCGCTGGGGCTTTTCGCGGACAAATACCTGCTGCTGCACGGTCCGGGCGGCTTCGAGGCGCAGGTGAGCATCAATACCAAGGTTATCAGCGCGAAGGTTCCCTCCGGCGAGGAGCCGAAGCTCATTGAGCACGAGGGCGTCATCATCGTACTGCTGTCCAGCGACCTGGCGATGCGCACCTGGCCGATGGAAGACAGTATCATCTTCGGTCCGGAGTTCGTCGGCGAGACTGCCGACGATCTGACCTGGGGCAAGGCCAAGCAGGTGACCACGCTTTCGCTGACCGAGGGAAAACTCAGCCGTAAGAAGTCCAAGCCCGCCGCCGGGCGCAAGAGCCAGCCCCCGCGTCTGGGCAAGTGGACGCGGATACTGGTGTGCAACGAACCGCTGGACGAGGAGCTTGACTGGCGGAAGCTGGACAAGCCGCGCGACGCCGACCGTCTGGGCCTGCACTACGGGTACGTGTGGTACCGGGCCGAGATCGAGCAACCACGCGCCAAGAAGCGAAAGCTTCTGCTGCCGGACTGTGAAGACAGGGCGATCATGTTCCACAACGGCGAGCTTGCCGGCGTGTGGGGCCGCGGCGAGGGGGCAACCCGCTCGCCCATCGACGTTTCGTTCAACCGTGGGGTGAACGTCCTGGCGCTGTTGGTGGACAACATGGGTCGGTTCGCCGACGGACCGCTTCTCGGCGAGCGAAAGGGGCTGTTCGGACCCGTCTGGGACGCCAGAGCCATGCGGACCGGCAAATTCCGCATCAAGCAACAGGACGGCTTCAGCAAGCGCATCATCCCCCGTGCGCTGAGCAGCTATCTCGATGAGCTTCTGAAACTGCCGGTCTTCTCGGCCGAGCTGGATATCTCACTGAAATCAGTCAGGCCCGTGCACCTTTCGCTGCGGGACGTTCCGCACCACTTCGCGCTGTTGTGCAACGACCGGACTGTGGGGTTCTTCCCGTCCACGGGGAAGAATTTCGCGGACGTCACGCTCGGCTCGGAACTGAAAAAAGGCAAGAACCGCCTGACCGTCATGCTGTGGGGCGACGTGACGGAATCGGCTTTGAAAGGCATCGAGCTGCATGAGCTTCAGGAGGACATAACGGCCGGGACCAAATGGTCGTATCGTCCGTGGACCGTACCGGCCGAGCCAGGCCGGGTCGTGGGCAAAAACATGCCCGCATGGTACCGCGCAACGTTCAAGTGCTCCGAACCGGACAGGCCGCTTTTTCTGCACATCCTCGGCGCGAAGAAAGGGCAGATCCTGCTGAACGGACACAACGTCGGACGGTTCTGGACCATCGGCCCGCAGGAAGACTACTATCTGCCCGGCTGCCTTATGCGGGAACAGAACGAACTGCTGCTGTTCGAAGAGTACGGGAACATTCCGACCGGCTCACGACTGGTCTATCGCGATCACGGTCCTTTCCGCGACTGATTCTCTCCGCCGGTCCCTGCCGGACCCGCCCATCTGCGCCTCACGGCGGTGGAACGTCACCTCAGGTTGATGAAGATACTCACGCCGGTACCCGACCGCGTCGCGCAGCGGTTCCTTAACAACCGTGGCCTACTGTGGTGGATATAGGACGCTCCTCGACGGACAATCGTGTTCCGCGGAGCCGAGCGGTAAATGAACAATGAGCTTGATCGCCCGCGGCTTCCGACCACGGCAGAATGACCGAAACGATGGCCGGACCGGCGGGGGTGGGTTCCAAACCTGTCGGTGCGGCTCTGCGCGTG
>JBKHJB010000226.1:0-3314 GCA_046538345.1 Phycisphaerae bacterium
GCGCTCCAGTCGTTTCGACCCCGCGTAAAGGCCCCTCGAAAAACCCCTCAGTTTGGAGGCGTTTGCATTTGACAATGCCGCGCTCGGTGTGTATATTTGAAGTGTACACACAGGAGATAGGGCATGGATAAGGTTAGCGCACGTCAGGCACGGGCTAAGTTCAGTGATCTTCTCAAAGAAGCCGAGCGGGGCGGAACAGTGGCCATCACCCGTCGCGGCCGGGTTGTCGCCCACCTCGTTCCTCCGGAGCGTCAATCGGATAAGGCGTTTCCCGACCTTTCAGGACTTCGGGAGTCTATCCAGCGGTCCTCGGCCGCCCCCAAAGCCGCTGACCTGCTGCGACAGATGCGTGATGAGGAGCGCTATTGATGCTTGTGGATACAAGCGTCGTGGTGGCGTGTTACGTTCCTGAGAGCATCAGTGACCGGACGCAGCGCATACTATCGGATGCGGATGTCCGCCCGACCATCTGCTCTCTCACGGAAGTCGAGTTTCACTCGGCCATCTCTCGACTGGTGCGGATGAAGGCGCTGTCGGCCGATTCGGGCCGTCGAATAACCGAGCAGTTCCGCACACACATCCAGCAGGGCGTCTATGGTTTCTGTCCGATGACTCAGGCGGCGTATGAACTGGCCCGTGACTGGCTGGGGTCTTTTCGGACCTCTCTGCGTACGCTTGACGCGCTGCATCTGGCGGTCGCGCGAACCGGGGAGTTGACCTTCGTCACCGCCGACAAGCCACTCGCACGGGCCGGTCGCAAGCTGGGCGTGGCCGTCAGGAGCGTTTAACGGGAAAGCCCGCAGGAGGGGTTCCGGCGCGCCGGCGCTGCCCACGGAACGTCTTGCGTTCCGCGGAGGTATCTTCATTCAGGCCAGGAGACGGTGGTTCTTCTGACGGGTCGCAGTGCCTGCTCGGCGGGCGGGTCGCCGGAGGGGGCGATCAGCCGCAGGCGGCCGCCGACTCTGAGGACAATCGTATCGCGCGGGTCGCCGGGGACAAGCGGCCCCCGCCACGCCTGGACGCGGTCGTAGCGCTGGGCGAAGGCGTCGTCGTATGGCACAAGCGAATCCAGCTCTGTCAGCCGTCTGCCAGTGTGGTCGTACAGCCCGCGCCAGCCCGGGCCGTCGCAGACCAGCAGCAGCTCGCTGTCGCGGCCGGTCCAGTTCACCGCCTGGGCGTTCTGACAGACGAAACCCGGCTGGAACCGCCCCAGGCGCGTGCCGTCCGCGGCGTATATGCCCGTCACGCCGTAGCTGCCCCAGCGGCAGGAGGCAATCGTCTGCACGTCCGACCTGCCGGGCACGACCCGACCGGCCCGGACCGCCTGGACGTGTCCCTGCGGATGGACGGCGATAAGCTCGCCCGTCCTTGCGTCGGCCACCAGGTGGCCCGCCGAGCTGGAGGCCATGTGCACCGTCGGCGGACTGTCCGGGCCGGCGAAGAAACCCATCACCGAGCTGTCCACGTGTCCGCCGTTGGGGCATTTCAGCCGGGCGGCGACATCCTCCTGCGCCCACAGAATCCTTCCATCGGCGTCTATCAACGATGCGCCGGCGAATATCTCCTCCCTGCCGTCGCCGTCCACGTCACAGGCCGAGACGTGGTTACCGTGTCCCGTGCCGGAGATGGTCTCCACCCGCCAGCGCAGCGAAAGGTCCGGGTCGAACGCCCATATCTCCTTCTCGTCGGCCGAGACTGTCATGAAGAATTGCCTCGCGACGCCAGCTCCGTCCAAATCGGCCGTCTCGGAAGGGCAGTTTCCCGTACCGATGCGTTTGTCGGAGGAGGCCTGCGGGACTTCGGCGCTTCGCAGCACCTTTCCGGTGGCGCCGTCCACTATCGCCAGCTCGTCGCCCATCGCGACCAGCTCGACGGGTTCGCCCGGCTCCCCGCCCAGCGGCACCAGCTTGCCGACCTTGCCGAGCTTCGCTTTCCAGATTATCTCCCCGTCGGCGGTCAGCAGAGCATGCGTGGCCTCGTCGGGCGCGTTATGCAGATCCACCAGCAGTTGCGGCTCAGTTCCGCCGGCGAAGGCGCCTATCTGCACGGTCGCGTTGTGCCGAACGGTCCTCGACAGGTCGCCCAGGTCGCTTAGGTCGATGTCGCGAACGACCTGCGGTTCGGGCAGGGCGGTTTCCGCCGCAGGCGACGGCTGCGGGAACCGCCGTGGTATCGACTCGATGGTGAACTCCGTAACCACACTGGTGCAGGTGGCGCGTACGCCGGCCCACCCGTCGGCGTAGGCGTAGTCGGTGGCGGTGAAGAGCTTGTGCCCGTCCAGAAACGCCCGGAACGTGGAGCCGCGCATCTCCAATTGCAGCGTGTAGGCCGTCCAGACGTCCAGGTGCACCTGCGCCCGGGCCACGGGCAGCCATTGATGGTCGTCCCTGCGGTAGAGGACCACGTGGGACGGATATTCCAGGCACAGGTAGTAGTACCTGCGCAGGTCGCGCATCCGCGCGACGATGCCGGTCCACGGACGGACGTGTTCCATGTTGTCGCCGCCGAAGCCGGCGGTAAGCTCTTCAAGAGCGAACGTGCCTGTCAGCACGCAGTCGGCCGGCGGCTGGGTCCGGGCAAGGACGGCGTTGTCGTACCAGAGGTGCCAGCCCTTCTGCCAGACCTTCTCGGGCACGCGCTTCTCGAAGGCAAAGTGCAGGCCCTTGTTTCCGTTGAAGAACCTGTCCACCAGGATGAAGCTCTCCTGGTGATGCCAAACCAGCGGGGCCTCCCAGTCGGCGAAAGCGCGGTCGTTGTGATCGTCCGGGTTTACCCTGTCGAAGACCACGCCTTCGCGCGCCTCGGCGATCGGCAGGGCCAGGTGAAAGCCGCTCATTTATTTTCCTCTTCAGTTTCCGGTGCGATTCGCACTTTGCTGACGACGAGGTTGGAGTAGTCGGCTATCAACGGGGCCATCTGGCGGAAGCCGATGTAGCCCTCGCCCAGGACCGGCCCGGTTTCTCCACCGTCGTCGAACCACTCGTAAAGCGTCAGGTCGTTAACGCTGAAACGTATGTGCCCGGCGCACTTGATTATCTGGATGTGATAGCTTTCCAAGATGTCAATTACCGACGGTATGGGGTCGGCGCCCTGGCAGACCAGGTGGAAGCCGTGGCTCTTGCGGAGGTTTGCGGTGTGGAAAGTTCGCTCGTGCTGGACGTTCTTGCGGCGGAAGTACGAGGCGTGATAGCCGTTGATGTCGCCGGAGTGGTACTGCTTGTAGTCGCCCGTTCGCGGCGACAGCGACGGATCGAAGAGATCCTTGCCCTCCCGCCCGTCGGCGCAGAACCACATCATCGCCAGGCCCGGCTCGC
>JBKHJB010000227.1:0-3300 GCA_046538345.1 Phycisphaerae bacterium
AGGCGCTGAAGGTGTGCGTGGAACAGGCGGTTGTGCTCGATGAGGAAATCCTCCGTCCCGCAGTCCAGCCGCAGCGCGAGGGAGTCTGAGCTTTTCGCCAATCGCTCAGCCAGTTGGAAGCAGTCATACTGCTCGACGGGCAGGACCTCGGCGAGTGCGAGCTTGTCGGGGCGATCCTCAGGCGGCTCTACGGATTCACTGACAAACCCCACCGCGCCGGAGTGCGAGCACGCGACGGAAAACATCTCCGGATGTCGCATCGCCAGCATCATCGCGCCGAAGCCGCCCATGCTCAGCCCGGCAATGGCGCGGGCGTCGCGCGCAGGCGTTACCGGGAAGGTTCGCTCCACGAAACCCACCACGTCGCGGACGATGTGGTCCTCGTAGGCCAGCCCTTCCGGGCGGGGGTCGTTGCAGTACCAGCTCCTATGTCCGTCAGGCATGACGACGGCCAGCGGAAGGTCCTCGACGTAGCGCTCAATGCCGGTCCGCCGCAGCCAGGTGGTGTAGTCGTCACTCAAGCCGTGCAGCAGATAGAGCACCGGGAAAGGCCCGTCGCCGTCGGGCAGCAGGACGTTCATGGCCGTTTTCTTGTCGATGGATTCGCCGTAGAAGTGCACCCGGCATAGCGACATGTTTTCTTTATCTCCTTCTCCTGGGCAACGGGGATATCCTACGGTTGCGGCCTTTGACGGGCAACCTTTCTGGCCAGGCGGGAAGCGTTTGCCGCGCGTCGCGGGCTTTGGTATTCTCGATTGTCGCACCCCCGTAGCAAAAGGAGCCAAAATGCCACAAACACTTACTGAGAAGATACTCGAAGCGCACCTTGCGTCCGGGACCATGAAACCCGGCGAGGAAATCGCCATAAACATCGACCAGACGCTCACGCAGGACGCCACCGGGACAACGGCGTTCCTGTTGTTCGAGGCGATGGGTATCGACCGCGTGCGCACCGAGCTGTCGGTGAGCTACGTGGACCATAACACCGCCCAGTTCGGTCCGGAGAACCACAACGACCACCTGTATCTCCAATCGATAGCGCGGAAGGTCGGCGCGCAGTTCTCCCGGCCCGGTAACGGTATCTGCCATCAGGTTCACCTCGAGCGGTTCGCCCGTCCGGGTCGGACGCTGCTCGGCTCGGACAGTCATACGCCGACAGCGGGCGGTATGGGAATGATAGCTATCGGCGCCGGCGGGCTGGACGTAGCCGTCGCAATGGCGGGTGGCGCGTTCTATACCACTTGCCCGCACGTCATCGGCGTCGAGCTTAAAGGCGAGCTGCCGGACTGGGTATCGGCCAAGGATATTATCCTTCGACTGCTGAGCATTCTCACCACCCGCGGTAACGTGGCAACGGTGGTTGAGTATTTCGGCGACGGTGTGAAGTCTCTGCCCGTGCCCGCCCGCGCGACCTGCACCAACATGGGCGCCGAGCTGGGCGTTACCACCAGTGTTTTCCCCGCGGATGAGGTTACCGACCAGTTCCTCCACGCCCAGGGCAGGGGTGAGCAGTACGAGCCGCTCGCCGCCGACGCTGACGCCACCTATGGTCCTGTCACGAAACGTCTGCACGGCGAGAAGGACGCCGCCACCATCGAGAACATTCGGCGCTACTGCACGGACGTATCGGTGGGCGAGCCGGACGCCGACGGCATGGTGGATGTGAGCTTCGGGCACGTGGTTATCGACCTGTCGGAGCTTGAGCCGCTGGCGGCCGCCCCGTCCAGTCCCGGCAATGTTGTCCGGGTGGCGGACGTCGCCGGCAAAAAGGTCCGCCAGGTGCTCATCGGTTCGTGCACCAACAGCAGTTATCAGGATCTGATGACCGTCGCGAACGTGCTTACCGAGCAGACCGTCCATCCGGACGTGGAGCTGGCGATAGCGCCGGGCAGCCGACAGGTGCTGACCATGCTGGGCCGTGAAAGCGCCCTTTCAGAGCTGGTCCGCGCCGGTGCGCGGATGCTCGAGTCGGCGTGTGGACCTTGCATCGGGCTGGGGCTTTCGCCCGCCGAGGACGCGGTGAGCTTACGGACATTCAACCGCAACTTCCCGGGCCGCAGCGGAACAAAAGGCGATTCGGTCTATCTGGTCTCGCCTCAGACTGCCGTGGCGGCCGCGATTACCAGCGAGCTGACCGACCCCCGTGAACTTACCGACAAGCTGGATATCGAGTGCCCGCGCGTTGCCGCGCCGGAGCAGTTCCTCGTCGATGACGGCATGATCGAGCCGCCGGCTGAGGAGGACGACACCGACGAACTCGAAATTATCCGCGGATCGACCATCGTCAAGCCACCGCTGGGCGAAGCTCCGGGCGAGCGGCTCAACGGCAAGGTGGTTATCAAGGTCGGCGACGACATCACCACCGACCACATCATGCCCGCCGGTGCGCTGCTGAAGCTCCGCTCCAACGTGCCGCAATATGCGATGCACGTTTTCGAGCCGTTGAATGAGCCGGATAAGCCCACCTTCGCCGAGAGGGCGCTGGCCGCGAAGGACCAGGGCTACGAGGGCGTAATCGTCGCCGGGGAAAGTTACGGGCAGGGCAGCTCGCGCGAGCACGCGGCCTTGTGCCCGATGTACCTGGGCGTTCGCGCGGTAATCGCGCGGAGCATCGAGCGCATACACCAGGCGAACCTGGTGAACTTCGGCATCCTGCCGCTGACTTTCGCTTCGCCGGCCGACGCCGACAAAGTGCAGCCGGACGACGAGCTGGTAATTGAGGGACTGACTGAGGCGATAGAGTCCGGCGAGAACGTATCCGTCTCCGATCGCACCCGGGGCTTCGAGTTCACCTGCCGTGTGAACCTTGCGCCCCGTCAGCGGCGTGTGCTGGCGGCCGGCGGACTGCTGAGATGCACACGCAGTGGCGGACAATAGGGGAGCGTCGATGGGTTCGTCGCCACAAAAAGGCAACGTCGTCAGCGTGTTCGGCTCGAACGAGCCGGTCGCCGGCGACGCGAGCTACGAGGATGCGCGAGAAATCGGGCGGCGCCTGGCGAAGCTGGGCTACACAATCGCCAACGGTGGATATGGCGGCGTGATGGAGGCGTCTTCCCGCGGGGCGAGCGACGCCGGCGGAGACACCATCGGTGTCGTTTGTAGCGTCTGGTCGCCCACCGCCAACCGTTACACGGACCGAACCATCGAGACGTCGAGCTTGCTGGAACGGTTGAATAAGCTCATCGAGCTTGGTACTGGCGGATACGTAGTATTGCCCGGCGCGACGGGCACGCTGGTGGAGCTGGCGACGGTCTGGGAGCTTTCGGCCAAGCGACTGCTTCAGTGGCGGCCAATCGTCTG
>JBKHJB010000228.1:0-3297 GCA_046538345.1 Phycisphaerae bacterium
TGGGATTACCAATCGGAGTTGCCATGAGCTGCTACGTCGGAATAGACATCGGCGCGGTCAGTGCGACGGCGGCTGTTCTGCTCGCCGGTAACGAACACACGCATCTCGCCGAAAGCGAGGTGCTGCGGGCGCTGAATGCGGAATCGCCCGCGGGGCGGGTGTATATCAGCCCTTACCGTCGCACACAGGGCAGGCCCATAGCGGCCGCGACCGAACTGCTCGACGAAATCATCTCCGCCGTAGGTGCGGAGAACGTCTCCGGTGTGTGCCTGACCGGCAGCGGCTCCAGGTTGGTGGCGGGCAAGCTCGGCGCGGACGTGGTCAACGAGTTCAAGGCGTTGGCGGCGGGCGTCTCGGGCGCCGGCATCGACGCCAGGACCGTATTCGAGATGGGCGGTGAAGCCAGCAAGTACCTCCGCCTGGAGCACCACGACGACGGCACGTGCGGGATCGTGGATTACGCCACCAACGGCGACTGTGCGGCCGGGACAGGCAGCTTCCTGGACCAGCAGGCGGGGCGGCTGCAGTTCAAGGTCGAGGACATAGGTCCGGCGTCGCTGTCGGCCGATCGCGCCGCGCAAATAGCCGGGCGATGCAGCGTCTTCGCCAAGAGCGATATGATTCATGCCCAGCAGAAGGGTTACGGCCCGCGGGAGGTCCTGCGGGGGTTGTGTGATGCCGTGGCGCGGAACTTCCGGTCGGCGGTAGTGCGAAGCCACCCGGTGGAGCCGCCGGTGGCGCTGGTCGGCGGGGTGGCCGCCAACGAGGCGGTGGTCCGCTCCATGCTGGACGCCTTCGAGCTGGACGAATCGCAGATTTTCGTACCGGAGGGATTCGCACACCTGCCGGCGATAGGCGCCGCCGTGAACGCCTCGCGGGTGGCGGACGCGGCCGATCTGTCGCAGATGTCCAAGCTGCGTTCCGCCAGCGACACTGCCGGCGAGAAGTTCCCCACCACGGCGCCTTTGGGCATGGATAACGTGATACTGCTGCGGGACCGCGTGCAGGATTTCGAAGACGTCTTCGACGGGGAGCTTATCGACGCCTACCTGGGTCTGGACGTCGGTAGCGTATCGACCAACCTCGTGGTCATCGACGAAACCGGGCAGGTCATAACCGAAATCTACACCCGCACTCAGGGCAGGCCCATAGAGGTCGTCTCCGAGTCGCTGAAGCAGATACGCGACGAGTGGGGCGACCGGCTGAATATCCGCGGTGTGGGGACCACCGGCAGCGGTCGGGAGCTTATCGGAATCCTGGTCGGCGCCGACACCATCAACGACGAAATTACCGCCCACAAGACCGGCGCGACGTTTATCGGGCACAAGATGCTCGACGGCAGGGTGCCCGACACCATCTTCGAGATAGGTGGGCAGGACTCCAAGTACATCTCGCTGCAGGACGGCGTGGTGGTGGACTTCACCATGAACGACGCATGCGCCGCCGGTACGGGCAGCTTCCTGGAGGAACGGGCCGAGGAACTCGGTATCTCCATCAAGGGCGAGTTCGCGGACCAGGCGCTTTCCAGCGACGCTCCCATCCGCCTCGGTGAGCGGTGCACGGTCTTCATGGAGCGCGACGTCAACAGCTACCTGCAGAAGGGCGCCGAGACGGACGACCTGGTCGCGGGTCTGGCTTACTCGGTGGTGTACAACTACATCAACCGCGTGGTCCGCGGCAGGAAGATAGGCGAGAGCATCTACTTCCAGGGCGGCACGGCGTATAACGACGCCGTGGCGGCTGCGTTCGCGGCCGTCTGCGGCAAGGAGATAATCGTTCCGCCGCACAACGGTGTGATGGGCGCCATAGGCGCGGCGCTTCTGGCGCGGGGCAAGATGAACGCCGAGCTGACACCCGAAGAGGTTGCCGCCGGCGCCGGCGAAGGCGGAAACGAGGGAACTTACCTCGCCGAAGCCGACCGTGTGCCCCAGACCCGCCGCAGCCAGTTCCGCGGGTACGACCTGTCGCGCGTGAATTACACCCTGCGGGAGTTCACCTGCAAGGCGTGCTCCAACAATTGCCAGATACAGGAGTTCACGGTCGAAGGCGAGAAGACTTACTGGGGCGACAAGTGTTCGAGCCGCTATCGCCAGCAGGCCAAGAGCGCCCGCCGGCCGGTAATCGACGATCTTCTGAGCTTGCGGACGGAACTGCTGCATGACGCCTCGAATCTGCCCGAGCCGCCCGCCGATGCGCCGACCGTGGGCATTCCCATGTGCATGTTCGCCTACGATCAACTACCGTTCTGGCGGACGCTTCTGACGCACTGCGGACTGAAGGTGGAGCTTTCCGAGACCACCAACAACAAGCTGATCGGCCTCGGTGGCGAGACGGCCGTCGCCGAGCCGTGCTTTCCCATCATCGTCGCGCACGGGCACATACGCCGGCTGTGCGAACGCGAGAACATCGACAAGGTGCTGGTGCCCAATATCGTCTCGGTCGAGACGCAATGGACCGAGACTGAAAGCCATCTTTGCCCGTGGCATCAGACCCTGCCGTTCGTCACGCGGCGGGCGCCCGGTATCGAGCCGCATGCCGACACGATGCTCTCGCCGACGGTGCACTTCCGCGAGGGACGGAAATTCGCCACGCGCGAGTTTCAGAAGTTTTTCGGTAAGGAACTCAACGTGCCGAAGCGCATCGTCGCCCGGGCCGTCGAACGTGCCTACGAAGCGCAGGCGAACTTCCGCCGGAAGCTCCACGCCGCCGGCAGAGAGGCGCTGGAAAAACTGGACCGCAGCGGCGAGATGGGCATCGTGCTGGTGGGTCGGCCTTACAATATCCACGACGCCGGCGTGAACCTGTCCGTGGGCTTCAAGCTTCGCAAGACCTACGGCGTGAACGTTATCCCCATGGACTTTCTCGATACCGAGCCGGTGGATATCCGCGACGTCAACGAGAATATGTACTGGACGCTGGGCGAGCGGATACTCTCGGCGGCAAAAATCGTCGGCCAGCGGGACAACCTGCACATCATCCACATAACGAACTTCAAGTGCGGGCCGGACTCGTTCGTAAAGCACTTCATCCGGCGGGCGAGCAACGGTAAGCCGTTCCTGTCGATCCAGTTCGACGCGCACAGCAACGACGCCGGTATCATGACACGCTGCGAGGCGTACCTCGACAGCAAGGGCATCCTCCGGCCGTGGCGCTCCCAACAGCCGGCGGCGGCTACGGCGTGATCCACAAACCACAGAGAGGCGCAGAGGGCGGAGAGTTATGCCATTCCACTGCTGCTTGTTGTGGTAGTGTCCAGAAGTTTTCGCACTTTCGATGACGGGTAGTCCATGGGAAGGT
>JBKHJB010000229.1:0-3289 GCA_046538345.1 Phycisphaerae bacterium
CGGAAATTTTCTTCCAGGCGCCGCGGTCAGCGCACCGGGCGACAGGAAAGGCGGTCTCAAGGCAGTCGAAGCGCTTGGATGGTCAGGTCTTGACCGAATCGAACATCACCACAGCCACCGGCGCGAACAGCAGAACCGGCAGCCAGGCGGACCACTCCGGCGGCAGCCCGGCGATATTGCGGCACATGTGCACGAAGGCGTAGAAGCTCATCACCAGCAGCAGGCACAGGCCGATGGACGCCTTGATGTTCCGCTCACGCGAGAGGATGAAGGGCAGCCCCAGCAGCAGCATGATGAGGTTGTTTATCGGCTCTGTCACGCGGATGTGCCGCGCCAGTCGAGCGGCCTTGCGGTTCGGCACGTGTCGCAGTTTCAGAAGCTCGTTCAACTGGGAGATGGACATGTAGTCCAGCCAGCGACTGGACCTTCGCAGGATAAAGTCCTGGGCCGTCAGGTCGCTGGGTATGATCAATCGACCGTTCTCCAGTTGCCAGTATCCCTGACCGCCTTCGCTGACGTTCCAGGTGGCGCGGTCGGCGAGGAAGACGCCGAGTGTCACTTCGCCGCCCTCGGCGCGGAAGGTGAATTCCGGGTTCGTGAGCGTTCCGACCGCGGGGGAGCCATCTTCCTCCGAGGGTTCCACAAGCAGCTTATCGGCTTCGATGGTCATCCCATAGCGGGGGTCGTTGCGGAGGACGTTCTCCACCCATACGCGGGAGTCTCCGGCGCGATCGGCCGCTTCGCCGAGGATGCTCTCCGGGCCCCGGTTGGTCCAGATCTGCTCGGTACCCGGCGTATGATGCCAGGAAGACGCCGCGGGACCCGAGCGGACCAGTCGGGCGCGGGTCATGCACCATCCTTCCGGAAGCCCCGCATCGATATCCGATGGTATCCCCCGAACACCGAAAGCCGACGCCAGCAGCTCGTATTCGTTGTTGCGCACGAGCACCACCGGACGGGTCATCACGTGGGTCTCCGGGTCGAACGCGTGGGCGTACCACACGCTGCCGCGTCCGTCGGCCATCAGGCGAATGTTGAACTGTTCCTGCTGGTGCATTTCGTCGCGGTCGAGCACCAACTGGTCGGCCAGTCTTGGCAGCGCCACCTCCTGGTCGAGTATCACAAGCGCGCTTAATCCCATGGAAAACAGCACGATGGGCCAGACCACCCGGTGCAAGCTGACGCCGCTGGCGAGCATGGCGGTCAGCTCGTTGGTCTTGTTCATCTTCGCGAGGGTAAAGGCGGCCGCCGCCACCACGATGATCCCGCCCAGCTCGGTGAAGTAGGCGAAGGACTGCACACCGTAGTAAAGCCCGATGTTCGAGATCATCGCCGAGAAGGTTTCCACCTTGGCGAAACGGTCGATATTCACAAACAGGTCGGTGACGATGCGCAGAGACATCAGCACGACGAACCACAGTCCCGCCGAGACCAGGAAATGCCGCACCACGTATCTGTCGAGGGTCTTTATCACGCCACGGTCACCTGCGCGCCAGGTAGGAGTAGAAGACCGCGTCTCCGACCACCAGGGCCATTATTCCGCTCCACATCGTCGCCAGTCCCGCGCTGACGGATATATCCGGGCTGGTCATCATCTCCTTGCCCATGATCACCAGCACTATCACCAACGCGGTGGGCAGCACGCACAACGCGAAGGCGCTGATCACCTCGCCGCCGCGGAATATCAGACCCAGCGCAGCGCCCATCGCCACCAGCAGGAAGCAGCTAACGCCGTAGGCCACCCGCCCGTGCATCTCCGCGAGAATGCGGTTCAGCAGCCGGGGCGCCCGTTGCTGCAGTCGCCTGACGTCCCCCAGGGCCGATTCCTCCACGAGATGGGTCTCGGCAAGCTGGTAAATGTGCTCCAGGTTGTAGGTCTCAGCTTCGTTCGTGACACTTTCGGGGACCTTCAGCCCGCCGACGCCCCAGCTCTCGCGGTGGTGGGCGACTACTTCCCCATCCTCGGTCGTCGAGCTGACACGCACGTCGCCGCGCAAATCGATGCTTACCCGCGAGGACTCGGCGAACTGTGAGGTTGACGCCGATACGGTGCCTTCGGACGCGGTAACGGTCTGTGTGACCTCACCTTCGCGGACCACCCGGACCTCCACGCCGCCGGTACCCTCCGTATCGCCGATGAGGCGCACGGTATCGCCTCCGTTCCACTGGCTCTTTTGGGCGCGTATGACGTAGCGGCCCTGCTCGTCGCTCAGTTCAGCATACTCGCCGGAATTGTTTACGCCTTCGTCTATGTCGCGGGCCATCACCGCATGTCGTATCTTCTCCTGGATGTCCTCCATGTCCTGACGGATTTCCGGGTGTTCATGCGGATTGCGGTAGATGTGGATCAGTTTCGGCCAGTCGTACCAGGACGGATGTTCCCGGACGAGGTCAGGCAGTGGCCAGGAGTCGAACTGTTGGGAACCCTCCTGACCGACCATGTAATTCCCGGTGCGGACGACCTGCGGGTTGACCATGTAGGCCGAGACGTAAGATTCGTCGGACTGCTGGAAGAAGCTCAGATACGCGGCCGATGCCAGGTAGATCCTCACGTCGCCGGGGCGGTCCACCTGCGCCACCACGGTCCCGCGGAGCATGTCGTGTTCTTCGTGGACTTCATCGGCGCGGATGAGGGAGTCCTGGAACCGGGTATGCTCTTCGCTGGAAAGCTTGCTGTAAACGATGCCGCGCGCGTTGGCTTTGGCGGCGCGTTCGCCCATCTCCACCATCTGAGGTGTTATGAAATTGCCCAGTATCAGCGAGATGATGGTTACCACCGCGCCGAGCACCAACGCCGGCTCCAGAAGCGTGACGGTGGCGATACCGCTGGCACGACAGGCCATCAACTCATTGTCCTGACTGAAGCGCCCGTAAACGATGGTAGCCGCAAACAGCGCCGCCACCGGGAGCGTCAGCGTCAGCATAACCGGCAGCGTATAGCCGAAAAGCGCAGCGACCTGTGCCGGCGCCAGCCCCTGTTTGCGGAGTGGCTCGACGATGGCGAAGACCGTCATCACCAGCGTAAACGGCACCAGCGACAGCCCGGTCGATTTCAGCAGCTCTCGGCCAATGAATCCATGTAGTATGCGAATCACACGATGCTCCGTTGGGCGTCGTAGCGGCCGGGCCGCTTGAGCGGATGCTAACCGCTACGGGCGCAAAGGTCCACAGGACCGGCCGACAAATGGAGATGGTAGCCGCTTAGCCCCCGTCAAGTCCAGACACACGGTGACCCCGGGAGGCGAATGCGTTGTTTGCAACTGCCGGGAGAGGTCGGGGTTGAGAAGAG
>JBKHJB010000037.1:0-14804 GCA_046538345.1 Phycisphaerae bacterium
TCGTCGCAGGCGTCAGCGGGGCGGCTTTGGCGACCGATCCGGTGGCCGTCGGGTCTGGAGCCAATACGGCATACATGCTGATAAACTTCAGCGACGGCGCCAACTACCAGTTCGATGTCTCGTTCGACGGGGAGACCAGCGGCATAGGACTGTTTGACATCATCGAGTCTGACACGACGCTGGTCACCGACCGGACCATTTACGGTGACGACGCCTTCATCGATGGGGTTACCTACGGCGACCACAGCGACGTGGGCTTCGGCGGCGGAGAGGACTGGTGGCATTACTGGATTCGTGAGTCCGATTCCGACGGTTGGCAGTCACCCGGCTACGGAGCTTCCAGCCGGACAGTCACCGACGGAAGCTGGGACGGCTGGGTGTACGGCAGCGCCGGCGAGCCGGTGCCCGAGCCGACCTCGTTAATGGTATTGGCTGTTGCCGGCGGGGCTGTGACCGCTTTGCGACGGAGAAGACGCCGAATACATGCGCGCAATTGACGGAAAAACTCGGCCTGTAGTCAGCGCGGGCTTTACGCTTATCGAACTTCTGGTGGTTATCGCCATCATCGCGCTTTTGATGAGCATCCTTATGCCCGCGCTGGGCCGAGCACGGCAGATGGCCCGGGGCGTCAAGTGTCTTACGAATCTGCACAACCTGGGAGTCGCCATGGCCCAGTACCACAGCGACAACCGGGACTACTTCTGGGCGTGCGCCGACGAGGAGTTTCAGGTGTACTTCTGGGGCGAGAACGCCGACCCGGTCGATACCGACGCCAGTGCTTTCATGGGACACGTCGGCGATCCCCAGAACCTCCTGTGTCCGGAGATGCCGTGGGGTACATATGTGCCCGAGGGCGCGGTCAACGAACCGACCACCACCTACGGCTACAACGCATGGTCTCTGGACCCGGCGTTCTGGTACCGCACCGGCGAAAACGGAGAGGTCCTGCCGCGCAAGCGCAGCACGCAGGTTCCCAGACCGTCGGAGTTGTTCGTCTTGGCGGACTCGGCCGTGTACAACACATGGACCGCCGGCGGTGTGCTACAGAACACCTGCTCACTGGACCCGCCGCAGTTGCCCTGGGGAGCCAACGACTACCCCACGACCCATTTTCGCCACGACGGGCGGGCGCACGCTCTTTGCGCGGACGGTCACGCGGCCGATTTCGGAATCGGCGATGGGCGAATGGTGATGCCCCAACACAACCTCGGTTTCGTGGGAGATGAGAATGCCCCGCATTACGACCAGTAGTAGCATTCGGGTGTTCGCCGCGGCTACCGTGGTTTTTCTCGGCGTCGTCGGCTGCTCGGATAGATACGAACACCGGCGGGTGAACGCCGACGACGCTCGAGCCGAGGAAGTCCGCGAGATGATTGCGGCATTGCGGTCGGCCGACGGCGATGAGCTGTCGCAGCGCATCCGCGCGCAGGCGCTGGATGAACTCCACGACCATCAGTTCGCCGCGCTGCGCGACGTACTGGAGGAAGTGGCCGCCGCCGAGCGTGCGGAGCTGATGCGGATGGACCGGTTCGGGAGGGATGTGTACCGCGCGACCATCGAGCTGAGCGACGACGCCGGGCGAACACGACAAGTCTCGATGCTGCTCGTTCCGCGGGACCGTCGGCTTCGTTGGGCCAAGAAGAACTGAGGTATCTACCGCAGCTTTGCTCTCAACGGCCGGGCCGGGCGCACAGCCATGCCGCGCCCGGCTGCTGGGCCGTTGGCAGACACCGAGAGGGGAGGCGCACGTCGCCAATATATAGTCTTTGTCCGGATGTGCTTATTGACGACGCCGCAGGCAGGCCGGACGCTACACAAAAGGTGAGACTGCTCTAAACCCCAGTGCTCCCCAAGCGGACGCGCGGCTGGCGACTACCATCGCCGGCCGCAACGTAAAAGCGGATCCTCGCAAGTCCATGTCCGACGGTTTATTCCCATAAATCGACGCAAAAGAATAGGCATTGTGCGCGAAAAGGTCTTGTCCCTTCCCGCACATGCTATATGATATAGATGTAAACCCATCTCACGATCTGGCTGACTCGTTGGAGGCAGAAAATGCGCACTTACCGCAAGCACTTCAGAACAGAAGCCGGTTTTACACTTATCGAACTGCTGGTGGTCATAGCGATAATCGCCCTGCTGATGAGCATCCTGGTGCCGGCGTTGGGAAAGGCCCGGGAGTATGCGAAGTTCCTTCTCTGTAAGACGAATATCTATAACGGTATGCGCGGAATACACATGTACGCCTCGGACTCGCGGGGAATACTGCCGTTCTGCAACTCCGACAATATGGAAACTTCCAGACCGACAGCGGGCTGGCTCTATGACATGAACGAAGTGGGTGACTGGGATAAGGATAACCTCCGCCAGGAGCATGTCGAGACCGGGCAGATCTGGCCCTATATGGGCGAGTACAAGCTCTATCGCTGTCCGCTGGACGCACCGCCGTACGAGCAGGGGCCTACACACCGACTATCGAGCTACGCCATGAATAAGGCGGTAGTGGGTTTCGGCGATGAAGTTTTCCCGCCGTACAACATCGAGCAGTTCAAAAGCGATGAAGTCTGTTTCTGGGAAACCGACGAGACGGAGGACGGCGGCTATTGGAACGACGGCTGTAACATGCCCGACGAAGGCATCTCCGATCGCCACAGGGACGGTGCGACCGTAGGGTGCTTCGGGGGGCACGTGGATTTCTTCACCTACGACGAGTGGTACGCCGAGGCCAAGCGAAGACCCGGCCGAATCTGGTGCGCCCCCTGATCGACGGACGGTGAGTAGCGAGGGGAATCGTTTCTGGCCGTGCGGAGAAGCGCAGAAAAGTGCGGCACGGCGCCGAATTTCGACACCGTGCCGCCGACTGCCACGCGCCCCGCGGGCTATGCCCGTGCGGAGCGGCTCCTGATTGTCCGTTCTTCTGCGGCTGCTCCTATTCGTGGGAATGGCCCGGTCCCGGCCGTCCGGGGCGGTTCTGGAGCATCTGGCGCAGATATCGGTTCTCCCGTCGCGTAGCTTCCAGATCAAACAGCAGATACTTTATATGGGTCTGCATCTCGTCGAGACACTGCTGAAGTGGTTGGGTTTTGCGGTCGCTTGCCGGGACGTACACGCCCTGACCTTCGTCCGGTGGCGTGTCAAGCTGCCCGGCTGTGGCTATCATCTCCGCGAGTTCGATGATCCGTTCTCGTGTGACCGCCTCGTTCATGGCAGTACTCCCTGAATTTAACAAACTCGAGGCCTCACGCGGCCTCTACTTAATAATAAGACACTTCTCCGCTGATAAGTTAGTTGCAAGGTCAGTGCCAGCTCCAATTTGCCGTCACGGCGGGAATTACAGTCCGTAACATCCGTTTGAACAAGCGGTTACGGACCGGCATCGCGCGTGTTAAACCGGGTAGAAAATGCGGCTTCTCGCGGCGCGTTGCCGCAACGCCACGCGGATGAGGCGTCTGATCGTCTGGAGGGGCTATATGGCCCTAAGATCCGGGAATATAAACGATTGGGGCGATGTTGGAATTTTGCAACGTGTTGCCGCACGTAAACGCAGGGAAAAACCGGCGTTCGCCGGTCCGCAAGGAGTTTCATAAAAACCGGACCGGGTGGAAACGTCGCGTTAGCGGAAGTATGCTAGATTGGGCAAAAAGGAGTTCTCAAGCATGACGATGGTGGCCGAGACAACGCTGGTGCTGGCGTCCAGCTCGCCGAGGCGCAAACAGCTTCTCCAGGAGGCGGGTATTGCCTTCGAGGCGGTGTCCCCGCCCGTGGCCGAGCCAGTGGACGCCTGCGAGAGGCTTTCGCCGGCGCGTCTGGCAGAGGCGCTTGCGTATTTCAAGGCCCGTTCGGTGGCGGAGGATCGCCCCGATGCGCTTATTCTGGGGGCCGATACGGTAGTGTCCGTCAGCGGCGAGCTGCTGGGCAAGCCGGCCGATGCCGACGACGCGCGCCGGATGCTCGGTATGCTCTCGGGCACCAGGCAGTCGGTGATTACGGGCGTGGCACTGCTGGGCGCCGAGAGGCGATGCATTGCCTCAGAAACGACTTACGTCACCATGCGCGAGATAAGCGATCATGAGCTTGAGCAGTACCTCACCTCCGGCGAGTGGCGCGGAAAGGCCGGCGCATACGCTATTCAGGAGACCGCCGACAGGTTTGTAACCTCCGTGGAGGGAAGTTTTTCCAACGTGGTGGGTCTGCCTGTGGAGCTTGTGTCGCGCCTGCTTCGCCTCGGTCGGACAAAGGGTCGGCCGTGAAGATTCGCCCGTTAACCCACATGTTGTTGGCGGCGGCTTTGGCGGCCGGGGCGGCCTGGTCCGGCTGCTCAAGGGACGACCCGCCACAAAGCTCGCGTGTGCGCATTAATGGCACGGAATGGCTGGTGGATATCGCCTCCACGCCCGAGCAGCGGTATCGCGGGCTATCCAATCGGCCCCGGATAGCCCAGGGCACCGGGATGCTGTTTATCTTTCCCGACGCGGATGTCCGGGAGTTCTGCATGCGTGGCTGCCTGGTTCCGTTGGACATCGCTTTCCTCGATGCGGATCTCCGTGTCGTCAAGACTCATACGATGCAGGTCGAGGCGGACCTCGCCGGTCGGGAAACCTACAGTTCCGAGAAGCCCGCTCAGTACGCCCTGGAAGTTCCAGCGGGCGAACTGTCGGCCGCCGGGGTCCGTGTGGGAGACCAGGCCGAGCTTCTTGGGGATATTCCCGACGCTGCTAAAGCCGACCCGGCTCGGTGACGATTAGCGACAATACGGCTTGGTATATGGGCTTGCGAAGGAACTCCATGGACACATCAACGGCGACTATGCCGAAGCTGCTCTGGCTGAGCGACCGCCCGGTCCCGCCGGTGGTGTTCGACGCCGTCTCTGACAGATGGCAGCTTCAGCCGTGGTTCGCCCAGGAGCCGCTGCAGCGACAGCTCGGGGAGGTCGAGGTGGTGCTTGCCTCGGCCGGCGGAGACGCCGCCTCGCTCGCACGTGTCCTGGAGATGCTGGACCGCGGCTCGACGGCCGCCGTCGTAATCATGCCCGGTGACGCCGACGAGCTGCACGCCGTCCTGGAGCGATGGCAGGGACCTTTCCTGCCGGTCTCGGCCGATGCGTCGGCGGTTGAGATGGCGGCGGTCATATCGGCTGCATGCCGCCTGTCGCAGGTTGTTCGCCGCCTCCGCGAAGCTGCGCCGTCGGCCGGCGACGAGGAACTGGGCGAGGAGATGCGCATAGCCGCCAACCTTCAGCGCGATTTTCTGCCCGCGCGACTCCCGGAAATCGGTCCGGTGCGGTTCTCCACGCTTTTCAGCCCGGCTGGTTTCGTCAGCGGAGACATTTACGACGTCGCCCGACTGGATGAGACCACACTGGGTTTCTACGTCGCCGACGCGGTGGGCCACGGTCTGCCGGCGGCGCTGCTGACGATGTTCGTCAAAAAGGCGCTTCAGACCAAGCGCATCAGCGGACACAGCTACGAAATCATTCCGCCGGAGGTTGCCCTGGCGCAGCTCAACGCGGACATCTGCGAGCAGAACGCGTCGGGGTTCCACTTCTGCACCGCCGCCTATGGCGTGCTGGAGGTCGACTCCATGACGTTGACCTACGCTCGTGCCGGTCATCCCGAGCCGGTGCTCTTCCGCCCGGACGGGGAGGTGCTGTCGCTCAACGCGCCGGGCGGACTTTTGGGCGTCATGCCGGACGAAACCTACGACTCGCGCACCGTCCGCCTTTCGCCGGGCGACCGCCTGGTGCTCTACAGCGACGGGCTGGAAGCCGTATTCCGACATGACGACGGCACAAAGCCGCCCATGACCGAGGCACTCCAGCCGTTCGCCGGCGTCGGGGCCGAAGAGATGCTCTCGGACCTTTCCGAGCGGGTCGAGCACATCCGTGCTCGCCGACGCCTGGACAACGACGACGTGACGGTTCTCGTCCTCGATGTAGAGCTGTAGCATCGCTGACGGATTGGTTCTCGGCGCTCGGTCTTGACAATCGCCTCGGCGGCGGCGACATTCTCTTTTTCGGAGCTTTCCGGGAGTCGTTAATGTCCAAGCAAACCGACAAGCCGCGGAGCAACTGGCTTATTGCCGCATTCCTGGCGTGGATATTGCCGGGCGCGGGGCATGTGTATATCGGCCGGGGCATTCGCGGTGCGGTCATTTTCGTGACTATCGCCGCGACTTTCTGGACGGGCATCGCCATTGGCGGCGTAATGACCGTGGATAGAAGGTACGAGCCGTGGTGGTTCGCCGCCGAGATGGTTACCGGCGTGCACGGGCTTATCGGCTGGCAGAAGTCGAAGGCCGAGTACGACAAGCTTATGCGGGAAGGGCCCATCAGCGTTGATGTCCCGCCGGGGACGGACCCGCGACTTGCCAAGCGGATGACAGTGGACGCCAAGCTGGGCGACAAGGCGTTGGTCGCACCGGCGGGCACCATAGCCCGGGCTTACTCCGGCGTCGCTGGGATGCTGAATCTGATGTGTATCTTTGACGCGGCTGTCCTCAGTGCAATGGGTATCCACGGGGAGCATAAACGCAGACTCGCGGTCGCGCGATCGGGAGGCGAATCGTGATGCCGGGGCTGTTTACTTATCCCATGCACATCGAGAGCGGCAGCGGGTTGCTGTTGATGCTGCCACTGCTGGTGGCCGTGGCATTGGTCTATAAGTCAATAAGAGTCAAGGACATCCGTCGGCTTCCGCTGGAAGTGGGCGTCCTGATGGTGTATATGGTCGCAGGGCTTACCGCCCTGGGGGTCGGTTTGTGGCTGGTGCAGGAATACTGGCCGTAGGAAATCTCTCCGCTTGCACTCACTATTGTCCGCGCCATGGGTCCATGGTTTATGGAATCGGCGCAAACCCGATGCCTAAAATTACGTAGTAAGTATGGGAGCCGATATGTGGCTTCCGTTCGCAGGATGGTGAGTGAATTATGGATACCGACCGGATACTGCTCGACATAGAGACTCAGCGGGAATTCTTTCAGCCCGGCGGCAGCTGCTATACGCGCCGCTCGGCTGAGGTTGCCAAGCGCGTGTACCGGCTTTTCCACTGGGCGAAGGAGAACCGCATACCCGTCATCAGCACGGCGCTGCGGGTACGCCGTGGCGAGCTTGGCCCGTTGGCGAGTACCCCGCATTGCGTGGAGGACAGCGAGGGCGAGAAGAAGCTCACACGGACCGTATTGCCGCGACGGATAAACCTCGGTCTGCGAAGCTCCACGGATTTGCCGGTGGACCTCTTCGACCACTACCAACAGGTGGTCTTTGAGAAGCGTGACACGGATATCCTCGCGCACCCCCGTCTGGAGCGGCTGATAAGCGAGCTCCCGCCGGTAACTTTCGTCATTTGCGGCGCCGGGCTGGCCCACGGCATCATGCAGGCGGCCGTTGGTTTGCGGACGCGCGGCTTCAGTGTGATAGTCGCCGAGGATGCCGCCTTGTGCCTCGACGAGGAAGCCGGTGAGATGGCCCGACTCCGCATGGAGGCCAAGGGCACCATCTTCGCCCCGACGGCCGAGCTGACCAAGCCCCCGGTCCGTGCCCGCGCCCGCAGGTTCCGAACGGCTCTGCATACCGAAAAATAGACCCTCGCCGGGTGACAGGGGCTTGTAGCGTCTTGTCTTGAGCGCGGGCTTGTGGTACTTCGACCGCACATGGGCGAGGCGCAAGAGAAATCATGGACCATCCTGGAGCTTATCAACTGGACCAGGGACTACCTGTCCCGCGCCGGCGTGGAGGACGCGCGTCTCGCGGCGGAGGTGCTGCTGGCGCACGTTCTGGGCTGTCGGCGGATAGAGCTGTACGCCCGCTTTGACCACGAGCCGGAAGGCGAGAAGCTCGCCGAGTACCGCGAGCTTATCCGCCGGGCGGCAAAGCGCGAGCCGGTCGCCTACCTCGTGGGGCGCAAGGAATTCTACTCGCTGTCGATGAAGGTCACCCCGGACGTACTCATACCCAGGCCGGAGTCGGAGATTCTGGTCTCCGAAGCGATGAATTATCTACGTCCCTGCGAGCAGCCCCCGCGCATGCTGGATGCGTGCACGGGCTGTGGCTGCGTTGCCGTTGCGACGGCGGTTAACGCCCCGGAAGTGACGGTGCTGGCGACTGACATATCGGAACCGGCTGTCAAGGTAGCCGCCGAGAACGCCCGGCTGCACGGCGTAGCCGACCGTGTCCGCTGCCGGACGGCCGATCTGCTGGAAATACCCGAAGACGCCCGCGACATGCTGCCGCTGGACGTGATAGCAGCCAATCCCCCTTACGTTGCCGACGATGAGCAGGTCGCGGAGACCGTCCGCTACGAGCCGTCTGTGGCGCTGTATGCCGGTAAGAGCGGGTTGGAGTTCATCCGGAGGATAGTCACCGACGCACCGTCGCTGCTGAAGGCCGGCGGGGCGCTGATGCTGGAGTTCGGTTTCTCACAGGCCGACGACGTGCGCGATATCATAGCGGACTCCGAACACTTCGATGAGCCGACCATACTGCGCGACCGACAGGACCTTGAGCGCACGGCCGTTACCATCCGCGTGAGCTGACCGGTACGACGGCCGAGAGGACGCGTCAGATTGCCTCATCGCCGTGGTCGCTTGCCGGGAGCTGAGTGTCGCTCCGAGCTTCCTGCCGTTCGGATGGCTCGAGAAATCGACCGACACGGACCGCGTCGCGGTCCACCTTCAGGTCCACGCAGCCGCCCACAGAAGCCGCCAGTACCGACAATGATATCAACACTGCTTTCAGCAAACTTTTCATGTTTCCGCTCCGTGTGACGGTTCATCTATCGGCGACCGTCAGCCGACAAGTATAGCCAAAACTCCTTCCCGGTATAGCGTCAACCTGTCGATCATCTACAGGTCGAACGTATCGCCCGGCGAAGGTATGTGCACTTCCCGGCAGCCGGCGGAGGTGAGTATTTCGTGCATGGCCGTCGGCTGGCTGCCCTCGCCGTGGACGACGAAGGCGGCCTGGAGCTTCTCGGCGACAGGTCCGAACATCCGAGCGAAGTCCCGCCGGTCGGCGTGGGCGCTGAAGCCGTTGAGCACTTCGATGCGGCACAGCAGGGGGTACATCCGTCCGAAAATCTTCACTTCTTCCCGGCGCTCCACGATGCGCCTTCCCAGCGTGTGCTGCGCCTGGAAGCCCACGATTATCACGGTGTTGGCTTCGTCGGCGATGTTGTTCTTGAGGTGGTGCAGGATGCGACCCGCTTCGCACATCCCCGAGGATGCGATTATGACCATCGGCTCGTCCATCTCGTTGAGCCGCTTGGATTCGTCCACCTGCGTGATGAAGCCCACGCGGCCTTCGCCGAAAATATCGCCGTTCTCGCGGTACATCCGCCTGGCCTGGCGGTCGTAGCAGTCGGGGTGCTTCTTGAATACCTCAGTGGCGTTTACCGACAGCGGCGAGTCCACGAATATCGGCAGCGGCTCCATCAGTCCTTCGTTTATCGCCTGGGAGAGATAATAGACGATGTTCTGCGTCCGGCCGACGCTGAAGGCGGGGATAATCACCTTTCCGCCGGCGTCGCGGGTCTGATTGATGATCGTCGCCAGTCGCTGCTTCATGTCCGTGGGGTTCTCGTGCCGACGGTCCGCGTAGGTGCACTCGGTTATCAGATAGTCCACTTCCGGCAGCGGCTCGGCGGGGTCGCGGAGGATTGGCATATTCGCCCGACCCAGGTCGCCGGTGTATAGCAGCCGCGGGCCTCGACCCCCGCCCAGCTCCACCAGTATGCACGCCGAGCCGAGTATGTGACCGGCCTCGATAAACGTCGCCTTCGCGCCGTCGGCAAACTGAACGGGCGTGTCGTAGGCGGTCGCCTTGAAGTGTCCCTCCGAAGCGCGCGCGTCCTCGGGGGTGTAGAGCGGCTCGATTTTCTCATCGTCGCTGCGGGCGCGTTTCTCGTTCCAGAACCGCGCGTCCTCGGCCTGGATGTGGGCGGAGTCGGCCAGCATTATGCGGCACAAATCACACGTGGCGGCCGTGGCGTGTACCGGTCCGGCAAACCCCCGCCCGACCAACTGCGGGATGTTCCCGCTGTGGTCTATGTGAGCGTGGGACAGAAGCACCGCGTCCAGTTTCTGCGGACGCAGCGGAAACTGTTTGTTCAGCTCCCGGCTTTCCTGACGCCGACCCTGAAAGAGTCCCGCGTCCAGCGCCGTGTTGTGTCGCCCGATACGCAGAAGGTGAAACGAGCCGGTCGTTCTCTGTGCGGCGCCGTGGAATGTCAGCTCATAGCGACTCATGTATTGGCATCCTCGGCCGCGCCGAGAACCTCCGTAAGCAAATACCTGGGCTTGTATTGTTCACTTCGGCCACGGCTCCGGCGGATGCGGTCGGTTTCGGCGCGGGCCAGCTCACCCGCGGGCAGGACGACCGCCCGGATCGCGCCCAGTCGGCCGCTCTTGCGCTTGGAGTCGTATTCGATGTTCAACGCGCGCAGCTCCTGGTCCATGGTTTCGGCGAGTTTTCGCGGTTCGTCGTCGTCCGTCTTTTCCACGCGCAGCTCGTAATACGGCGTATCGGCGAAACGTCCCTGGAGCACGAATCGCTGAACATGCCGGCCGTGTTTGGCCGACGCCCGGCGCATCGCCTCGACCACCTGATGCTCGGTGAGCTTCTCGCCCGTGATGTTGGCGGTGTGTGCGTCTCGCGAGAGGAATTCAAAGACGGGGCTTTCGCCGTAATGGTCCACCACACGCACACGGTCGCCGATGTCATAGCGCCACAAACCGGCGCGGTTGGTCACCACCAGGAAGTATTCTTGCCCGCGTTCCACCTCCCAGGACGGCAGTACGTCCGGATTGTCCCGCTCTCTCTGCTCGGCCGGGATGAACTCCAGGAAGTTGCCGGTTATCTCCGCGACGCCGGCGGGTGTGTCGTCCTGGAGGGGAATGCTGAACCGACCTTCGCTGGCGAGCAGACCAATATCGCGCACGCAGGCGCCTTGGAACATTTCCCGCAGTCGGGGCAGGTAAAGCCCCAGCGTGCCGCCCGTCCAGTTGGCGACTATTTCCACGTTCCACAGATGCCGCGGCAGCAGTGTTTCATCACTCCCGATGGAGCTTTCGATGCGTTCGGCGAGTCGCGGGTCTGCCCGCCAGCGGAGCGTATTGAGGACACGCTCGTCCGCCTCGCCGGGCGGCGTGCACGTTCCATCGGCGATATCCCGAACAAGCTGCGGCAGATATTCGCGTCCGGTCTCAATGAGCTGGATGGTGCTGGAAGGGTTGGCCGTGGTAATCATCGCCACGTCGCGATGGACGGCACAGCGAAGCGCGACATACCTGCGTGCGAGCGGGTCGGTCAGTTCGTGCACCTGCCTGGGTGTGGCGTACATGCGGCGGACGATTCGCTTCTGGCGGTTGGCGAGCAGTCCGCTGATGGCACCGCAGGGCAGGCCTGTGGGACTTAGCTGCTCCCGCGGGGAGGAGGTTATCTGCAATATCGGCCGCAGCCAGGCCCGCCGGTGGTCCAGCAGCACCCGCACGCCCCAGACGTTCCAGCCGCGTTTCATGTCCGCCGCGAAGCGCTCGGTTACCGGTATGCGCTTCGGCTCGCCGGTTGTGCCACTGGTCAGCGAGAACATAACAGGCGGCTCGCCCGGTGGCAGCAGGGCGGTGAAGTCGCCCTTGAAGACGCGGTCGAAGTAGTTTCGCATCCCGTCGTAGGTCCGCACGGGCACCGCGGCGCGGAAGTCGTCGTAGCGGCCGATACGTTCGAAGCCGTGGTCGCGGCCGAAGGCGGTTGCGGAGCGGGATTCCAAAAGTTCGGCGAGCAGGTTTTCCTGGACCGCTCGCGTGTGGCGGTGCGCCGCCAGCCAGGCGTTCAACTGCTTCTGCGCGTGTTTGCCGGCGACATAGGCCAGCGGTCGAAGTAATGTCCGGGTGATACTCATGGTGTTGCGCCTTTTGCGGTCGTAGTGCGTTTGGCTGTGGGCAGGAGTATAAAGCTAATTCGGGGTTGTTCACAGTCTCGCTTTGCGCCGCGCCGTCGCGAGGGCGCCTATCATATTCCCAGAGCGAAACAAAACCGAAAGGAGGTCGCAAGATGGCAGTCAAAGTCAGCCGTGTAACCGTATGGGCCGCCGGTTTGGAAGACCGTCCCGGCGCTCTCGCCGAGAAGCTCGAGGCACTGTCCGAGGCGGGGGCGAACCTGGAGTTTGTCATCGCACGGCGCACTCACGCCGGCGAGAAGGGTGGCGGCGTGGTGTTCGTCTCGCCGCTGAAGGGTTCCAAGCAGTCGGCCGCGGCGAAAAAGGCCGGCTTCAAAAAGGCCGATTCCATGCACTCGCTGCGAGTCGAGTTGCCGGACAAGCCGGGGCTTGGCGCCAAGATTACCGCCGCATTGGCGGAGCTGGACATCAACCTTCGCGGTGTCTCGGCCGCCGCTGTGGGTCGAAAGAGCGTCTGCTATCTGGCTTTCGACAGCGCGAAGGATGCCCAGCGCGCCAGCCGCAAGCTGCGGAACCTTCGATAGCCGGCCGGGCCGAGGACAACGACTGAAAAGGTCCGGCGGCGACTATTCGCTCTCGGCGTCCGCGTATCCGAATTGTCGCAGGATGTGCCCGGCCTGGCGGTTGAATTCCTCGATGTGGGCCGGCTCGAACCAGTTCTGCCAGTCGCCGGCCTTGCCTTTCCGAGCGAACTTGAGGTTGGTGTCGTTCCACCTGGGTCGCCCGCGGGTGCCTTCCATCTTTTTAACGTTCTCGAAGCGCGAGTGTCGGACCGCACGGGCGATGGAGTCCTCGTCGTCGGGCAGATTCGCGAACTCCGCTATACGGCGCAACTGCTGTGCGGTATCGACGAGCAGATCCTCGTATCGCACCATTACCAATTCACGATCCTCGGGGTTGTTCAGCCACGCCGACACGTGCCGGGCCCAGCGCCATGGTCCATAGCGGCTTCGGAGGAATTCCGGGAAAGACCCTTGGAACTTACCCAATCCACATAGGTAGTTGTAATAGGAAACGGTCACGTCCCTCCCGTCCCGCAGGATGTAGATGACTCGACGAAACCGGCGGTCCGGCAGTTCATGCATCTTCAGCAGACGGGGCGGCGACATGTTACGTATAAGAGGCCAGTGGGACTTGTCCTGAAGGTTCGGAACCGCCTCCGGCAACGTGTGAAAATCCACCGGGTCCTCCTCGGCGCCGCGGAGCAGGTTGCCGATGAGAAATCGCACCCACGTGTTCCCGGACCGGGGGTAGGAGACCAGGAAGATGTCGTTGGGATAGAGCGGCCTCGGCCAGGAGTAGCGACGCGGCAACACGTGTAGAACCATTTTTTTGATGAGTGACGGCAACGCGACTATCCTGACAAAAAGTTCAGCCGGTGAACAATCTCAATCCTGTGGAGGATTGTAGCCGGTGGTCCGGATGCGGCAAGCCCTTCTCTTGCGAGAGAGTGGATATCTTATGCCGCGTACCCGCACGGAAAGGAGTTCGAGATGATCCGTGCCGCTGTATGGAGCGTGCCGCAGGCCGACCGGCGTCAGGCCACTTCCGCTTCGCTGGGCGAGGTGATCTCAGAGTCCTCAACCGCCTCGCGGGCCAGTTTTCTGCGACAGAACGCAACGGGCAGGCCCTGACTTACCCTCCGGTCCGAACAGAGGATTGCGGCACATTGAGAAGTTGCGGTGAAATGAGTCAGTGCGTGTGCGGGAGGTGATTTGGTTCGATGACCGGTTTCGGTGGATTGACAAACTGTGTCTCCAGGGGTGCAATAGGTTTCAACGAGTAGGGTCAAGGCGTGCATTCTCAGGACTCTCAACGGTCTACTGGCTTGAAGAGTTATCGAAAGGACTGGAAAGTGTCCGGCAAATTGAAGGTCAGATTATACGATAGCAGGGCCGCGCAAAGTTCCTCCGCACTGCGGCGGTTTTTTGGCTCTTATCGAAGGGGCGGCTTCGCACGGTCCGATTTCGATCGTGTCCGTGAGGATCTGAAGCAAAAGTTTGCCCGGTTCAATACGGACAATCTCCAAGGCATTGAACCGGAGGCGTTCCGTGACCGTGTCTTGGGCGAACTGGGTCGCACCGATGCGGACGTGGAAGGGTACAGCAAAGAGCAACTGGACCGTCAGCGGGGACTGTCGATCAAGTTCCACTGGGGACATAACCACGACTTCGGGCTGTTTCACGTTCCTGGGCGGATGAAGGACCGCCACATCGATGTCCTGGCCCGCTTTGTGACTTATTTCCCGGTGGAATTGAGTGACTTCGACGGCCGGGACGTTCTGGACGTGGGGTGCTGGACCGGCGGCACGACGCTTCTGCTTGCGTCGCTCGGCAGCAATGTCCATGCAATAGAGGAGGTCAAGAAATACGCAGACATGGCCGGGTTTCTCGCCGAATCGTTCGGCCTGGGCGACCGCGTGACCACAGAACGAAGATCGTTGTATGCCTGCAATTCCAATGACTTCGCAAAGCGGTTCGACGTCGTTTACTTCCCCGGCGTAATCTACCACCTTTCCGACCCGGTGATCGCCCTGCGCATCCTCTACAACTCCTTGAAGGTAGGCGGCGTGATGCTGGTGGAGGGCGCAGGTCTGAACTGCCGAAAACCGTATTGCCGCTTCGACGGGGGACTGGCGCTGCGGCCCAGCAAAAAGGAGCGTCTCAGCCGTGGCGGCTGGAACTGGTTTCTGCCGTCTCCGTCGGCGCTCTATCGCATGATGCGGGAGTCGGGGCTCGACGAGGTAAGCGCTCTCTGGTCCAGAGACGCAAAGCGTGTCTATGGGTATGGACGCAAGACGGCTGAGGAGGATATCTGCCGGGGCGGGTTGTCCGTACCAGATATCCGCTGAGCGTA
>JBKHJB010000230.1:0-3208 GCA_046538345.1 Phycisphaerae bacterium
GGGAACGGCTCGCCCCAGTATCGCTGTCGGCTGAACAGCCAGTCCCGCAGCTTGTAGTTCACGGCGCCTCTGCCCAGTCCGGTCTGCTCCAGATCCTTGGTAATTCTGTGCTTGAACTTGGCCGTCGGCATACCGTTGTAGTCGCCGCTGTTGACGGCGGTACCTTCGCGCTCGAAGCCGCGCCAGTCCTCATCATCCTCCGGCTGGACGACCTGCACGACCGGCAGGTCGAACTGCTCGGCGAATTCCAGGTCTCGTGCGTCATGAGCGGGAACGGCCATTATCGCGCCGGTGCCGTAGCTCAGCAGCACGTAGTCAGCCACCCAGATGGGAATGGGCTGGCGGTTCACGGGGTTCACCGCGTAGCTGCCGGTAAAGACGCCGGTTTTGGCCTTGCTCTCGGCGGTCCGTTCCAGCTCGCTTTTGTTGACCGCCTGGGAGACGTACTTCCGCACCTGCTCGCGCTGATCGTCGGTGGTTATCTCCTCGACAAGCGGGTGCTCCGGCGCCAGCACCATGTACGTCGCTCCGAACAGCGTGTCCGGACGGGTGGTATAGACCCGGATGACGCCGTCTTCCTCTGCCGCCGGGAAGCCGCCCTCGCGACGCTGCTCGAACCATTCGTCGCCGGCGACAGACTCCAGTGGGAAGTCCACCTCCGCGCCGGTGCTCCGGCCGATCCAGTTCTGTTGCATCGCCTTGATGTGCTCCGGCCAGTCCAGAAGCTCAAGGTCCTCAAGCAGACGCTCGGCGTAGCAGGTGATCCGGAGCATCCACTGGCGCATTGCCCGTCGATAGACCGGGTGGTCGCCGCGCTCGGAGCGTCCCTCGGCGGTAACCTCCTCGTTGGCGAGCACCGTGCCGAGCATCGGGCACCAGTTGACGGGGACCTCGGCCTGGTAGGCGAGGCGCTGCTCGTCGATGACGCTTCGCTGCTGCTGCGGCTCAAGCTCCTGGAACTTGTAGAAGCCGCCCGGCGTTCCGCCGACGGCCTCGACCGTCTCGGATACCGGGGGGACCACCACGTTGCCGCCGAGGTCCACCACCAGCTCGCCGCTTTCGAGGTCATGCACTAGGTCGCGTATCGGCCGGGCGCGCTGTTCGCGCGGGTCGTACCAACTGTTATAGAGCTGCAAAAAGATCCACTGCGTCCAGCGGTAGTAATTCGGGTCGGTGGTGGAGAAAGCCCTCTGCCAGTCGTAGGAATACCCCGCCGCTTTCATCTGGCGGATCATGTTGTCGATATTCGTGCGTGTCGTCTCGCGCGGGTGGACTCCCTGTTCAACGGCGTACTGCTCGGCGGGCAGCCCGAACGCATCGAAGCCGGTAGGATACAGCACGTTCAGACCGCGCATCCGCGCGTAGCGGGCCAGTACGTCGGTCGGTGTGTAGTTGGCCGCGTGTCCGACGTGCAGACCGGCGCCGGAGGGGTACGGGAAGAACGGCAGTATGTAATAGCGCTGCCGCTCGACGAAGCCCTCCTCGTCAGGGTTGGGCTGGTGGAAGGTTTCGTTTTCATCCCAGTACCGCTGCCACTTCTTCTCGATGGATGCGAAATCGTAGCCGGACATCTGGTCTCCTGTCTCCGCGGCGACACGGCGCGAACATCGGCCGGGCCTGCGGCGGCCGCTGTCTCAAACTGTCAGAGAAACTGCTTTTCTACGCTCCGGCGGCGGGGTCGTCAAGCTCGACACGGCTGTGGTCTTTCCGTGGCGTTCGGTCCAGTCGCGGGGCTCCATTGGTTGCGGAACCGGGTTTCGCTTCTTATGCGCTGTCAGTAATCCGCGCTCGCAGGTAGCAGGCCGGTCCGGCGGGCGGCTTGCGAGGGCGCGTTGGCTGTGAAAAAGCGGGTAATATGTCATTGTCGCCGTGGGAGATACCGCTGTATAATCCCGTCGTAATTACAGTGTCGCCTTCGCAAGGGGATACGGGCATTAACGACACAGCGATAAGCACGGAGGGACTGGTCAAGAATTACGGGGCGTTTCCCGCTGTTTGCGGGATTGACCTTGAGATTCCGCGCGGGGAGATTTTCGCATTTATCGGTCCTAACGGCGCGGGCAAGACGACGACGCTCAACATGCTTGCGACCATACTCGAGCCGACATTCGGCAAGGCCTTTATCGAAGGCACCGACGTCTGGGACGATCCCGTGGCTACGCGACTGAAGATCGGGTTTATGCCGGACTTCTTCCAGGTATACAGGCCGCTGACCGTATGGGAGTTTCTGGCCTATTTCGGCATGGCGCACGGTCTGGGCGGAAGCGAGCTTCGCCGGCGGGTCGAAGAAGTGATCGTACTTATCGGACTCACCGACAAGCGGGACAAGCTCTGCAAGGGGCTTTCAAGAGGGATGGTACAGCGGCTGGGACTGGGGCGGGCGATACTCCACAAGCCGCCGGTGCTTCTGCTGGACGAGCCGGCCAGCGGGCTTGACCCGCTGGCGAGGATGAACCTGTTTTCCGTTCTGAAACAGGTCAATCAGCAGGGCACGACTATTGTCATCTCCTCACACATCCTCAGTGAACTTTCCGACCTTTGCACCAGCGTCGGGATAATGCACGAGGGGCGATTCCTCGCCGTCGGAAGCAGGGACGAGATTCTGCGGCGGATATCGCCGAAGCGAAAGATAAGCATTGAGGTAGTCGGCGATGCCGACGCAGCCGGCAGGATACTGGCGGACTTCCCCGATGTCAGTTGTGTCGAAGCTTGCCAGTCGCGTCTGACCTTCATGTTCGAGGCGGACAACGAGGCCCTGGCGGGGATTAACGGTTCGCTGGTCCAGGCCGGCGTGCAGGTCGCCACAATATCGGAGGAACAGACCACGCTGAGCGAACTTTACCTGAGCATAGCCGAAGGTGAGGCAAATGCTTCCGCATAAGAATCCTCTCATTTATAGATACTTCTGCATACTTCGGCGCCCGGCGAATCTGTTCGGTCCGGTGGTGGTGATACTTGGACTTGTCGGGCTGATATATGCGGCGTTTCGCACCTCGCTGGGGCAAGGGGGTTTCGATAGCGCGGAGGAGATGCACCTGTGGTTAGCGCAGATCGTCATGGGCGGGCAGGTTCTTCTGGTGGTGTTTTTGGCCCTGGCGAAGACAATGGAGGTGATTCCGTCGGAGCGATCGCGGACGACCGACGTGTTCTTGGTGACTCAAACTGACCGATTTTGGCTGATCCGATGGTAACTTGCGCAAAAGAAATG
>JBKHJB010000231.1:0-3169 GCA_046538345.1 Phycisphaerae bacterium
CGAAAAATACGCATCGTCGAGCCGCAGGGTCGGCCGGAACGCCCTTTGAATTCCTGGATCCGTTGTTGGCCGCTCATGGGTCCCATGACACTGGCGACCATGCTGGACGAGCGGGGCTACGACGCCGCCGTGGTCAACGAGAACATCTCCGGTCCGGCCGAGGAGAACGACCGCCTGTACGCGGAACTATGCTCGGCCGACATTGTCGGCATCAGCATCATGACGCCGACGGCGCGGCGGGGATACGCGCTGGCCGACCGGCTGCGACGCGACGCGCCGGACGTTCGGATAGTCTTCGGCGGCGTCCACGCGACCTTCCGCGCCGAGGAGGCGCTGCAGCACGGCGACATCGTGGTCTGCGGCGAAGGCGAGACGGTTATCGAGCGCATCGCGCGCGGCGAGATTACGTCGGGAATCGTAAAGGCCGAGCCGGTCGCCGACCTCGATGCCCTGCCGACACCGAACCATTTCCTTATTCGCGACTTTGACGTGCTGCTCAGCGCCTTCCGCAAGCGGGCGCTGTATCCGCTGCCGGTTATGACCTCCCGCGGCTGCCCGCATGGCTGCACCTACTGTTGCGTGACGCGGCTGTTTGGCCGGCGCATCCGCGCCCAAAGCGCCGAGAGGGTGGACAAGGCGCTGAAGACATATGCCGACCAGGGCTTCCGGCGTGTGTTCTTCTATGACGACAACTTCACCGCCGACCTGAAACGCACCCGCAAGCTGCTGGAGATGATGAGACCGTTGCGGATGACCTTCAACGCCCAGGTTCGCGCCGACTTCCACCGCACCGGCAGCTCGCAAGGCAAGCCCGACAGGGAACTGCTGAAGTCCATGCGGCGCGCCGGCGGGGATATGCTCTATATCGGCTATGAGACCGTTGACGACGAGACCGCACGCGGCTGGCATAAGGGCTACCGCGACGGCGGATCGCTCAGCGAACGGCTGCGCGACGACACGGCTGCCCTGCACGACCACGGCTTCTGGATCCACGGGATGTTCGTGCTCGGACCGCATCACACGCGCAAAACAGCCAACGGCATCGTCGATTTCGCGCTGAAGTGCGGAGTGGAGACGATTCAGATAAGCGCCCTGACGCCGTTTCCGGGCACGCCGCTGATGGAGCAGATGCGGCCTCACCTGGTATTCGACAACTTCCCAGACGACTGGGACTACTACGACGGCACGCACGTGCTTTACGACAACACGGTGGCGGGCTTCTCCGAGTTGCAGTGGGCGCTTTACGACGCCCACAAACGCTTCTATCGCTTCGGCGGATGGAGCGGAAGGGCACTGCGGTCCATCGGCGCGCGTCCCGCGACGGCGGTGGATAAGGTCGCCGAGATAGTCGCCGGCGCCAAGACGGCGTGGAACATGCTCCGACGCTGGCGCGGTGAGATAGACCAGTTTCTCGCCCTCGCCGCGGAGAAAGGCGCCTGCGAACGGGCGGACGCTGAAAGCCCCGCCGGCCGGATGAGCTACTCCACCCAAAGGTAGCTCCGAAGCTTAGCACCAGCGTCAGCCCGAAGCGATCATGCCGGCGCGGTAGTGCTTTCGCGTTACCGCGTACCGTTTTATCCGCATTTTCCCCCGGCCTGACGGTCGGGGTTTCGTGTCCGGGGTTTGCCGCCGCTTACCACTTGCCGCTTTTGCGGACTTCCGGCTTTGGCAACTCGGCCATCACTTCCTCGCCCTTCTGGAGGTATTCGTCGGGAAGCGAGAGGTCCTCGAGCTTGCCCTCGAAGAAGGCCTGGTACCCGGTCAGGTCCATCAGTCCATGCCCGGACCAGTTGAACACGATGACCTTTTCCTTGCCCTCTTCCTTGGCCTTGTTGGCTTCGTCGATGGCGGCCGCTATGGCGTGGGAAGTCTCCGGAGCGGGTATGAAGCCCTCGGTCCGCGCCCACGTCACCGCGGACTCGTAGCACTTCAACTGGTGGTAGGCCCGTGGCGTCAGCAGTCCCTCGACTACGGCCTGGCTGACCAGCGGGGCCATTCCGTGATATCGCAGCCCGCCGGCGTGGATTGGCGGCGGTACGAAGTTGTGCCCCAAAGAGTGCATGGGCAGAAGCGGCGTCATCTTCGCCTTGTCGCCGTGGTCGTAAGCGAACGGCGCCCGCGTCAATGTCGGGCATGCCTCCGGCTCCGTGGGGATGACGTCGATCTCGGCGCCGTGGATCTTGTCGCAGACGAACGGGAACGCCAGACCGGCGAAGTTCGACCCGCCGCCGCAGCAGCCGATGACCGCATCGACTTTCTTCTCGCCGGCCAGTTCCAGTTGCTTCTTGGTCTCCAGACCGATGACGGTCTGGTGCAGCAGCACGTGGTTCAGCACGCTTCCCAGCGAGTAGCGGGTCTTGCCGGTCTTGTCGGTGACGGCCTGCTCGATGGCCTCGCTGATGGCAATGCCGAGCGAGCCGGGTGTGTCGGGCGTGTCGCTGAGAACGTCGCGACCGGCCTGAGTCTCTTCTGACGGACTCGCCACGCAGTTGGCGCCCCAGGTCTGCATCATCATCTTGCGGAACGGTTTCTGGTCGAAGCTGATGCGGACCATGAATACCTTGCATTCCAGCCCGATGAGTGAGCAGGCGAACGCCAGGGCGCTGCCCCACTGACCTGCGCCGGTCTCGGTGGTCAGTCGTTCGATGCCGAACTGCTTATTATACCACGCCTGGGCGACGGCGGTGTTGGGCTTGTGGCTGCCTGGAGGCGAGACGCCTTCGTTCTTGTAGTAGATGTGGGCGGGCGTTCCGAGCGCTTTTTCGAGTCCGCGCGCGCGGTACAGCGGGCTGGGCCTCCACAGAGCGAGAATCTGAAGGATTTCCTCGGGTATATCGATCCACCGGTCGGTGGCGACCTCCTGCTCAATGAGGTTCATTGGGAACACCGGCGCGAGCATGTCCGGCGTTATCGGGTTCCCGTCCGGGCCAAGCGGTGGCTGAACCGGGTTGGGAAGGTCGGCCGCGAGATTGTACCACTGACGCGGGAGATCGTTTTCGTTGAGTTGATACTTGATTTGTTCCATGTCTCTGTCCTGTCGCTTCCAGAGCGCCTCCGAGGGCGAAAAGGCGCGAAGCCCTTTTTGGACGTGCCCGCCGACCGTCGGCCGACACTACAACCGGCGAATCCACCTGACTGTCTGCCCTGGCACATGGGCTTGACAAAGAAA
>JBKHJB010000232.1:0-3160 GCA_046538345.1 Phycisphaerae bacterium
CGAACTCGGCAATATCGATGATACCGATCACCCGGGCGAAGTCAAGGCGCTTAGGGCGGCGATTACCCGGCCGCCGCAGGGGCCACGCGGAGATATCGCTACCCCGGACGGCGCCGACCAACAGCGTTTGGAATCGGCCTTGGGCGCGCCTATAGTTTTGTTTTGTGAGGACGTGCCCAGGTACCAAGCTGGAACACCCTAAGCGAAGAGAGGTCTGGTTGGTCCGTCGGTGCTGTCTGGCTGCACTTGCCGTGCTGCCGGCAGTGGCGGGTTGTGCCCGAGAGGAGCCGCAGGACAGCAACACATCGCAAGGAGCCGCATCGATGAGTATGAAGCTTACCAGTACTGCCTTCGACAACGGTCAGACCATTCCCGGTCGCTACACCGGCGACGGCGAGGACCTGTCCCCGCCGCTGAGTTTCTCCGGCGTGCCTGAACAGGCCAAAGAGTTGGCCCTGATTGCCGACGACCCGGACGCCCCGCCGCACACCTGGGTCCATTGGGTCATCTACAAAATACCGCCGACAGTTGACGGTCTTGACGAAGGCGTCGAAGCAACCCCGCAGCCGTCTTCACCGGCTGGGGCGCTCCAGGGCAAGAACGATTTCGGGAACATCGGCTACGGCGGGCCTATGCCACCCAAAGGCCACGGCCCGCACCACTACCACTTCAAGCTATACGCCCTGGACAGCGAGCTGGACCTGGATGCCGGCGCGACCAAGCAGGAACTGCTCGAGGCGATGGAGGGGCACATCGTCGCCGAGGGTGAGTTGGTGGGCCTCTACCAGCGATAAAGCCCCGCCGTACCGCTCAGGCGTTTGTCCGTAAGCCGTCACGCAGAGTGATGCGCCGCCGGTTGTAACGGGCGCGCTCCACCAGCAGCCAGACCAGCGCCGCCACCCAGAGCACGATCGCCAGAGGTATGATCACCGGCAGTGAAACACCGCTGAGCTGCGCCCAGGGGGTCTGGTCAACCGCCCCGTCCGGCGGTGAGACCGCCCCGGCGTAGGGGATATGCACCGCCCAGGCGACCCACAGCCCACCCATCGCTGCCAGCAGCGATTGACACGCCGCCGAGACCCAGGACCAGGAAATCCCGATCCGCTGTCGCGACGCCAGCACAATCAGCACCAGCGTCGCCGCCAGCCAGGCGAGCCCCACCACGTCGATCGCGAAACCCGCGTCCACGAACAATGTCTTGACCGCCTGCGGGCTGCCGCTGAGGTCGGTCTGCGTTCCGGCGAAGGCGCGGACCATGTCGGCGACCAGCGTGCGCGTCACGCCCGCGACCAGGGCCCATATCAGATACGCCACGCCGGCGAACGAAATCGCCAGTCCCACGTCCAGACGGGTTGTGCGTTTGAGGCGTCCAAGCATAGTGGCTATTACATCACCCGCGGCCTTCGGGGTCAAAGCAAAGTATTCCGCCTCGGTCGTTGAGTTTGCCCCGCCGGCGGGTGAAAATGCCCGCCGCACCACCACGGGAGTCACAAGCCCATGAAACCGCTTGCAGTTGAGGACCTAACGGTCGAGCAGAAAGTCGGGCAGATGCTTTTCGCCCGCCGACCCCGCAACGAGCGGAACAAAAGGGATCTGCTGGATATGATACACGACCGCCGCCTGGGCGGTCTGCACCTCAGCCCGCACGAGGACGCGGGGGACTATCTCTCGACGGCCGACTATCCGCTTCTGCTGGCGGACAACATGGAAAGTGGCTTCGAAGGACCGGAAGCCACACCGCTGCCCTGCCAACAGGCGATAGGCGCGATAGGCGACCCCGCCGCCGCTGCCGACTGGGCGCGCATAACCGCGATCGACGCCAAATCAGCTGGTCGCAATACGGTCTTCGGTCCCATCCTGGACGTGGCGCGGAATCCACTTTCGTCGTGCGTAGGTCCGCGGGCGTTCGGGGCAAACCCGGAGCTGGTCGCGCGCCTGGCGGTGGAAACCGTCAGGGAGTATCAGCGGCAGGGCATGGTGGTAACGGCCAAGCATTTCCCCGGCTTCGGTCAGTCGCCGGTGGATTCGCACATCGGCATGGTGCATATGACCGGCGAGAAGCAGACCCTGCTGAAGCGGGATTTGCTGCCCTACCAACGCTGCATCGAGCAGGCCGACCTTTCCGGCGTGATGGTCGGGCATATCATCGCGGACGACATAGACAGCGAAATGCCCGCAACCCTCTCGCCGAAGGTGATAGACCTGTTGCGGGAGATGGGCTTTGACGGATTGGTCGTGACCGACTCGCTGGCGATGATCGGACTGACAAGCCGGTTCGGTCTGCGTCGCAGTCACGAGCTGGCGATGGCGGCCGGTAACGACATGATTATCACCAGCTATCGACTCTCGCCGGCAGAAGCTTACGGCATGATGCTCAACGCCTACCGCAAGGGCTGCATAGGCGATGAGCAATTGGACGCTTCGGTGGCCCGCGTTCTGACCGCTCAGCAGCGAACGCTCACGTCGGTCGAGCAGTCCGGCAAAGGCGACGCCGACCGACAAAAAGCAGCCGAACTCACCCGGCGTTCGATATCGGCGATAACTTCGCCGGGCGCCTCGCCATCGATAGACCCCCAAGCGGAGCACCTGTTTCTTCTGCAGGTCGGCAACACCTTCACAGACCCGCAAACCGGCAAGGTCCACGCCGAGGGCGAAGACCCGGCGGGGCTTTTGGACTGCGTCGCCCGGCTGTTCGGCAATTCGCGCGTGTTGAGAATCAACGACTTCCCCAGCCGTAACCAGATGGAGCGTGCGTGCGTGGAGACGACCGGCGCCGAGAGCGTGGTAGCCGTCTGCCGGTCGCGGACCGACCACTACATGGGAAGCTCCGAGCTGACCCGCCGCATGCTCGCCCTGCTGGACGGAATCGGCAATCGCCTATCGGCCGTGGTGCTGCTGGGTAATGCCTACGCCGCCCGCGAGCTTCCGCCAGCGCCACGGCTGATTCTGGGCTACGAGGGCGGCGACGCGCCGAAAGCGGCACTGGAAGCGCTGGCCGGTGTGTTCCAGCCGAGAGGCACGCCGCCGGTGGCGACAGGGCTCAGTCCAGCTCGCTGATGCGGTGCTCCGCCGTCTCGAGCCACTCCGGGCGGATTGTCACACCCCAGCCGGGGCCTTGCGGCACAGCCACCTGCCCGTCCTTTACTTCCAGCTTCGGTTC
>JBKHJB010000233.1:0-3150 GCA_046538345.1 Phycisphaerae bacterium
GGGCAGGCGGTGGTTTGCTCGGGGGCTTCCAGGTGGCCCATCACCCTGTCAGCCGATATTTCATGCTCAGCGGCGAGCCGCCCGACCAACTCCCTCAGTGCATGTAACTGCGCTTGTGACGGCCGATGGTTGGAAAAATCCCCCACCAGGCAGATGCCGATGCCATGTTCGTTGTGCTCGTTGCCGGGTGTCCTGCAATGCGCCCCGTGCTTCTGACGGCGCCATCGGCTGCCGACCTCCACACGGCCGTCCGGTCCGCCCGCTCCGTTGTTTATGACGAAATGGTACCCCAGCTCGTCCCAGCCCCGGCGCCTGTGGGCGGCGTCGAAGAGATCGGCGTTCCCGTTATCGGTGGCGCTGTGGTGTATGACGATATATCGCCATCGCCGGGTCTCATCCTTCGCGGAGACTTCAATGGTCCGCTCAGTGCGCGTTTCGAGCGGTTCGGGGGTTACCTTCCTCGCCTCCGGGCGCGGCGAATGCCGCGGCGGGGCAATGTCCGGCTCGGGCATGGGCAGCCGGGAGATCGGCTCATTGCTCTGAGGGGCACAACCGGCGGCCAATAACGCCGGCAGCAACGCTGTCAACATCCATGTCATGCGCGAAGACATTCGCGGTCCTCCGTACTCGGCCGGCTTCCTCGGCCGCGGACAATTCCACCGCGGAAAGCCGCCCACGTCAAGGTATCGGCAAGGTGGTAAGGTTTTCCTTCAGCTCATCGAACGAACCATGCGCAGTCAGCAGCCGCGATTGCACCCGGGGCTGCGAATCTTCCCCAACGCGGTGCGTACGGAAGCCGTCCTCAACTGCCGAGCGGGCAAATTCGCCGTCGTCTGTGATAACGAACATGTCCCTATTGTGTTCCCAGCGTCTGATCCGCCGCGACGTCCGCCGCAGGATGTACGCGGGGCCGCCGTTGTCCCGGAGTTCCAGAAGAATGGGGTATTGAAAGCCCTTGTCGCGCAGCTCATCGCGGCAGGATTCAAAGGCGTTCAACGGGCCGGTATGGAACATGGCAATCGCGCCGCGGGCGTCCAGCCGGGCCAGAAGTCCCGCCAGTTCGTTGCCACGATCCTGCGAAAGCCGGTTGGCCCAGTCGGCGTCGATAAGCCAGACCGTCTCGTGGGCCGAAACCGTCAGCAGACGAACCGCACACCGCTGCGTCGCCAGCGGGCCGTGCGGCTGACCTCGAAACTCAAAGCGTTCCAGTCCCGCGTCGCCGACGGCGGGATACCAGTTGACCTTGCCGCCTCGCACCGAGGCGGAGCGGGGGTCTCCGGCGCGGCCTCGCTGATACAGCAAAGCCGTCGAAGCCGAGTAAGGCAATCGGGGGCGCACATAGCCCACCAGCCAGACGTTGTGCCGCTGTCGCGCGATACCGTCGGGCATGACCACTCGGGCCGCCGTCTCCACGGCGATGGCCTCGGTCGCCAAAGCCCCCGCCCAAGCGGCCCCTAATAGGATGGCCCCCACCATCGCCAGCAGCAACCACCGGCAGAGAAAACCCACAATCTCACGATGCTCTTCAATCATACACTTACCGTCAGAACCATCTCCAACCCATGCCGCCCACGGGCCTGGAGTTCAGGGCGTCCCTGTCCAGCGACGAGCGGACAAGATCGCCACCTTCGTCCAGCAGATACGTATCGCCCCGTCGCTTGGCCTCGGCGATAAGCCGGTCGCGCCAGTCGGCCAGCCGGCTTCGCCCGGCCGAGCTACGGGTGAAAGCGAGGTTCCGCAGCTCCCCGGGGTCTTCGGCGAGGTCGTAAAGCTCCTCCACGCCGCCCCACTGGGCGTAGCAATATTTCCACTGTCCGTCTGTAATCATGGCCGCCTGGTGCGGATCGTCGTGGCATTGACTGTAGAATACCTCGCGCGTCCGGGCGCTTTCATCGCACAGGGCCGCGGAGATATCCACCCCGTCCACCTCGGCGTCCAGCTCGCATCCGGTCAGCGACGCCAGCGTCGGCAGGATGTCCTGCAGACCGACGAGTTGGCTTCGGCGCTGCCCCGAGGGGATGCCGGAAGCCCGGACGATCATCGGCACCCGGGCCGAACCTTCCAAAAAGTTGCATTTGAAGTACGACCCGAAGTCGCCCATCAAATCGCCGTGGTCGGCGAGGTAAATAACTACGGTGTTCTCGGCGTCACCCGCGGCTTCCAGCGCGCGGGTTACGCGCCCCACCTGCTCGTCCTGGTGGCTGATGGTGGCGTAGTAGTACGCCTTGATGACCTGCCTGGCGGCCGGGCTTAGCGAATCCTGGGCATGCGTGGTGCGGATCTGATGGAGTATGGGGTTCTTCTCGGCTAGCAGCGACTCGTCACCCGCGGGGGGAGGGACTTCCCTCGGGTCGTACATACCCGCGTAGCTCAGCGGCGGATCGTAGGGCGAATGGGGCTTGGGGAAGCTGCAGAACATCAGAAACGGCTGGTCGCCGTGGTCGCGTCGGTGCTCGTCGAGCCGCTCGATGGTCCTCTCGGCTACCCAGCGGTCAACGTGGTGCTCGGGGGGCAGCGGCGACGGACATGGGCGGACGTCGTTGTTGCCGACGCCGTGCGCCCGACTGTAACCGCCCCAGCCGACGTCCGCGAGATAGTCGTGGTAGTCCTCGATACCCCGGCCGGAGCCGGACGGATCGTACTGACGGATGGTTCGCCCGGACTCGCAACTGTCCCATACCTCGAAGCCGTGGGTCAGTCGCGGCTCATCGGGCGGGGAATACGGCACGTAGTGCAGCTTTCCGCAGGCATACGTCCGGTAACCGTTGGAGGCGAAGTGCTCGGCGAGTTTCGGCTGTCCGTCGCGGATAAGCCCTTTGTTCTGCTTGGTGCCTGTAGCGCGGTGGGAATAGTTGCCCGTGGTGATACTCGCCCGCGCCGGCACGCAGATGGGATTGGGCGTGTAGCAGTTTTCCATAACCACCCCGCCCGAGGCCAACACGTCCAGGTTGGGCGTGCGGCATACTTCGTTTCCATAGCAGCCCAGGGCGTCGGCGCGGAGCTGGTCGGCCATGATTATCAGGACATTCGGTTTCTCAGGCATGTCGCTTCTCCGCCGGCAAATACCGCGTGACACCCCCCGAACACCGCACGAGCTTACACCCCGGCGCGGCCGCGCACAACCTCTCCGGCAACAAAGCCGGCGCGGGG
>JBKHJB010000234.1:0-3150 GCA_046538345.1 Phycisphaerae bacterium
GCATCATGCTCAACACTCCCATAGTCACCCAACCCTCACAACAGTCGCAGCCATACGTAATTGTTCCAAGGTTTGTGGGATTTTTCCCTTTGTGCTCCCAAGAAGATCTTTACTACGCGACTTTTTGAAGCTCGCAGCAGAGCCTTTTTCGTCAAACTGCAGACACCCTTGGCTAGGTACCGATGCACCTTCTGCGGAGACTTGAGTACTCGCATAGGCTTGGCCCCAATCTTGAAGTTCAGCCAGTTTAATTCCTAAAACCAACTCCGATGTCTCATAAACGCGGTCCCGCGAGGGTATTCTGAAGCAGACATTGCGGCTGAGCTTCCATAACTTACTCTTGCCGGGGATATCAGCACACAAAAAGCCCGCCTCCTTCGGCTGGGACATGAACACCCGCGGATGCTCGCTGAGGTAGTGGTGCAGCGCGGTTGTGCCGCACTTCGGCGCTCCGATGATAAAGAAATTCGGTTTTCGCATCCGATAAGGTCCTGTCCAAGAGACCGCCGCGGGCGGGCGACCAGGTCGCTATGCCTTCTGCGTGGCGGCGTGCTCTCGCCACCACTGGATGGTCTCTTTCAATCCTTCGTCGAAGTCGGTTTCGGCTCGGAAGTCGAAGAGCTTCTCGGCGCGGGTGGTGTCCAGCCGGCGGCGGGGTTGGCCGTCGGGCTTGGACTCATCCCAGGCGATCCGGCCTTGGTAGCCGGTCAGCCGGCGGATTTTCTCCGCAAGCTCGCGGATGGTTATCTCCCGGCCGGAACCGAGGTTAACCGGCTCCGGAGAGTCGTAGTCAATCGTCGCCTGCACCAGCCCGCGGGCCGCGTCGGCGACGTAGAGAAACTCCCGGCCGGCGCTGCCCGTGCCCCAGACGGTAACCGTCTCGTCGCCGGCGTCTTTCGCTTCGCAGAATTTCCTGATAAGCGCCGGTATCACGTGACTGCTCGCCGGGTCGAAGTTATCGCCCGGTCCGTACAGGTTCACCGGCAGCAGATAAATGCCGCTCAGTCCGTACTGTAGCCGATACGCCTGGAGCATCACCAGCAGTGCCTTCTTCGCCACGCCGTAAGGGGCGTTGGTCTCCTCCGGGTAGCCGTTCCACAGCTCGTCCTCGCTGAACGGCACCGGCGTGTGCTTAGGATACGCGCAGACCGTTCCGACCTGCACGAACTTTTCCACGCCGCACAGGCGGGCGTGCTCTATCAGGTGCAGGCCCATCGCCATGTTAGCGTAGAAGAACCGTCCGGGCCGCTCGCGGTTCGCGCCGATGCCGCCGACCTCCGCCGCCAGGTGCATCACCACCGACGGGTCCATGTCCGTGTACATCCGCTCGACGTCGTCCTCGCGCGTCAGGTCGTAATCGGCCGAACGCGGGATGAGAATCTTGTCGGCGTCCGCCCCGGCGCGGAGAAGCTCCTGCTGGACGTACCTGCCCAGAAAGCCCGCACCGCCGGTGACCACGATTTGCCTGCCGGTCAGCTCCATCGGCCAGTCCCCGCGTGCTCGTGAGCCGGTCCGCATCCGTTGTTGCGGCGGTGGTCGGCGAGCACGCGCTCTTCCCTGGCAATCACCCAGTCGCGGGCGACCATCATCCGCACCAACTCTCCGAAGGACACCTTCGGCCGCCAGCCGAGCTGGTCCCGCGCCTTGCTCGCGTCGCCCAGCAGCAGATCCACCTCGGCCGGGCGGTAGTAACGCGGGTCTATCTCCACATGGTCGGCCGGGTCCAGCCCAATCTCGGCGAACGTCGCGTCCAGAAACTCCTGCACCGAGTGCGTCTCGCCGGTGGCGATTACGTAATCGGCCGGCTCGTCCTGCTGGAGCATCAGCCACATCGCTTCCACGTAGTCGCCGGCGAAGCCCCAGTCGCGCTTGGCCGATAGATTGCCCAGGTAAATCTTGTCCTGAAGCCCCTCGGCTATCCGCGTGGCGGCGCGGGTTATCTTGCGCGTTACGAACGTCTCGCCCCGACGCGGGCTTTCGTGGTTGAACAGTATCCCGCATGCGCAGAACATTCCGTAGGCCTCGCGGTAATTGACGGCCTGGTGATGCGAAAATACCTTCGCGCACGCGTACGGGCTGCGCGGATGGAACGGCGTGCTCTCGGTCTGCGGTGTCTCGAGTACTTGGCCGTACATCTCGCTGCTGGACGCCTGGTAGAACCGCGTGGGCAGCCCCAGGTCGCGTATCGCCTCCAGCAGCCGCAGCGTGCCCAGGGCATCGACCTGTGCGGTATAGACCGGCTGGTCGAAGCTCACCCGCACGTGCGACTGGGCGCCGAGGTTGTAAACCTCGTCCGGCTGGACCTTTGTGAGCACCTGCCGCAGCCCGGCGCCGTCGGTCAAATCGCCGTAGTGCAGCACGAGTCGCGGGTCCTGCTCGTGCGGGTCCTGGTAGATGTGGTCTATCCGCTCGGTCCCGAAGGTGCTGGAGCGGCGGACAAGCCCGTGGACCTGGTAGCCCTTGCCGATCAGAAGCTCGGCGAGGTAACTGCCGTCCTGACCGGTGATTCCGGTAATAAGCGCGCGCTTTGTCATGGCAGCAGGTTCTCCTGTTATACGGTACGTTCGTTCTATCGGTCAGGTTCTCGGCCGGCTTTGACTTCCGCCTTGCCCGAAGCGGCCTCGCAAGTGCCGGTAATATCTGTCGGTGGCGACTTTTCGTGAGAAATACTTCTCCGCCGCGGCGCGGGCGGCGGCGCGATATCGCCGCAAAAGCTCGGGGTTCTCGTGCAGGTCCCTGACGGCGTCGGCGAGTTTCTCGCCGCTGCCCGGCGGGATGTGCACGCCGCAGCCATGCTCGGCGATGAGGTCCGTAAGCTCTGTATCCGGCGGGCTTACCGCCAGCAGTGCCGAACCGGCCGCCAGTGCGTAATAGGTCTTGGAAGGCACGGAGACGCCGCGATACGGCTCGTCCAGACAGACAATCGCACAATCTATCGCCGCCAGCGACTGCGGGAGGACTTCCAGCGGCTGAAAGTCCAGCAGCGTCAGATTTCCGGCGTTGCGCTCGGCAACTAGCCGTTCCACATCCCGCCTGCGCGTACCGCCGCCGATGAGTACAAACCGCACGTCAGGCATGTCGGTAAGCCGCTGTGCCGCGGCGATGATGCTCTCGGTATCGTGCGTCGCGCCGAAGCTGCCGCTGTAGCCC
>JBKHJB010000235.1:0-3148 GCA_046538345.1 Phycisphaerae bacterium
GGGGGAAGTCCCGGCCGGGGACGACATTCCGAACGTGGTAGTCGGTCTTGTTGGCCCCGGTTACGCCGAACGTCATCGCCGCGACGGAGTAGTCCACCACCAGCCGGTCGATCTTGCCGGAGTCGAGAAGTCCCTGGGGACCGGCGAAGCCGACGTCCGCGCCGCTGACCTTGCGGATAATGTCCGGCTCTGCCAGCAAAAGCGCTTCTGTCTCCAGCGCGCGTGCGAGCTTACTTTCGTTTATCTCATGGTCGCCGCGCACCAGCGCAACGACGGTCCGGTCGTCCCTGGTGGTGTAGATGAGTGTCTTGATCATCTCCGCCGGCTGGGTGCCCAGGAAATCGCAGACGGCCTCTATGCTTCCCACTTCAGGGGTGTGGACTTCTTCAAGCGGAGGCGCTTCGGCGCGGGCCTGGAGCACTTCATCGCTCGGCTTCACCGGGTCCACCTCCGCCCGCTCGAGATTCGCGGCGTAATCGCCGTCGGCGGTGGAAACGATGATGTCCTCTCCGGCTTCGCAGGGAACCATGAACTCCTCGGTGTCCGAGCCGCCCATGCCGCCGGACTCCGCTTCCACGATGGCGTACTTAAGCCCGCAACGGTCGAAGATGCGCCTGTATGCCCGGTACATCGCCTGGTAGGACTCATCCAGTCCCTCGACGGTCGCGTCGAAGCTGTAGGCGTCCTTCATGATGAACTCGCGGCTGCGGAGTACGCCGAACCGCGGCCGAAACTCGTCGCGGAATTTCTGGCTTATCTGGTAGAGGTTTATCGGAAGCTGCTTGTAGCTGCGGATTTCGCCGGCCGCCAGGAATGTGACCGCCTCCTCCGCCGTCGGGGCAAGTACGTTCTCGCGGCCGTGACGGTCGGTAAAGCGGCACATGATGTCGCGGAACACCACATCCCGGCCGGTCTTCTGCCACAACTCCATCGGCTGGATTATCGGAAGCAGTATCTCCTGGGCGCCGGCTGCGTCCATCTCCTCGCGCACGATCCGCATAATCTTCCGCAGCGAACGCCAGCCCAGCGGCAGGTATGTGTACGTCCCGCTGGCGACCTTGCGGATGAAACCCGCGCGTATCATCAGCTTGTGCGAGGGGATTTCCGCCTCGGCCGGGACTTCCTTGACCGTCGGTATCAGCAGCTTGGAGTATCTCACGATTCGACCTCGCTCAAAGGCCCGCGCTTATAGCCGGATAAACCGCTATTTGCAAGGCGCCCGCGGGGTGGTACACTCCCGAACAAATGGAAGACGAAAGAATATTTGTCAACAAGCTCCGGCCCGGCATGACGGTGGACGAGGTGTTCCTGGTCCGCGAGAAGGACCTGCGTACCTCCCGAAACGGCGATTTGTACATCACCTGCACACTTACCGACCGCACCGGCGACGTGGCCGCCCGCATGTGGCAGGCGACGCAGAACATATTCGAGAGCATCCCCGTCGAGGGCTTCCTGCACGTCAAGGGACGTACCGACGAATACAAGGGCAACCTCCAGCTCATCATCGACGCCTGCCGGCCCGTCTCGCCGGAGAAGGTGGATCTGGGCGACTACCTGGCGGTTACCGAGCACGACATCGAGCAGATGTGGTCGGAGCTGCTGGAAATCATGCGGCAAATAAAAGACCCGCCGCTCCGCCGGCTGATAAAGAAGTTTGTGGAGGACCGGGAGCTGGTCTCGGCGCTCAAGCGTGCCCCCGCGGCGATGCAGATGCACCACGCGTTCATCGGCGGCTGGCTGGAGCATACCCTCAACGTCGCGCGGGCCGCCAATGCGCTGCTTCCGCTATATCCGCGGATAAACCCTGACCTGGTGCTCGCGGGTGTGTTCCTGCACGACATCGGTAAGGTGGCCGAGCTTTCCGGCGGGACCACCATAAGCTACACCGACCGCGGACAGCTCATCGGGCACATCACCATCGCGGTCATCTGGACGCACGAAAAGGCCCGCGAGCTTTCCGAGGATAACGGCGAACCGTTCCCCGAACGGACGCTGACACTGCTGGAGCACATCATTCTGTCGCACCATGGCGTGCATGAGTACGGCTCGCCCAAGCTGCCGGCGGTGCCGGAATCTTACTTCATCCATTACCTCGACAATCTCGACGCGAAGGCCTTCATGACCACACGCGAAATCGCCGAGGACGCGGACGCCGAGGCCGCCTTCACACGCTTCAACCGCTCGCTGGGGACCGTGCTATACAAACGCAGCGGCGACCTGACGCCCGATGACGACGACGAGCCGTCGCTATTTTAGAAGACGGTTGGCGGTTGATTGGTTAACTGGTTGGCTGGTCAATCGGTTGAGCCGTTGAGCAGTTAAGACTGACTGCGACGGAACAAATCAAAGATGATCGCGTCGTATTTCATTCCGTAAACTCCGTCAGTTCTCGCAAGCCGCAAATCCTGTGCAACGGCTCGTAGGGTGACAGGTCGAATTCCGTCGGCCCGTTCCTCTCAATCAGCACTGCCTCCATTCCCAACGATCGCGGGCCGGCGATATCCCAGCGTGGGTCGTCGCCGACGAACATCGATCGCTCGGGCGCTGCGTCGAGCCGTTCGAGGATGCAGTGGAACGCCTCCGGAGCGGGCTTGCGGCGTCCGGCGTCTCCGCAGAACGCGGCCGCGTCCACTTCGGCGTCCAAACCGTGCCGGGCCAGCTCCTCGCGCCACAGCGCGGCCGGGCTGCCCCACGGCGTGTTGGACAGAATGCCGGTTTTCAGCCCGCGCCGTCGCAGTTCCCTGATCGCCGGTATGGAATCGGCGTGCAGGCGGCCCCGCGCGAAGACCGGGACCAGGAACCTCCGCGCCATCGCCTCGTCCCTTTCAGGACAAGCCCCATCCAGGCCGAACACATGCCGCATGCGGTCCGCCAGCGGTCGAAAGCGCAGGCTGTCGTCCTCGCGCCGGACCTCAGCGACGCGGTTGGCCAGGACGCCCGCCGACGGCACAGCAAGCCCCTCGTCGGCGAGGTACTGCTCCACGGCGTCAAGGCACTCGCCGAATACCTGCTCACGCCACTGCCGGCGGGAGAAATATGAGACAAGCGTGTTGCCCAGGTCAAAGATGACCGCGTCGTATTTCATGTTCTATGATGCCTCCTCGCTATTTCCTGTGGGTAGCCTGAGCGAAGCTTGGTAGCTTGAAGT
>JBKHJB010000236.1:0-3146 GCA_046538345.1 Phycisphaerae bacterium
TCCGGACTGGCCGAGGAGCAGCCCGACGCCTACAAGGACGTGGACGAGGTGGTCGGCTGCGTGGAGGCGGCGGGTCTGAGCCGCAAGGTCGCCCGCCTCCGTCCGTTGGGAGTCATCAAGGGCTGAGCCGTCCCCGCCCGGCGTGAAGCATTTGCCGTCGGACGACTCAGGCGTTAAGCTTGTACCGACAGCCGATAATCAACCGTCAAAGGAAACGACCAATGGCAGAGCAGGAAAAAGACAAGCAGAACCAGCAGGGCGAGAAGAAGATCATCATAGACGACGACTGGAAGTCGCAGGCACAGGCGGAGAAGGAAAAACTCGCACAGGATGTCGAGCAGAAGCAGTCCGACGCCGGCGCCGGCAAGGGCGGCGAGAGGGGACTGCCCGAGGCGACCTTCTCGACGCTGGTGAGCACGCTGGCGACCCAGGCGCTGATGGCGCTGGGTGGTATGGAAGACCCCAACACCAAGCGGCGCTACGTTGACCTCGACCTCGCCAAATTCCACATCGACACCATGGCGGTCCTGGAGGACAAGACCAAGGGCAATCTCTCCGACGAAGAGGCCAAGCTGCTCGACCAGGCGCTGTATGAGACGCGGATGACCTACGTGGAGATGGCCCAGCACGTCTCGCAGGCCGCCAAGCAGCAGGCCCAGGGCGGTGGCGGACCCGGCGGACCAACGCCCGGCGGACAGGCCCCCGGCGGCGCGGGCGGTCCCAGTATCCAGCAACCGTAAGGACCTGTCGGGCTGAGCAAAGAGCGCCCGTTTGCGGCGGGGCTTACTTCGCCGAAGTTCCGAAACACGCGCACTTGGGCTTGCGACTTAGCGGCAGGTCTCCCGCGCGGCGGATGGAACCCGTCAACAATTTCCTTTTTCTACTTGCCGGCTTCCATGCCGTGGCGTAAGCTATGAATGAAAGTGAGCACGTCGTGATAGATTTCCGCCATGGCCACGGAACCAACTATTGAAGACCGCCGGGGGAGGGCAGCGCAAGAGCTGTCTGAAAAGGGCTTTATGTCCCTGGCGGAACTCGTGCAGGTTCTAGGTGTCTCGGAGAGTACCATCCGCCGTGATTTGGAAGTGCTGGAGGAACAAGGTCTTATCCGGCGTACGCACGGCGGGGCCGTGTACGTCCAGGACAGCGGTGGACATCGGCTGGCATTTGCTGAGCGCGAGACCACGGCTCAGCGTGAAAAACGGGCCATCGCCGCTGCCGCAGCAGCACTGATTCCACCCGCCCAGACCGTCATCCTCAACGGCGGAACGACATGCTACGAGGTTGCCAAGGCGGTGCGAGGCCGACACCTGAACGTCATCACCAATTCCGTTCCGATTGCGTCGCTTCTGAGCACGGAGCTTGAGACGGAAGTGACGCTTATCGGCGGCTACGTGTATCCGCGGACGGGCGTGGCGCTGGGTTCGACGGCTGAGCAGCAGCTCGATTTTCTCCACGCCACGCAACTGGTGATGAGTTGCGCCGGCGTCACCGAGCAGGGCGCGTTCAACAGCAATCAGATGATGGTTGACGTCGAGCGCAAAATGCTCTCTGTTGCCGAGGAGGTCATTCTGGCGGTGGACCATACCAAGTTCGGCCGTCGGGCTGTTACCAAGCTGTGCGGACTGGACGAGGTTGACGTGATAGTTACCGACGCCGGCGCCCCGGCCGGGGCGAGAAGCTGGCTGGATGCGCTTGACGCGCGAGTGATATACGCGGAGTGAGCGAATGACCCGGCTGAACATACCCATGCCGCGGGAGCAACTGGAGCGGGTGGTCCGACAGGTGGTCCGTCGGCGGTTTGCCGAGCGCCTCGACGCGGGCGAGGGGCAACTCTCCGCCGCCTACACGCCCAATCTGGTGGTCAATATCTCCGCGCGACACCTGCACATCAGCCGCGAGCACCTCGAGGAGCTTTTCGGCGAGGGCGCGGAGCTGACGGTCTATCGCTGGTTGTATCAGCCCGGCGAATTCGCGGCCGAACAAAAGGTAACGGTGATCGGCCCGCGGCGACGGGCTATTGAGAACGTCCGCATACTCGGACCCGTCCGAAGTGCCACGCAGGTGGAGGTTAGCTTCACCGACGCGGTCGCTTTGGGCATCGACGCGCCGGTTTGTCCTTCCGGGGACATCGATGGCACGCCGGGTTGCATCCTGCTGGGACCGGCGGGCGTGGTGGAGTTGCCCCGCGGAGTAATCCGCGCTGAGCGGCACGTGCATATGTCCCCCATGGACGCGGAATACTACGGCTTCGAGGACGGGCAATACGTCAAGCTGCACGTGGACAGCGACTGTTCGACGACGCTGGAGAACGTCAAGTGCCGGGTGAACCCGAAGTTCCTGCTGGAAGTCCATCTGGACACCGACGAAGGCAACGCCTGCGACCTGCCCAACGCGCGGGCGGTCTGGCTGGAGAAATAGCGGAAAGTAAACACGGTCCGCCGCGGCGTGTTTCGTGTCGCCGGCGGGATTGAAAGTAACCACAAGAGTATCAACCGGAAGGTGTGAAGGAGACAGACATGGCATTGCAAGCACTGGGCATGGTAGAGACGCGGGGCCTGGTGGGCTGCATCGAGGCCTCCGACGCCATGTGCAAGGCGGCGACGGTCGATCTTATCGGCTGGGATCGCGTCGGCGCGGGCATGGTGACGAGTTTCGTCCGCGGCGACGTGGCGGCGGTTAAGGCGGCCACCGACGCCGGAGCAGCGGCGGCCGGCAAGATCGGCGAGGTGGTCTCGGTCCACGTAATACCGCGACCCCACGACGAGCTGGAGCAGGCCCTGCCTAAGGCCAAGGCGCCGGCCGGACGAGGCGGCGGCTCCGGCGGAAAGAAGAAGTAACCCCGCGAACCGGACCTAACTGAGCGGTCCGCATCGGACCGCATGGGAGAAAGTGAAGATGGAAGCACTGGGCATGATAGAGACCAAGGGCTTTGTCGGGCTTGTCGAGGCGTCCGACGCGATGTGCAAGGCAGCCAACGTCGAGCTGGTCAAACGCATCGAGATCGGCGGCGGATACGTGACCACCGTCGTCAGCGGCGACGTCGGCTCGGTAAAGGCCGCCGTCGACGCCGGCGCGAACGCCGCCGGTAAGGTCGGCGAGCTGCTGTGCAGTCACGTTATCCCCGCTCCGCACGAGGCGCTGAA
>JBKHJB010000038.1:0-14274 GCA_046538345.1 Phycisphaerae bacterium
ACCGCCTTTCCTGTCGCCCGGTGCGCTGACCGCGGCGCCTGGAAGAAAATTTCCGTCCAAAAATCCCCCGTCGATGAAAGTCCACCCACCGTCGGTCCGATTATAGAACTGTCACGCAGGTGACGCCCTGTTGAGGGGGCTGCAGAAGAAAATCGCAGCGGACAGGAGGAGGGGGCCGCCGGCCGGCCTGAAAAGGCAATTGGCCGACGGCCTCTTTCTTTTTGCGCCCGGGAACACTCGGGTAAACACCGACGCGGCCGGGCACGTTCACGCACCGCTATGACCTTACCGGCTCGAGGTCCGCGATAGGAATTTCCATCTCGAATACGCCGCTCTGGACCACCGCGTGGTCCTTTTCGGCATCGAGGCGCACAAGGGTCGCCTTCTGGTTGAAAGGCACGACGAACACCTCCTCCCCCGGCTTGGCGGACAGCACCCGCTCGCGCGACTTTTTCGCGGCGTCGCTGTCGGGCTTGCGGTGACGGATTGGGCGGTCCTTGCGTTTCTCGGCGGCTCTTTGCTTGCCCTTGCCTTTGTCTGCGGGCTTGCCCTTCCTGCGACCGCCGCGCGGCGACTTGCCCTTCCGCGCACCTTGTCGCCGCGCGAACGGTCCGGTCTGGGGAAACAGGTCCTGTATGGGCAACTCCATCTCGCCGTTGTCCGTGCGGACCGTCGCGCGCAGAGCAGGCAGGTCCACTTTCGTCACCGTTCCCTTCCCGGGCTTGCGGGCAATGGGGACCTCCTGTCCGACACGCAGTCGGGCTATCGCGCCGAGCCAGGTGTCGAACTGCCTGGCGCGGGCCTTTTGATGCTGCAAGCTGCGATGGTACTCCTGACGGGTGCGGTCGGCCTCGGCGCGGGCCTGCTCACTCTGGCGGGCCTGCTCCATTATCTGCCCCCGCAGCTCGTCCAGCTCCTGCCGCACGCCCGTCTGCCCGAAGTCCGGCATCAAATCCGTAAGCGGGATCTCCATGTGCACACCGTCGGCGCTGACCAGAGCGACCTGTCGGTGAAGCTCCAATCGTATAAGTGTTCCGTCCTTGCCGGCGGACGGTACATGCACGCGGTCGCCGGGCTTAAGCTCGCTCAGCCGGGCCAGCCACGTCCGGAACTGCTCCCGCAGGCGGTGCAGGTCGTCGAGCTTGGACTGGTAGCCCTGCTGCTCGGCCTCGGCGGCCAATTGCGCCTCGCGTGCGGTGCGTCGCGCCTCCTCGGCCGACCGGCGGACCAGGTTGGTCGCCTGTATCGCACGGCGGAACTGCTCGGCCTGTCCGCTGAGCTGGCGTCGGGCATTGGCGATTATTCTCTTGGGAAGCCCCAGATGCTCGGCCACCGTAATGGCGTGACTCTCTCCGGGCGTACCTATGTGCAGCCGATAGGTCGGCTGGAGCGTCTCGGTGTCGAACTCCACCGAGGCGTTGTCCACCCGGTCCTGGCTGAAGGCGTAGGCCTTGAGCACGCTGAGATGCGTGGTGACCATCGACGGGCAACCGACGCGCCGCAGTTCGTCGAGCACGGCCTGTCCGATGGCGCCGCCCTCGTCGGGGTCTGTGCCGGCGCCCAGCTCGTCCAGCAACACCAGCGTATTCGGCTTGGCTCGCTGCAGAACGTACCTGATGCGCTTCATGTGCGCGCCGAACGTGCTCAGCGACTGCTGGAGCGACTGCTCATCGCCCACGTCCAGCAATACGTCGTGAAAGACCGGCAACTCCGCCCCGCGCCTCGCCGGTATGTGCATGCCCGACTGCGCCATCAACGCCATAAGCGCGACCGTCTTCAAGGTGACGGTCTTGCCGCCGGTATTGGAGCCGGTTATCACCAGCAGGTCGAAGTCCTGTCCCAGCCGCACGTCGATAGGCACGACCGGGTGCCGCTTGTCCTGCGGCACGCCCTGCTTTTCCTGCTGATGCGCCTGCTCTATGAGCAACGGGTGACGCGCGCCGTTCAACTGGACCGTCCCGCGCTCGTGCATTTCCGGCCGGGTCATCTCGAACTGATATGCGTATTGCGCTTTGGCCGAGAGCATATCCACCCTGCCGGCCGCCCGGAGAGTCTCGTTTATGTGTTCCGACCGGGAGTGGATCTTGACGGCCAGCGCGCTGAGCAGCCGCGTCAGCTCCGCCCGCTCGTCCTCGCGGAGGTCGGTAAGGTTGTTGTTCAACTCCACGCAGGTCTCCGGCTCGACGAACACCGTCGCTCCGCTGTGACTGGCGCGGTGGACAACGCCCTTCAATCGGCCGCGATTTTCGGCCCGTACGGGCAGTACGTAGCGATCGCCGTGCAACGTAACAGTGGTGTCCTGGAGCAGCCGGGCCGTTTCCTTGTCGCGAAGAAACCCGTAGATGGCGTCGTGTATGTCCTTTTCCAGGCGGCGGATTTTACTCCTCAGCCCCGCGAGCTTCTCAGAGGCCTCGTCGTAAACCTCGCCCTCCGGCGAGATGATTTTCTCAATGGCGGCAAGCTCGTCGTCGAAGGTATGGAATTCCTCCGACAGCGAGCGGACCTCGTCGAACCCTTCTCTCAAAGCCAACAGGTAGTCGCGCACGTTGCCCGTGGCCCTTAGCGTGGAGGCGATGGCGGAAAAGTCATCCGGAGTCGCCCCGCCACCGGGGACAGCCCGACCCAGCTCGGCGGATACATCCGCCACTCCGCCGGTCGGCGGTAGGCCCACGTCTCGAACGGCGGATACCATCTGGGTGGTCTGCTCCAGCCAGTGGTTCACCGTCCGGGGGTTGCGTGACGGGCTCATCCGCAGCGCCAGGCGACGTCCCAGCGAACAGCGGCAGAACTCCGAGCAGACGCGGCGAACCTCCTGGAATTCGACTTTTCTAAGAGTGAAAGAGTCCACTTATGACCTCTGGGAATTGATGGAACGACTTCACGCGAACAGGCCGCGCATTCGCCGGTCATTATAACGCCCACATTGCATTAGCAGGACAAAAGTTTATGTCCCTCAGGGGGATGCCGCCGACTCGCTACTTTCCAGCCGCGGTGGAACACGGCACTGGCTCAGAGACGTCGCACCACTCAGCCCGCCTGGAAGGGCAACTCGGGCGTGTAGCCGCCGCCGGTCCGATCGGCTGTATAGACCTCAAAGCCCAGATAGTTGCCGAACGCCTCCCACAGGACGTTACCCACATGCTCGCGGTTCATGGCTACATGGTGCGGGAAATGCCTCAGCAGGACGTGCTTGTACAGGTCATTAAGCCCCGGCACGCGCACCCATCCGTAGGAACCGAAGGTCTTGGCTTTGGTCGGCTCTACGGCGCCCTCTGCGAGCATCGCCTTGAAAAATCCGTCGTTGTCCTGGGTCACCCGACAGAGCGTAACAGGACCGTCCTGCATGACGAACTCCACCACGCCCATGGCATTCTCGCGGCCGGTGGAACCGGCGACTATCTCCTGGCAGCCCATCCTGGGTTTGCTCTTGGCCCATGATGTGGGGAACACCCCGCAATGCCAGCAATTCACCAGCTCGGCGTCGTCGTTGTGCAGGTTGTTCCAGTCCGCCAGAGCGCTGGGTCCGCCGGAGGCGAGCTGTAGCGCGTGCATGGACATAGCGCCCATCACGTCGGCTTCGCAGGCACAAGGCAAGCCGCGATCGTCGAAGCGGCTCATGGTGGTGCACGAACAACAGCCGAGGTTCTGCTGGATGCTCGTCCAGCACTGAATCGCCATCGCGTCGATATCGTTTTCCTTCGCGAAGCTCCACAACACGCACTCGAGCTTGGCGATGCGCTCCAGCACGTCGTCGCCGACGGCGGAAGTGTCTATGCACTGCTTTATCTCGCCGGTGACGCGTTTGACCGCCGCCGTGCTCTTCATCCGCTCAACCTCGCCGATGACCTCGGAGAGGTCCAACGTATAGACCGTGGCACCCAGCTCCTGGAGCGACTTCTCGTTGAAACGGCAAGTCCAGAAATCGTTCGGCCGGGCGCCTATCTGCGCGTAGCGGGCGTTGCGGACGCCCTTGACCACACGGCAGACGGCCGCGAAACGCTCCACGGTTCGCCGGAAGCTCTCGTCCGACGGGTCGCTGACAGGCATCTCAGGTACGGAATACGCCATGCCCGTTTGCCGCAACGCCTCGCCGATACTCAAAAGTCCGCAGAAACTGTCGCGCCGGGGCGTGTCGGGCTGGAGAACCTCCTTCTCCTGACAGCCGTGGATGAGGATTGGAACCGGCAGGTCCGCTTCGGTAATCGCCGCCGCGACGCCCTGCTCGTCGCCGAAGTTGACGGCCGATACCACTATGCCGTCCACGTCCTGCTCGCGGAACATCCGGCCGACCTTGACCGCCTCTTCGCGCGTCTCGACGCAACCGACCTTGGTGTCCTTCTTGGCGGGCACGACCACCGAAACACCGGCGTCGCGGAGAGTGTCTATGACGGCCTGGCGGCTCTCGGCGGCCAGCTCGTCGGAGAAAAAGCCCCGGTTGGCGGGTATGAATCCGAGCTTCACTTTTTTGTCCTTGGCCATTTTCAAGCTCCTGGGTAGCAGGTTTCTGAATGCCCGTCAAAGTTTAGCTCACACCGGACAAGGTGCAAAGTAAGCAGCATGGCACTTGGCGCCGTCAAGACGCGATCCGGGGCAACTGCCTGAATATTTAAGCGTCAATCCGGATACGAAGCACTCGCCGTGTGCAATCGGTAACTTTTACGCGGTCGTCAATCCGCAGCGGCGCGAGGTACACGATTCCCAGTTCGTCGCATATGCAGACGACCTGCTCGCGCTGTCGCTGAGGCAGCTTGGCATTGGTGAGAAAATCGCTCACGCTCTGCCGGCCGGGCGCGCCCAGCGGCACGAACGAGTCACCCTCGCGCTTGTCTCTGGCGCGAAGATGACCGTTAAGTGCGTCGGCGTCCAGCAGTTCAACGCCCTGCTCCGGACTGTCCCGTCGCGACGCCAGCTCATCGGTGTCCAAAGGTCCCGGCTCGCAGACTACTTTCCTGCCGTCGGGGAGCTTCGTCTCGCCGGGGCAGGCAAGCTCGAGGGACCACGGGCCGTCACCGCCACCAGCGCTTACGCCGACGGTTACGACAATTTCGTCGCGCCGCCTTCGCGCCGTAACGCCCCCGCCCAGAGTAACCGCCCCGGCCGCGGCGGGTTCGGCAAGCTCCGCCAGCTCGCCCAGTCGCTCGGCGCCCACGGACCGCATCGGCGCGCCCAGCCGTTCCAGCACGCCTCGCATCGTCGATGTCCGCACCACACGGTGCTCGCCCGCCAGCACGTCGGCCGACAGAACCACACGACCGGACGAGTCGCTCTTGACCGCCTTTTCCAGAAGCTCCTCCGCACGCGCGGCGATATATTCGTCCGCCTCGGCCGCTGCCTTCGCCAATCGCAACAGGGCTTCGTCGGCGCGGGGGTTCAGCCGTTCTCGAATCAACGGCAGCAGTTCGTGGCGGATAAAGTTCCGCGCGAAGCCCACGTCGGTGTTGGTCTCATCCTGCCGACTGGGCAGGTCGTGCGCATGCAGGTAGCTCTCAATCTGCTCCCGCCGGGCCCACAGCAGTGGACGGACGAGCCGCACGCCGCCGCCGATGGCTCGCTCGGTGGGTATGCCGGCCAGGCCACGCAGGTGCGTCCCCCGCACAACGCGGTGCAGGACCGTCTCGACGTTGTCGTCGGCGTGATGCCCAACGGCCACCACGGCCGCTCCGACATTTTCCGCCGCCCGGCGGAGGAACTCGTACCGCAGCATCCGCGCGGTCTGCTCTATGCCGAACCCGCTCTCACGTGCCCTCTGTGCGGTGTCAACGCGTTCCATCAGACACGGCAGCTCCCAGTGGCGTGCCAGCTCGGCGACGAAGTCGGCTTCCTCGTCCGCCGCCTCTCGAAGCCCGTGATGGAGATGCGCGACGGTAATTCGGTAGGCGCGGCGACTGTCCCGGGCAAGCTCCCGCAGCACTGCCAGCAGAGCGACGCTGTCAGGCCCGCCGGAAACCCCCACCACCACGGCCGAATACGGCGCCAAAGGAGCGTGGGCGTCGATAAATCGCGCCGTGCTGGATACCAGAGCTTCTTTCGCCGAATCGGTCATGGGACGGTCCTGCCCGGTTGCCGCCGCGGCCGGTGCGGTTATACTATCACGGCGGTTACCGAAGGGAAACGCATCGCATGAGGCCCAGACCTCCGCGCCGACATATCCTTGCAGTCGTTATCTTCGCGGCCGTCTCGGTCACGGCCGGCTACTTCGCAATGCTGGACGACCAGTTGAGCGACTCGCAGGTACACGTAGCGACCGCTGCGATTAAACGACACGAACCAGAGCTGTACCCCACCGATCCCATCTTCGGACCTGCCGGTCTTTGGAAGCTGCACACGCCGGCACTCCAGGGCGTTCTGGAGCTGACGCTGATACCCACCGGCTACCAGGATCTGACGCTGCCGTTCCGTATGCTGACAGGCGTCAGCGTGATGGTTTACCTCTGCGGGATGTACGCCCTGCTGTACAGGCAGTGCAAGAGCTGGTCGATATCGGTGTTCGTGGCGGTGCTGAGCTGTGCGGTGGTTGACGCCCTGGGCGGCTCGTCGTGGGGAATCGGCTCGCTGGCGTCGATTACGCCGGCCGGTCTGGTGCGCGCGTTCATACCGTTGGTGATGCTGTCGTATCTGCGCTACCGGCGACAATGGCGCGCCGTGCTGGTGTTCGCGTTTATCGGGCTATGTGGAAACATCGACCTGATAACCGCGATGAACCTCACTCTGGTCCTGCTGGTGGTGCATCTCGCGGACGGCAGGTTCCGCCCTGAGCGGTGGCTCTCTGCCGCTGGCTGCGGGCTGGCGGCGCTGGTGGCGGCGGCGCCGTATGCAGGATATTACCTTTCCCTGAAGCGGAGCATGACGCCCGCCGACGCCGAGCCGGCGACAGGCGAGGCGGTCCATCGAGCGTTGGAGCTCGCCCGACCGGACGTGCTGTATCCGCAGCTTCTGGTCCCGCTGCTTTATTGGCTTCTGCTGGCGGGTGTGCTGGCTGTTCCCACTATCATCGTGCTGGTCCGGGCCGAGCGATACCGTACCCGCGACGGGCGCCTGTGGGTGTGGTTCATAGCGGCCGCCCTTGCCGTAGCGCTAGGCCTGCATGGTTTGAGTCAGTTAGTCGGCTCCGTCCGCGGGCGAGTGCCGCCGGTGATAGACTTCGTCCGGGCGTCGGGGCTGGTGATGCTGCCACTGTACGTGCTGCTGGCGCAGGGTCTGACGAACCTTTTCCGTCTGTTTGCGACGCAGCGCTGGCTGCTGCGATGGGCATGTGCGGCCCTGCTCATCCTATGGCTCGGGCCGGCCGAGAACCTCCGCGTCCCGCGGCATGCGCTCGCCGAGGCGGTCACCGGCATGCTCGAAGAGGAAGATAAGCCGCGCTACGTACGCCGCCGGCGCGAGAAACAGAACAGACAGCGGGAACTCGCGGCGATAAGCCGCTGGGCGAGGCAGAACACACCGCCGTCGGCCGTTTTTCTGACGGATCTGCTACAATTCCGAATGAGGAGCCGCCGCGCCATAACCGCCAGTCGGGGCGACCTGGTGTACGTGTTCTACCTGACGCCGCATCGGCTGGGCGACTGGACCGAGCGGGTGTTGCGACAGCACCGCGAGGTGCACAGCCCGCCCGCGGGGCAGGCGGAGCCCGCCGCCGTGCGGGCCTACGCCTCCGACCTGGCGAACGATGAACTGATGACTATCGCCGACGAGTGGTATGTGATTATGGACGCCAATGTTTCGCCCATAGAACCCGGACAGCTCGAACCGGTCGCCTCGGATGACTGGGGCAGTAGCTATCGCCTGTATCGACTCCCACAATAGCCGCCCCCGGCGCCGCTTTGTAGTGACCGGGACACAACCAAAGGAGACCACCGTTGAGAAGGAACATCACACTGTTGTTGCTGGTCACAGCCGTCATGGTCGCCGCCGGGTGCAGCCGGGGCATCAAGGAAGGCGTAGGAGCGGTCCGCGGAGCGCGCGGTGTCTATGCTCCACTCGACCCGCTGGCGCCGACGGATGAGGATCGTCCGCTGGGCGAGTACCAGAGGTTCGAACTGGGCGAATTCCGTGACGACTTCGGTGGAAAGACGCCGAGTGAGCTGTTCCGACTGCTGCCGGGAGAGTTCGACAAGCAGCTTGCTGAGCAAAAACTCCCCAACGAGTCCGGCGGAAAGACTCTCATCGTCCGAGGCCGTGTTTTTCACTACGAGGACTCCAGCTTGCTCGCAAACGCCATCAGTCCGCTGGAACAGGTAATCGCCCGGGTTGAGCTGGTGGACGCCGACAGCGGTCGTGTGCTGGGCACAGCCAACTGCGTGGGTCGCACAAAGGAAAGCGTGAACTCCGGCGTGCAGAAAAAGGCCCAGGGACTCGCCAAGGCGATCACCGAGTGGATCGCCGACCGCTATCCGGAACCCGTTGAGGAAAACGATTAGCGGCCGTGTCGGAACGGGGCGCCGCTACTGTTGATTGCGGCGTTTGCGCCGGTCTCGCGAGGACTGTGATTTCTTACGGCTGCGCTTGCGCACGGGCTTGTCGCTTTCCAGCGTGGCTCGACGGCGGAGAATATGGTGGTAGTGCTGAGCGAAGCGGTGCGCCTCGTCGCGGGCGCTCTGGAGCAGACGCAACGCCGGATCGTGTCGCGAGAGGCGCAGCGGCTGGTCCCGGCCGTGAACGTAAACGACCTCCTCCTGCTTGGCCAAAGACGTCAGAACCGGCGGAGCGAACTCCAGCGGCTCGAACGCCGACCAGGCGGCGGATAGCTGTCCCGGGCCGCCGTCGATGAGGACGATGTCCGGGAACACCTCTTCGCCCTCGGCCGCATTGCGATAACGACGCGAGACGACTTCGTGGATGGAGGCGTAGTCGTCGTTGCCTGTGTGGGACTTTATCTTGTAGCGGCGGTAGGCGCTTTTCAGCGGCTTACCGTCGATGAAGCACACTAACGAGCCGCAACTTTCGCCGCCGGCGAGATGCGCGACGTCGATGGCCTCGATTATCCTCGGCTGGTGATTGAGGCCGAGCACCTCCGCCAGCCGCTGCAATCCCTCGGCCGGGTCCACAAAAAACGCCTCCGGCTGGACGTGCTCATCGACCAGGCCTCGATCATGCAGCGCCTCCAGCGCGCGCAGTTCGTCGCGAAGCTCGGCCGCCCGTTCATACTGAAGCCCCTCGGCGGCGGCCCGCATCTGCTGGGTCAGTTCGCGGCGAAGCTGCGTGCCCTTGCTCTCGAGAAACTGGCGGAAGCGGCGTATCTGCCTTGCGTAGTCCTGCTTGCCCACGCGCGCGGCGCACGGCGCGGTGCACTGCTTTATGCTGTGCAATATGCACGGACGGAAATGCCGCCGCTGCTCGTCGTCCTCGGAGATGTCCAGGTTGCACGTGCGGAACTTGAAGACCCGCTGAAGCAACGGAAGCGCCGCCCGCAAATCCGCCACCGACACGAAAGGCCCGTACAGCCGGGCGTTCTTCGACTGCGGCTGGCGGGTAATGCTAACCCGCGGGAAGTCCTCCCGCGTGGTCACCTGCAGGTACGGGTATGTCTTCTCGTCGCGGAGCTGGGCATTATACGGCGGCTGGATATCCTTTATCAGCCGGCTCTCCCTGAGAAGCGCATCGACCTCCGACTCGCACTCGATGTAATCGACGTCCACCGCCTCGCGGATCATCCGCTCTATCCACGGGCCACGACTGGCGAGAAGGTTCGCCCCGGGCTGAACGTAGCTGCTGACGCGAGAGCGGAGATTGGCGGCCTTGCCGACATACAGCACCCGACCCTCGGCATCCTTGAAAAGGTACACGCCGGGCGCCGCCGGCAGCTCCGCCGCCTGCTCACGAAGTGGAGGGGGAGTGTCTCTCGGGTCCGAATCGGCCATACAAAACCATTGTACTGCGCAAGGCGACCGATAAACCACAGAAGCCGCCGAGCTATTGGAAGCGTGTGTCGAAGCTGGAATACCTGGCTTTGGAGCGGTCTTGCGGACAGCCGGCGGCGGTCGATGCCGTAAAAACGCGCCGCGCCCGGCGGTTAGTCGGGGGCGTTACCGGCGAGCAGCTCGGCCGCGGGACGGGTAACGTCCGACTTCAACATTATGCGCCTCGCCAGAACGGTCATCGGAACGGCCAGGAACATCCCGACCACGCCCCACAACATGCCCCAGAAGATCAACGCCATGATCACGGCGATGGGATGCAGCCCCAGGCGTTTGCCCATCAGCCGCGGCTCGATTACGTTGCCAATGGTAAATTCCACCGCGCCGGGCAGCAGGATCGCAAGCACCGCCCGCGTCGTCGATATGTCGGGACTCAGCAGCACCACCGGCAGCGGCAGCAGCACGGCGACTATGGAGCCGATGCTTGGAATGAAGTTCAGCAGAAACGCCAACATGCCGAACGCGCCCGCCAGCGGAATACCCAGCACCCACAGAATCAGACCCACCAGCACCCCTGTGGCGGCGGACAGCAGGAGTTTCGCCAGTGCGTAGCGCTTCACGTCGGCTTCGACACCCGCCCAGTCGCTTCCGGGTTTTGCCTGCCGGCCGCTGCCGCCGAAGACCAGAAAGCCGAAGAAGATCAGCACCAGCACGCCCTTGGAGAGCACGTCGGTAACGGCGGCGGACGTCCGGCTCAGCAGACCGCGAGCGGCGTTTCTGCCGTATGCGCTAAGCTCCGCAATTGCGTCCTCGCGCGTCAGTCCCAGTTTCCCCAGCTGGATCGCCGCAAGCGTTTCGTTGAGAAGCGATTCGGCGCGGGCGGCATAGACTTCGGAATTCTCGGCCATCTGCGCAACCGACAGCCACGCCACCAGCCCCGTCACCAGCAACACCGCCGCCGCCAACAGCATGACGATAACAACGGCCGGGGTATGACCTATGTGCAGCTTCCGCATCAGCAACTCGACCATTGGAGCCGCCGCAATCGCCAGCAGTAGCGACAACACAAAGGGGATGAGCACGGGCTTGAGCCACCACAGCGAGAACCCCACAGCCACCGCCGCCAACAGCACCAGACAGATGTTCCGAATGCGCGAGCCGCTATCCGTATCGCTCATATGTCCGACCCGCCTTTCCCGCCGCGCCAGTGCCCCGGTTCGGCCACACCGCCCACGGGCTTGCGCCTTCATCCGGGTTTATCCGCATTCATCCCTGCCTATTTAAGCAGCTTTTTCAGCTCGCGGTCGGCGGCCTTTCGCAGTCCGCCGCCCCGGCCCGTGGAGCGATCGCGCTCGATCTTGCGTATCAACCGGTCGATTGCCCCGGCGTCCAGCGGCAGGTCCACGAACTTCCCGCCGAAGCCGCTGACATACGCGGCGTTGGAAAGCTCCAGCTCGCCCAGTGCGTCCTCGCCGCTGGCGTACAATCCCTTGCCGCTCTGCACCTGCTTGACGAAGCCGCGGACTATCTCCAGGTGTCCAACCTTACCCTTTCGCGCGGGGTAGTTCACGTCCGACCAACTCGCCTTCTGCTTGCCGCCGGAGGCGTCGGCCACGGCGTTGGCGCTGGTGCCGGCGTGGATGTGGTCGTGCACGCTGATTCTCAGCTTGCCCAGTCGGAGCTTATCGTTCTCAATTATCAGCGTGCCCTTCTCGCCGCAGAACATTATCTGCTCGCCGCCCGGCTCGTGGGCGGTCGATGCGTAGATGTACCCGTTTTTGCCGTCGCCGTAATCCAGCAGTATGTTGGCGGTGTCCTCGACCTCGATGTCGTGGTCTCGCGTCGCGAGCATCGCGCCCATGCGCTTCGGCATTCCGCCGATCCACTGGAACAGGTCGAGGTGGTGCGGCATCTGGTTTATCAGCACGCCGCCGCCCTCGCCGTCCCAGGTTCCGCGCCACTCGCCGTTGTTGTAGTAGGCCTGCGTACGGAACCAGTTGGGGCAGGTCATACGCGTGTGGAAGACCTCCCCTATCCGTCCGGACTGCACGAGCTGCCGGGCCTTTATCATGATCCCGCGGGTGCGGTGCTGGAAGACGGCCCCCAGCACGCGCCGTCGCTTCTTGCACTCCTTGACCATCTGCCGGGCGACGCCGATGCGGCTCTCCAGCGGCTTCTCGCAGAGAATATGCAGCCCGGCGCGGGCCGCGCTGATGACCTGCGGGCCGTGAACGTAGTGCGGCGTGGCGATGATGACCGCGTCGCACAGGCCCGACTCGTAGAGCTTCTCGGCGTCGGTGAAATGCGGAACGTGATATTTGTCGCCGGCGGCCTCGGCCTTTTCGCCAACGATGTCGCAGACGGCGGACAGCTCGAAGTCGCGGGCGCTGGCGCCGGTGATGTTACCGGCGTGTCCGTTGCCCATGCCTCCCATACCGACGATACCTATGCGAAGCTTGCTCATGGATGCTCTCCTGTCAATGTGTGAACACTTCGGCGTAGTTCGCGAGTCTAGAGGCGCGCCGCGTACATTGCAAGCGGCCCGGCCGGTGGCTATAGTTTCTTTAATGCAGCGAGTGCGTGTGAAAATCGAGGGTCTGCGCGACCCGGTGGAAGCGCTGAAAATCGCCCAGATGGGCGCCGACGCCATCGGTGTGGTCTTCGCGGAAAGCCCGCGATGGGTCTCGCCGGAGCAGGCGCGAGCAATCGTGGACGCTCTGCCGCTGTGGGTCTCGGCAGTGGGGGTTTTCGTCAATGCCGAAGTCGAGACCATCAACCGGATAATTGCGCGGACCGGTATCCACAACGTGCAGCTTCACGGCGACGAACCGCCGGAAATGGTCGCGCAGATAGACGCTCCGGTAATAAAGGCGTTTCGCGTGCGCGACGAGAGCTGGCTGGATGAGGTGCGTCGCTGGCTGGACGGCGTAGGCGCCGGCGGGCGACTGGCGGCGATCCTGCTGGATGCCTACAGCCCCCGCGCCCGCGGCGGCACCGGGGAGGCGTTCAACTGGGAAATGGTCGCCGACGCCCGCGCCGCCGGAGCCATGGCCGGTCTCGACCCCGTCATCCTCGCCGGCGGACTGAACCCCAAAAACGTCGGTGGCGCCGTCGACCTGGTCCAGCCCTGGGCGGTGGACGTCGCCAGCGGCGTGGAGAAAGCACCGGCCGTCAAGGACCTCAAGAAGGTCGAAAAGTTCATCCGCGGAACACGCGAAGGCGCGGAGCTTAAGACCGAGTTCTGGCGGTAAGCGACCTCGTTACCCGCCGGTCTCGGCGGCGAGGCGCCTGGTCTCGGCTTCGACGGCGTCGGCGATCTCGCCGGCATCGACCGTCCGCAGGCGCTTGCCCCGGCTGTAGAGCACGGCTTTGCCGCGACCTGCACAGATTGCCACGTCGGCGTGGTCGGCCTCTCCCGGACCGTTGACCACACAGCCCATGACCGCCACCGTCAGTGGAGCGTCGATGTCCGCCAGTCGGCTCCGCACCTCGGCCAGTATCGGCAGTATGTCCGTCTGAAGCCGCCCGCAGGTCGGACAGGCGATCAGCTCCACGCCCCGCCGCTGCCGCAGCCGCAGCGACCACAGCAGTTCCAGAGCCACCGCCACCTCCTGCACCGGATCGCCGGCAATGGAAACCCGGATGGTCTCGCCGATGCCCTCCATCAGCAGCGCCCCCAGCATGGCCGAGGACCGCACCACAGCCGTCTCCGGCGGACCGGCGTGCGTAACGCCGAGGTGCAGCGGGTAATCCCACCGCTCGGCCAGGCGGCGATTGGCCAGCACGCACAGATACGGGTCGTGACTCTTTGCCGAAAGCACCAGTCGTGTGAAACGCTCTTCCTCGAAGACGGTCAGGTAGTCGGCGAGCTTCTCGACCATCAGCTCATCCATCGGCCGGTTCAGTTCTTCCGCCCGGCGGGAATCGTCACGGCGGGAGACCACCGAGCCGGCGTTGACGCCCACACGAATGGCGACGTTCGCGTCGGCCGCGGCGCGGATAACGCCGCGGACCTGCTCGCGATCGTCGATATTGCCGGGGTTGAGGCGGATCTTCGCGACACCGGCGTCGATTGCCTCAAGCGCCCGGTCGAAGTGGAAGTGCACGTCGGCGATAATCGGAACCGGCGAGCGGCGGACTATTTCCGTCAGAGCGGCTGAGTCCTCGCGCGTCGGGACGGCGATTCTGACCAGCTCCGCACCTGCGTCGGCGAGCTTGCGGACCTGCCCGGCGGTGGCGTCGGCGTCAGCGGTCGGCGTGTTCGTCATGCTCTGGACGCTCACCGGCGCGCCGCCGCCTATGACGACGTCGCCCACGCTGACGGACTGGCTGTCGCGGCGGGATATCTTCGGGGGTTCCATGCCGCACATTCTACCGTCCGCCGGCGGCCGGGCAAACGCCGTCGTCCCGCCGACGACCC
>JBKHJB010000039.1:0-14186 GCA_046538345.1 Phycisphaerae bacterium
TCATCGCTGCGCAAAAACGGCCACAGGCAACGGCATGCTGTCTGACGGCGGCTGTAGCCGCTTTTGCGAAAAAATACCGCCGAGGCGTGGTTTAACCGGCCAGCGCCTGGTCAACATCGCCGTAGATGGGGAACAGTCGCGTCAGCCGCGTCGTTTCCAGAAGGTCGCGGATGGACTTCTGCGGATTGACCAGGCGAATCTGACCCTGGTGGTGGCGGCTTTTGAGATGCCCGTTGATGATCGCCCCCAGACCCAGCGAGCAGATGAAGTCCATCCCGCTGAGTTCCAGCACGATAACGGATACCTTCCGTTCGGCCAACTCCTCCAGGGCGCTTCTGAGACGGTCGGCGTCTTCCATGCCGGCCGAGCCGCGTACGGCGATGACGGCTGCCTCACCCCGGTCCTCGATGTCTATCTGGAGCTGCGTGGAGTTGTTCTCGCCCTGCTGGTTCATGACTGGCGACCTCGACTACCGGTTGTGTTTCAGGAGGCGGACCCGGTTGCCCCGCCCGCTGTACTCTACCTTGTCCATATACGCCCGCATGAGCATGATACCGCGCCCGCAGGGGCGTTCGAGGTTCTCATCGACGGTGGGGTCGGGAATTGAATCGGGGTCGAAGCCCTGCCCCTGGTCGGTGATGGTGATGCTCGCCTGCTGAGGGGTGACGTCAAACTCCAATTCGACCATCTTGTCCGGATCGTAGGCGTTACCGTGCTTGATGGCGTTGTTAAGCCCCTCCTCCAACGCCAGCTTGATGGCGAACACGGCCGAGTCGCTGTAGCCGCAACGGCGCACCTCGCCGAGGAGAGCTTCCTCGGCCTTACGCGCCTCGGTCAGTTTCGACGAGATGACCACCTTCCTCACCAAACCCACCATCCGAACGTCGCCGATACTACGTGAGACTCTCCACCGCTTCCTCGCGAGACCCAGCTATCTGGAAGATCTCGTTCAGTCGGGTGATGACGAATACTTCGTAAATGCTCGACTGGATGTTGCACAGGCGCAGCGCACCGTCTTTCTCGCGGATGTGCTTATGTACGGTAATCAGCATACCCAAGGCGCTGGAGGACATGTGTGAGACGTGAGCGAAGTCAAGCACCAGCTTCGGCTTCTCGGCCTCGGACACCAACCCGTTCAGCCGCTCGCCTATCTGCGAGATGTTAATCTCGTCGAGAATCTTCCGGTGGGTCAACTCCACAACCGTAACGCCGTCCTCGGTGGAGACTTTCAGCCCGGAACTCTGCTCTGCCATCGGATATTCTCCTTGGAAGCTCGCGAAAGGATAGTAGGTTGCCCCCCGGTGCTCTGTCAAGTCCACCCGGGCGAACCTTTCGTATCCCGGCGGTCAGGTGACCCCCAGCAGCAGGACGATGTTTACAGCGATACTGACCACGAGCGCAGCGGCAAGTATGATCACCATCGGCAACAATACCCCATGCCCCCGGGGGCTTTGCCGCACGGCGGTTCCGCCCTCACCCTCGGCGCGTTCGGCCTCCTCGGCCAAACCGCTGAGGATGCCGGCGTCGATCTGCTTTCTCGCCTGCAGCGGGGGTTGACCGGCCTGGATGTCCTCGAGGTCCCGCAGAAGATCGCTGGTGGAGGAATACCGGCGGTGGCGTTCCTTGGCCATCATTACCTCGATGACCTCGCCCACGCCGGCCGACAAATCAGTGTTTATGTGGTCCGGCGGGGTCAACTGCTCCTTCAGGTGATTCTGCATGACCGCCACGGGCGTCTCGCCCTCGAAGGGCACCCGCCCGGTGACCATGTGGTAGAACGTCGCGCCCAGCGAATAGATATCCGCCCGGAAATCGATATCCAGCTTGCCGCGAATCTGCTCCGGGCTGATGTAGTAGGGCGTGCCGAACGCCCTTCCGGCTTCGGCGCGTCCTCGCTCGATGTCCGTTACGTCACGCGCAAGACCCAGGTCCACCAGCTTGGCGGTCCCGTCTTTGGTAATCATGACGTTGCGGGGTTTGACGTCCCGGTGGACCAGCCCCTGACTGTGAGCGTGCTCCAGCGCCCTGGCGACCTGGATAACGATCCGCAACGCCTCCTGCTCGCTGTATGCCTGCCCCTTGGCCAGCTGTTCGTGCAGCTCCTGACCCTCCACGTACTCCATGACGAAGTAGTGGTAACCCCCCGCCTCGCCGACGTCGAACGCCTGGGCAATGTTCGGATGGTTGAGCTTGGCGGCGGCCTTGCCTTCGCGGTAGAAACGCTCGACGTACTCGGGGTCCTCGGACAACCTGCGGTGCAGCACCTTGACAGCGACGACGCGGTCCAGTGAGACCTGCTTGGCTTTGTAGGTGGTGGCTTCGGTGCCGGCCCCGAGTTTGGCCAGCAGGATGTATCCGGGGATCTGCCGACCCTTGCGGGTGTCGTCTATGGTCTTCTTGACGCGCTCTATCTGACGCCTGGTGACGACACCTTCTTCGATGAGCACGTCCGACAGAGAGCTTTCGTTACCGGCCTGGCTTCGCTCGTTCTGGACAGAACGGCACTGTTCCACCTCCTGCTCGGTGGCAAGATTGCGCTCCACTATCAGGCGTCCCAGTTCCGAATCGACCGACGTGCTGGGAGCGCCATTTGGTCTTTGCGACGCCATTGCCTGCAACCTCGGACATGCCCTGGCGAGCTGTTGACCGCCTTGAAGGTTATTTCCGTACGGTACGCCCCCCACACGGCAGCGTCAAGCTCACAATGCCCAGGGGCTTTGCCTTCCTTGTCTATTCTACGTTCTCAATCCCGTCGGCGTTTGCGTCCGGAGCAATTTGTTGCTGTCTTTCATATATCCACGCCGGCGACAGCTCCCATCCGCCCAGTCCTTTACGGAACAGAAAGCGCCGCACTTCGCTGCACAGATGGCACTTCGAGGCGTAACCATCGGCCGGTTGAAAGCCCTGCCTGCAAGCGTCGGCCAGCAGGCCCGCCGGACCGTCCGCCGACAGGCGCCCCACTACCCGGCGCCGCGGATATTCGGCGTTCAGCCGTTGCCATATTTCACCGATGGATTCCCGCTCCGCACGCCCGAGCACGATGCCCGCGCACGTGCCGGGGATTACGCTGCCCTCAGGAGCCACATGCACGTGCTTGCTGCGAAGCAGGGCTTCGCTGCAGCTGCAATCGACAAATTCCTCTACCGGCTTGAGTTGCCCCAGCGGTCCAAGCATCTCGGCGGCACGGGCGTTGAGCCGGTCGCGACCGTCGCCCGACCATCGCGCGAACAGGAGCTTGCGCCGTTGGGCGCTCAGGGCGTCCGTGTTGAACCCCGACGCCAACCAGTCGCGCCAGCGGACCTGCACTCGCTCTCGGCCGATCACCTCCTCAGCCACACGGGCCGCGAGGCGACATCGCTCGATGGGCACGAACTGCTGATGGTAAGGGTCCGCGGAAATGACAAGCTTGCCCATGCCAAGTTTATCGAGCGTCTCTACACGGCGGCGGACTTCCGCGGCATCGCCGGCCCAGAAGGCGTTGGTCTCGATTTTTTCCGGTCCGCCGAGTCCCTCACGACAAGCCCGGGTGCACAACTCCACCAGCCGCTCCCAGTCGCCGAACGGCTCGCCTCCGGAGAGGTGCACACGGCAGCCGTGCGGTGAGGTGGCCTGAAGCTCGCGCCAGACCCGCAGCCCGAAATCCACGCTCATGGTCTCGCCGCGGCGGGACGAACAACAGAGATAGCAGGACGCACAGGCGGCGTTGCACCAGGAGGTAAGCATCAGCCCTGCCGCCGACCAGTACTTCACGGGCATCGGTTCGGATCGTCGCCGACGCTGCATGGCGTGATTCTACAGTTTCCCCGCGGGCGGGCAAAATCTAGAATGTACCCGTCATCCGGGAAGCACGACTTGAGAGATGGGAGAGACACATGTACGATAGAGGAAACCGCCTTCGCCGCCGCGGGGGGCTGCTGCTGGTTGTAATAACGGCGATAGCCACGACCGCCGCCGCACAGGACGGCGAGACGACCCAGCCCACGGATTCCCGGCGGGTGGCGCACATGCGCCTGGCCGGGGAGGTGCTCGATAGTCCGCCGGGCTTCGTACTCTGGACCAGTCCGGAGGAGGCGTACACTCTGAGAACCTGGCTGCACCGCCTCGCCGATGCGCGGAACGACGATTCCGTCGTCGCCGTCGCCCTGGAGGTCGATTCTCCGCGGATGTCATGGGCACAGGCCCGCGAACTGGCCGACGCGGTACAACGCCTGGCCGAGGTCAAACCCGTCCACTGTTACCTCAGCGACGGGCGGATGACCTCCTACCTTGTCGCATCGGCCGGTGACGACCTCGCTATGGACCCGGTCGGCGCACTGATGCTAACCGGCGTTGACGCGGAGGTGTTCTTCTACCGCGGTACGCTCGACCTGCTGGGTATCGAGCCGCAGTTCATCCAGGCCGGTCGGTTCAAAGGCGCTGCCGAGCCGCTGACAGAAACCGAGCCGTCCGAGCAGATGCGAGAGGTCTTCAACTGGATTCTGGACGACCTGTACGAGCAGCTCTGCGAGCAGATTTCGCGGCAACGCGGGACGGACATCGGACAGGTCCGCGAAGTAATCGACCGCGGTCCGTTCACCGCCATCGAGGCGCGCCGCGAGCGACTTGTGGATTCGCTGGTCAAACACGCCCGGTGGCGTGGGTACGTCGCCTCGGCGGTAACGGACGATCCGGAAGGTGTCGATTGGGCGGAAGACTACGGCGCGCCTGCCGAGAAAAAGCCGGACTTCTCAAACCCGTTCGCCCTTATGCGGCTGCTGATGGAAGGACCGTCGGAGCAGCCCTTGCGCGAGCCGACCGTGGCGATCGTGCACATAGACGGGATGATTGCGCCGGGTCGCAGTGGGGACGGTCTTTTCGGACAATCCATGGTCGGCGCCAAAACGCTGACGGACGTTTTCGAGCGGATTCGCGAAGAGGACCGCATCAAGGCGGTGGTGCTGCGGGTGGATTCGCCGGGCGGCTCGGCGCTGGCGAGCGAGCATATATACCAGGCGGTGCGCCGCTGCGCGCGTGAGAAACCGATAATCGCATCCATAGGCGCCGTCGGCGCCAGCGGCGGATATTACGTGGCGCTGGGAGCAAACAAGATCATCGCCGACCCGCCGGCGATTGTCGGAAGCATCGGAGTGGTGGGCGGAAAGCTGGCAATAACCGGACTGCTGGACAAGATAGGCGTAAACGCAGTGCAGTTCACCCGCGGACGGAACGCCGGCATGTGGTCCTCACGGCCGTGGACACAGGAGGAATCCGAGCGGGTTCGCAGCATGATCCAGCGGACGTACAACGTGTTTATCCGCCGGGTTCTCGACTCGCGAGGGCAAAAGATCGATGACATAGACTCCGTCGCCGAGGGCCGGATCTTCACCTCCCGACAGGCGGTCGAGAATGGACTTATCGACGAGTTGGGAGGTATGCGCGAGGCCGTCGTTGCCGCCCAGTCGGCCGCCGGACTGGAGAAAAGCTACTTCGTCACGCTTCCGAAGCCGCGGACATTGATGGATATGATGCGCACCGGCGGCACAGCGGCGCCGCGTATGCGGGGAGTATCGACCGAAGCCGCCGAGTTGATGCGCCTGGGCATCAGCCGCTCGCCGGAGCTGGCGTATCTGATAAACCTGGCGCTGCGGCTGGACAGGGATACGGCCTTGACCGCGCTGCCTTACTACGTGCGTCTGGCGCCGTAGGCATCGATGGAACGACTCAAGGCGTCTGGGCGTTGTCACCGGGTCGTTTGCCGGTGAGCACGTATTCGGCGTAACTGCTGGAAATAGCGTCTGTCTCCGCGGCTTCGGCTAAACGCTGAGCGTATTGCCGGGCCTGCTGCCGCTCGCCAAGGTTGAGGTGCATAAAAGTCGCGAGCATGAGCATCTGGGCGTCCTCGCGGTCTCCGAGGCGCTTATCGAGAACGTCCAGCATCTCTCTCAGCCGTTGCTCGGGAGCCATCTCGGTAAGCTCAAAGCGCGTCTCCATAATCGGCGGGAAAAGTTGCATTGCGCGGTGCAGATGGAACCCCGCCGTCGCCGGCTCGCCGGCGGCGAAGGCGGACACCGCCAGGCCCATCGACGCCAGCGGGTTCTTGTCGTCCACCAGACGCGCCATCTCGTAGCTGCGCCGGGCGTCGTAATACCTGCCCTCCTTCAGGGCCTGTTCGCCCTGTTCCATGTGACGGTTGAACAGATCCCCGCCCTTGCCCGCCAGGCCGCTGACGACCACCGCGCCGCCCGGGCGCGCACGGACTGTCGCGTCGTCTCCTCTGCCGCGCCTGCCGCCGCGGACAAGGGTTTCCGCCTCCCTCGCCGAGTCGTATCGGCTTTCGCTCTCGCCCTGCCAACGCCGGTCGCGCATCGCCACCAACAGATCCACGTACACGTCTTCACCTTCCGGCGGCAAGACAAAAGCCCGGGTCTCCCGCCCGGCCGCGCCGTCCTCCAACTGGTCGGCATCCCGGGGCTCAGGGGTCCGAAGAGGCGATTCATCCACCATATCCGCACGGGATTCGACCCGCGAGCCGACCGGGAGCCGGCTGCGTTGCTCATCGGTCATCCGCAACTGCCGGACAAGCTCACTGCGCTGCTCGGAGCGGATAAGCCCGAACATGCCGCCGGCGTCGGACCCCAAGGCCGATGTGCGCACGCCGCGGTCCTCGCGTCTGGGACTGTACTGCTCCGGCAGAACCCGCAGGTCCATCCCGCCCCTGGAAGAGGACTCTTGCCCGACCGGCGCTATGGGGCGGTAACCGGCCGTTGCGTCCACGTACAATTCGTCGGCCAGCGACCCGCTGATCCGCCTGTCCTGCTGATCACTGTCCCGCCTGCCGCGAAGGCGGGCATCCTCGAGCACCCTACCAGCCGTTGTGACCGTGGTGGCCGGGTCGCGATAGACGTTAGTCCCAAAGACGCCCCCGTCGCGGAGGTCCGGCAGACCGACAGACTGCCGACGAAAGGACCCAAACTCGCCGCTGGGGACCGAGATTCTCAGGGAGTCCGGCGCGCCGTAGGGAACGTCACCGCGGAATGCGGCCAGACCTGATACCTGCCCCGTGACAAAAAGCTGGCTGTTTATCGACTGCTGTTGCTGGAGCCGCCTGCGGCGGGTCGGCTGGTCCAGACGGGTCGCGTCGCGGGGGTCGGTTATCTGTCGGCGCCGGCTCTGGCCGGTGGCTGAAACAACCGAAACCGCGAGTACCGCCGCCACGATCGTCAATTTTCGTATCGGGTCGTTCATTTCTGTTTCTCCCGCCGTCACCGGCTCTCACAGACGCCCTGGGCTTTCGGGGGCGGTCAGGCCTTTTTCACTCTATCGGGCCGTCCCCGCCCGGGGCGCCAGTGTGAGGGCTCTAATTTATTCTACGCATTGAGACCCGGCCGAGTCACGCTTGCGGCCGCCGGGAGGCCTTGAACTCCGCCTGTTAATTCGCGGTCCGGCTGCGTCGAGGGCGTTTTCGGCTTCGCCGTCCTTGTGGGGCGGAAAACCGCTCGTTTTTGGGCCTGCGCCGAGATTATCAGACAGAACCTGGAGTTCAGACCTTTCGGCAAAACCTCCCGAAGCAGTACTATCATAGAGCATCGACCGACGTACAATGCTACCTGACAACGAGTAATCATGTAATACCAGCCGTCACATTTGCCGATGAAATCAGGGAAATACGCAACCAACGCCTGGGCGGACTCATGGCTTTACGTTGAGCCATCGGCCGCCGGCGGAAGTACGACAAAGAAACCATGCGACCACTTAGAACCTTCACGATACAACCGAACCTGCCGGAGAATCTCCGTCCGCTTCAGGAAATCGCCTACAACCTGTGGTGGTGCTGGCAGGGCGAGGCGATGGAGGTCTTCCGGCGACTGGACAGTCAGCTCTGGGAGCGCGTGTATCACAACCCCGTCGCCATGCTCGGACAGGTTGAACAGAAGCGACTGGAGCAACTCTCCGCCGATGAGGGCTTTCTCTCGCATCTCAAGAGAGTTCATCGGGACCTGCGGGAGTACCTGGAGAATCCCGGCTGGTGGCCGAAGACTTATGGGGGGTCCCGCGAGGATCCGAAGGTGGCGTATTTCTGCGCGGAGTTCGGTCTGACCGAGTGTCTGCCTATCTACTCCGGCGGCTTGGGCGTACTGGCGGGCGACCATCTCAAAAGCGCCTCGGAGCTGGATATCCCCCTGGTCGGCATCGGGCTGCTGTACCAACAGGGATATTTCCGTCAGCGTCTCAACGCCGACGGCTGGCAGCTCGAATTGTTCCCCCGAAACGACTTCCACAACATGCCGGTCCGGCTTGTACGCGGTGAGGACGGCCAGCCGCTGCAGATAAAGTTGGAGCTCGGCTCGCGACCCATGCACGCCCAGGTATGGCAGGTACAGGTCGGGCGGGTCCCGCTGTACCTGCTCGACGCCAACGTGCCCGACAACGCCCCCGAAGACCGCCACATAACCGCCCAGCTCTACGGCGGAGACCAGGAAACCCGCATCCGACAGGAGATCGTCCTCGGTCTCGGCGGGATCCGACTGCTGGAGGCACTCGGTCTCAAACCAGAGGCCTTTCATATGAACGAGGGTCACTCCGCGTTTCTGTCGCTGGAACGGACGCGGATGCTCATGGCCGAGTGCGGCGTGACCTTCGACGAAGCCAACGAGATCGTCAAGGCCTCCAACGTATTCACCACGCACACGCCCGTACCGGCCGGCAACGACGCTTTCGAACCTTGGCTGATAGACAAGTACTTTTCCGAATACTGGCCCCAGTTGGGTCTGGAGAGGGAACAGTTCCTCTCGCTCGCTCGCCAGGAGCCGCAGAACAAGGACGAGCCGATGAACCTGACGGTCCTGGCGCTGCGGATGAGCAGCTACCGGAACGGCGTCAGTAAGCTTCACGGGCACGTCAGTCGGCGACTGTGGGCGGATGTCTGGTCCGGCGTACCGGTGGACGAGGTGCCCATAAGCTACATTACCAACGGCATCCACACCCGTAGTTGGATAAGCAACGACATGGCGGAGCTGTACGACCGGTACCTCGGTCCGGGCTGGCACGAAAAGCCCGCCGAGATGAGCGTCTGGGAATCGGTGGACCACGTGCCCGACCCGGAACTGTGGCGTACCCACGAGCGCAGGCGCGAGCGTCTGGTCGCCTTCGCCCGGCGTCGCACCGTCGAACAGCTCACCAAACGCGGCGCGGGAGCCGCCGAGCTTGCCGCGGCCGAGGAAATACTCGACCCCGAGGCGCTGACTATCGGTTTCGCCCGCCGCTTCGCCACTTACAAGCGTGCGAACCTGATACTGACCGACATCGAGCGCCTTGCGAAACTGCTGAACAACTCCGACAGACCCGTGCAAATACTCATGTCCGGCAAGGCGCATCCGCGGGACAACCCCGGGAAAGACCTCATCCGGCGGATAGTGCATATCACGCGCCAGGAGAAGTTCCGCCGCTCCATCGTCTTTCTGGAAGACTACGACATGAACGTCGCCCGCTACCTGGTCCAGGGAGTGGACGTGTGGCTCAACACGCCGCTGCGCCCCATGGAGGCGTCGGGAACCAGCGGAATGAAGGTCGCCGCCAACGGGGGTCTCAACCTCTCAATCCTGGACGGCTGGTGGGCCGAGGGGTACGAACCTTCAGTGGGCTGGGCTATCGGGTCGGGCGAAAGCTACGACGACCTGGAGTACCAGAACGCGGTCGAGTCGCAGGCACTGTATGACCTGCTGGAGAAAGAGATTGTCCCGCTGTTCTACGAGCGGGGCCCGGACAACCTGCCCCGCGGTTGGATCGCGAAGATGAAATCCGCCATCCGCAAGCTCGGTCCGGTGTTCAACACCAACCGCATGGTCCGGAACTACTCCGAGCGATTCTACTACCCCGCCGCCCAGAAGTGGCAGCAGCTTACCGCCGATGAGATGTCGCGGGCCAGGGATCTCAGCGGCTGGCGGAACAAGCTGACCGAGCGGTTCGGTGACATCCACATCGAGGGCGTTTCGGATGATATGGACCCCTCCGGCAACGGCGCCTACGTGGGGCGCAACATCCGCATAGAGACGGTGGTCAACCTCGGCGGGCTAAGCCCGGAGGACGTCTGCGTGGAGCTGTATTACGGCCCTCTCGACCAGGACGGTCAACTCTCCACCGGCCGCGCGCTGCGCATGGAGCAGGTCGGCGCCGACGGCGACAACCGCATTCGCTACGCCGCCGAGATGCCCTGCGACCGCAGCGGAATGACCGGATATACCGTCCGTGTCATGCCGCGTCACGAGCTGCTGGAAAACCCCCGCGACATGGCCATGATCCGCTGGGCATAGCAAAAAGCCGATTGACATTCATGCGCCCGCTGGTACGCTATATACGTTGAACGCAATACCGGCCGTTACGCAAAGCTATGACTATCACGACCACCACGACGCGATGCTGACACGTCGCAGCGCGACAGCGCGAGCGATGTGTCGGCCGCGATGCGGGTGGAGCTTTGTGTAACGGCTTTTTTTCTGCCGACCGGGACTGCAAAAGCCCCCACGGCGACGGGAAGAAGGACCATGAGTGCTACAATCGAGCTGCCCGACGGAAGCAGCCGCCGGTACGAGCAAGCGGTGACCCCACTGAAGGTGGCTGAGGACATCTCTCCGCGACTTGCGGACGCCGCCGTCGCCGCCGAGGTGGACGGTCGGATTGTGGATTTGACGTCCGAGCTGGACGACGGCAAGCACTCCGTCCGGGTCGTAACCGACCGCGATGAGCCGGCACTGGAGGTGCTGCGTCATACCGCGGCCCATGTCCTGGCGCAGGCGGTAATCCGGCTGTACGGGCAAGATGTGCAATACACCATAGGTCCGGCGCTTACGGACGACTTCCAGTACGGCTTCTATTACGACTTCGACCTGCCCGCGAAAATCTCCACCGAGGACCTGCCCAAAATCGAGCAGGAGATGGAGAAAATAGTAGCCGAGGACCTGCCCATCCGCCGCCTTGAGCTGCCTGTCGAGGAGGCGAAACAGCGACTGCTCGACCGCGGCCAGCAATACAAGGTCGAGATGATAGACGACCTCGTCCGCGACGAGCAGGTCGAGACCATCAGCTTGTACGAACAGGGCGACTTTCTGGACATGTGCCGCGGGCCTCACCTGCCGAGCACCGGCAAGGTCAAGGCGTTCAAGCTGCTCACCGTCGCCGGCGCCTACTGGCGCGGAGACCAGAGCAAGCAGGTGCTGACCCGCATCTACGGAACCGCCTTCTTCGACAAGAAATCGCTGCGGGAACACCTGGATCGCATCGAGGAGGCCCGCAAGCGCGACAATCGCGTGCTGGGACGGCAACTGGAGCTGTTCTTCATCGACGAGCAGGTCGGTCCGGGGCTTCCCCTGTGGCTGCCGAAGGGCAACGTCATCCGCGATGAGCTGCAGAACTGGCTCAAGGGAGAGCTGGTCAAGCGCGGCTATCAGCTCGTTTCCACACCGCACATAGGCAAGCTGGAGCTGTATCGCACCAGCGGGCACTACCCCTACTACCAGGACTCGCAATATCCGCCGATACCGATGGGAGACGAGGAGGGCTACCTCGTCAAGCCCATGAACTGCCCCCACCATATGCGGATACTCAAGGCCTTCCAGCTCAGCTATCGCGACCTGCCCATGCGCCTGGCCGAGTTCGGCACCGTATATCGCATGGAACAGTCCGGCGAGCTTAACGGGCTTATCCGCGTCCGCGGGTTCACGCAGGACGACGCGCATATCATCTGCACACCTGAGCAGTTGGAGTCGGAACTGGAGTCCTGCGTGGAGCTTACCCAGCTTGTCCTGGGCGTGCTGGGCCTGAACGACTATCGCGTGCGTGTGGGTCTGCGCGACCCCGAGAGCGACAAGTACGTCGGCGACGCCGAGAACTGGACCCTCGCGGAGGACAACATCCGCCAGGTGGTCCGCAAGCTGGGGATGAACTACGTGGAAGAGGCCGGCGAGGCCGCCTTCTACGGACCGAAGATCGACTTCGTCGTCACCGACTGCCTCGGCCGGGAGTGGCAGCTCGGGACCATCCAGGTGGACTACAACGTGCCCGAGCGCTTCGAGCTTGAATACACCGGCGCCGACAACGCCCAGCACCAGCCGGTTATGATCCACCGCGCCCCGTTCGGCTCGCTGGAGCGTTTCATAGGCATCCTGATAGAGCATTACGCCGGGGCGTTTCCACTGTGGCTCGCTCCTGTGCAGGTGGCGGTCCTGCCTGTCAGCGAAAAGGTTTCCGCCTACGCCGAGAAGGTCGTCGGAGAGCTTCGCGAAGCCGGCATTCGTGTGGAGCTGGACAGCTCGGCCGACAAGGTCGGCGCCAAGATCCGCCGCGCCACGATGCAGAAGGTTCCCTACATGGCCGTGGTTGGTCCGCGTGAGGCCGACGCCGAATCCGTAGCCGTGCGCGTCCGCGGCGCCGGCGACCAGGGCGCCCGGACATTGGACGAATTCGTCCGCGCGGTCAGGCAGGAGATTGACTCGAAGGGGCAAAATGTCGCAACAAGCGCTTCAGACTGATAGAATAATCCCCAGAGAAGTGATTCACCGCCAGTGACGGCGCCCGCGGAGGGCGTCGCCGCGGCGGGAGTCAACCAAGGAGATACGACCATCGCAAGAGAGCTTCGCTGCAACAGGCAAATCCGAATTTCGCCGGTTCGGCTGATCGACGAAAACAACGAGCAGGTAGGTATCATCGAGACGAACGAGGCGATGAAACGCGCCCGCGACGCGGGTCTGGACCTCGTCGAGGTCTCGCCGAACACCCGTCCGCCGGTCTGCCGGATAATGGACTACGGCAAGTGGAAGTACGCCCAGAGGAAGAAAGAACAGAAGTCCAAGGCGCAGAAGCATACCTCTGAGCTGAAGGAAATCCGCATCCGCACGCCGAAGATCGACGACCACGACCTTCAGATCAAGCTCAAGCGTGCCCGCAAATTCCTCGAACGTGGGGACCGCGTGCAGTTTTCGCTGCGTTTCAGAGGCCGGGAGCTTGCCCACAAGGAAGTCGGCGTGCAGCGTTTCGAGCAGGTCAAGGAGGAGCTTGCGGACGTCGCGAAGGTCGAGCGGGGCCTGCGCTTCGAAGGCCGTCGCCTGACAGTTATGCTGGCGCCGGTGGGCAAAGCCGCCCAGACGTCCTCGGACAACGAATCGGGGAAGTCCAAACAGGGCGGCAAGGAAGCCCAGCAGAAGCAGCAGGCATAAACCGCGCCTCCCGCGGACGCCCGTGGAAGCGGTTTTTGCTCTTGCGGGCAATTTCTCGGCAACGGGGGCTTTACAGCGGCCGGGATATGTCTAAAATGCACGATTTCCCGTCCCGTCAGGATGGGACACTACATGAGAGTTGAATCATGCCCAAGATGAAAACAAACAAGGCGATGATGAAGCGGGTCAAGGTAACCGGCCGAGGTAAGCTGCTGCGCCGTCGTCCCGGCGGCGGGCACCTCAAGAGCAACAAGCCGGCCAAGCGCGTGCGGCGCTATCGGCAGCCGACGAGCTTCTCCACCGCCTTTGCGAAACACGCCCGGGCCTTGATGGGCCTGCGGGCGCCGAAGGAACAGAGCGAACAGAAAGAATCTTAACCTGTCCGATGGGAGCCCTCTGGGGCGCCCGCCAGGCCCGCTCGCCGGGCGCAGGCGGGTCCGGAACATCCCGCTATAGACGAGAGTCCATCGGATCGCCAGGAGTTTATCATGCCTCGTACGCGCAAGGGTGTTGCCCGACACCAGAGACACCGCAAGGAACTTAACGCCGCCAAGGGTTATCACGGCTCGGCTTCGCGGCGGTACAGGTTGGCCAAGCAAGCCGCTTACCGTGCCGGCGTCCATGCCACACGCGACCGCCGACTGCGCAAGCGCGACTTTCGCCGTTTGTGGGTGACGCGTATATCCGCCGCCTGCAAGCAGCGAGGACTGCGGTACAGCCAATTCATGAACGCCCTCTCGCAGGCGGGCATAGAGCTGAACCGCAAGATGCTCAGCGAGATCGCCATCGCCGATCCGCCCGCTTTCGACGCCATCGTCGAAAAAGCCATGAACAAGTAGGGCGGGCTGTGCCTGCCTGCCGGCAGGCAGGCCCACCGCGCAAAAATGCCGATCTGAACGCCACGGCCAAACAAAACGCCATGTCACTGCTTGAGGACATCCAGGAGCTTCAGGCGACGGCACTTTCGGAGCTGGACAAGGCCGACACGCCCGACGCGCT
>JBKHJB010000237.1:0-3083 GCA_046538345.1 Phycisphaerae bacterium
ATCGAAGGGTACGACGTAGTGGTTGTCGGGGGAGGCCCCGGCGGTATCGGCGCGGCCGTCGCGGCTGGTCGAAGCGGCGCGAAGACGCTGCTCATCGAGCGCGAGGGTTGCCTCGGCGGCGGCATGACGACCATGTTCGTCCACCCGTTCATGTCGGAGTTTACCCGCTGCGACGAAAACACGCCGCGCAGGGTCGTTAACGCCGGGCTTTTCAGCGAGCTGAAAGACCGGATGGTCGCCAGAGGCGCGATGAACGTGCGTAAGGAGGGTGGCCCGAGGTTCGACGACGAACCGATGAAGCTCGTCCTCGACGAGATGGTCTCCGAGGCGGGCGTGGACGTGATTTTCCATGCCGCCCTGTTCGACGTGGACGTGGACGGCCCGAACGTCACCGCCTGCTACTTCGCCCACAACGGCGGACCCATCCGAGTAGCGGGAAGCTACTTCATCGACGGCACGGGCGATTGCCTTGTCGCCGACCGCGCCGGCTGCGAGATACTCTTCGGCGACGACTCCGGACACGTGATGCCGATGACGCTGAACTTCGCCGTCGCCGGGGAGGACCTGTCACGTCCGCTCAACGGCCAGGTCCTTCGCGAGATGGTCCCCAAGGGCGATAAGGACGAGCCGCCGCTCATCAATACGCACTTTTCCACCGCCCACCGCACGCCCAACGGACTGACGCATTTCAACGCCATCCGCATACCGGGAAATACGCTGGACGTCTTCGACGTCAGCCGGGCCGAAATCGAAGGCAGGCGCCGCGTGGAGAACTTCGTCGCGTGGCTGAAGGCGAACGTGCCGGGCTTCGAGAACTGCTATCTCATGAAGACCGCTGCGCACGTCGGCATCCGCGAGTCGCGGCGGGTAGTGGGCGACTACCTGCTCAGCGAGGAGGACTGGCGACAGTGCGCCCGCTTCGACGACGCCGTCGCCTGCTCCAGCTACAACATCGACGTGCACGGCCAGAAGCCCGGCGAGACGCGCCTCGAGCGGATGCCGCCGGGAGAATATTTCCAGATCCCCTATCGGTCGCTGACGCCGGAACACAAAAAGAACCTGCTCATCGCCAGCCGCGGTATATCCGCCGACTGTGCGGCCCATTCGTCGCTGCGGATAATGCCCGTGGTGATGAACATCGGCGAGGCGGCGGGTTACGCGGCCGCTCTGGCTCGTGACGCCGGCGAGACCCGCGCCATCGACGTCAAGCACCTCCAGAAGAAAATCCGCGACGCCGGCGGGGCACTGGAGCCCTGGCCCGTCGAGCAGTCGGAGTAAACACATGAAGATCAACCTGCGCCAAGTGCCCTTTACGCGATTCGACTCGTACATGGCTGTGGGCATCCGGCCCAGTGCGGACAGACCCCACGGCGAACTGTGGCTGCGTAATGTCCACGGCTACCCGGCTCGCCGGGAGGCGATTATCCTGCGCCTGCTCGCCGACGGGCGGGAGGTGCCCTTCGAGACAAGCGCCACCGAGACCGTGCTGCGAATGGAAAGCGAAGCCGGCTTCGCAGAGATGTGCCTGCCCGAGCCGGACCTCCTGCGCATCCGGGCACAGGGCGTGACGCTGCGGCTGATTATGGAACCGCAATCGTCCGACAACGCCATCTGCTACGGCGGCGGCCGCTGGCTGATAAACGCCCGCTCCATGCTGACCAAGTACCTCCTGACGCCGCTTGTCGGGAACCTGTCGGTGGATGCGCCATGGAAGGAGAAACGCTGCCTGAGCATAACGGCCGACTTCGAGCCGGACGCCGACGGGCGGCTGGAGGCGGCTATCGACGAGTGCCCCTACGCGATTAGCACGGGCGATCACGAGCGGTCTTTCGACCAATGCGCGGCCGCCGCGGCTGAAGACTTCCGCGCCTGGCGCGGCCGTCTGCCGGAGATGCCGGAGGAGTTCACCGAAGCCGGAGAACTGGCCGCCTACGTGCTCTGGTCGGCGACGGTCCCGCCGCAAGGCCTTTTGACCCGCCGCGGAATTCTGATGTCCAAAAATCACATGCAGCGCGTGTACAGTTGGGACTATCTGTTCAACGCGATGGCGCTGGCGGACAGCCACCCCGAGCTGGCGTGGGACCAGGTGATGCTGCTGTTCGAAATTCAGAGCGAGGCCGGGCACTTCCCCGACTTCGTAACCGACCACCACTGGCAGTGGAACTACGTCAAGCCGCCCATACAGGGCTGGGCGCTGCGGTGGATGATGCGCCACACCAAGCTGATAAACCACGACCGGCTGCGGGAAATCTATCGGCCGCTCGCGCGCTGGACCGACTGGTGGTTCGAGTATCGCGACAGCGACGGCGACGGGATGCCGCAGTACCACCACGGAAACGACTCCGGCTGGGACAACGCCACCTGCTTCGCCATCCGACCGCCCATAGAGGGACCGGACCTGGCTGCTTACCTGGCCGTGCAGATGGACGTGCTGGCGGAAATCGCCGGCAAGCTTGGGCTTCGCGATGAGTCGGCCGAGTGGACCCGCCGGGCCGATGAACTGGTCGCAAAGCTGCTGGAGCATTCCTTCAACGGCGAGAGCTTCACCGCGCCGCAGTCCGGCACGCATGAGACCGCCGATGCCGGTGACACGCTGCTGGTGTTCCTGCCGCTGGTACTGGGCGAACGACTGCCCGAAGACATCCGGCGAAAGCTGATAGACGGTCTCAAAACGCCAGGCCGATTCCTCACCGATCACGGACTCGCCACCGAGAACCCCGCCAGCGACCTGTACGAGCCGGACGGCTACTGGCGAGGACCCGTATGGGCGCCGTCCACGATGGTCTTTGTGGACTCGCTGATGACGGTCGGCGAGACCGACTTCGCCAGGGACGTCGCCCGCCGCTTCTGCCGGACCTGCACTTGCTCAGGCATGGCCGAGAACTTCAATGCACTAACCGGCGAAGGGCTCCGCGACCGGGCATATACCTGGACCTCCGCCGTGTTCCTCATCCTGGCGAGTGAGTATCTCGAGCACTGAGCCGTTGGGTCTGTGTGCCCGGGCTACGGACCTAAGATTGGTCCGGATCAAACAGGGCGTAAGCATTCCGTTGAAAGAATATATCTTTCGCCTCCGCGTCTCT
>JBKHJB010000040.1:0-14096 GCA_046538345.1 Phycisphaerae bacterium
CGGATCGGCTACTTGAGCGAGCAGATAGCCCGGAGAATGGGGATGGATTCCGGACTGTGCGAGCGGATGAATGCGGCCGGTCGGCTTCACGACATCGGTCTGCTGGCCGTGCCCGAGAGCATACTCAACAAGCGGTCACGTCTCGGCACGGATGAATTCCGCACCGTCCAGAAGCACGCCGAAGTTTCCTGCGAGGTGCTCAAGCCACTCACCACGCTGCAGGACGTTCTGCCCGCCGTTCGCACCCACCACGAACGGATGAACGGTACGGGGTATCCGGATGGACTGACCGGCGAAGAGATTCCCTCGGTCGGACGGGTACTCGCCGTTGCCGACGCCTACGATGCCATGACGCATGACCGACCCTGGCGGCCGGCGATGACGCCGCTGCAGGCGATGCGCGAATTGATTCGTTGCTCACCGGCCGGCTACGACCCCGACTGCATAAGAGCATTGGGGGAAGTCGTCAACATGCCGGCGCTGCAACAGGCATTCGAGGCAAGCGGCGACGTTGCCGAAGCGCAAACGGCCGCGGAGCCGCAATCGTAGTTTCCCGCTGAAAGCAGGCGGAAGGGCGAAACCTTCCGGCAAAGAGGGTCAGTCCTGCTTCTTCTGCTCGCCCTGGTCTTCGTCGTCCGCTTCGGACTGCCTTCGCTTGCGCTGGGCGAGTGACTCCACTTTCCCCGGCTGTTGTCCGCTGGCCTCGGCGGCGGCCTGATTCTCCCGCTGGATTGCCTCATACACTTCTTTGCGGTGCACGGGAATGTGAGGCGGGGCGCTTATGCCGAGTCGGACCTTCTCCCCGCGGATATCGACGACGGTAATCTCGATATCGTCGCCGATCTTGATGGATTCGTCACGTTGTCTGGAGAGCACCAGCATCGTCGGCTCCTTCCCTGGAGTCGTCGGCCGGACGCGTGTCGCCCGAAGGAGCGTCCCTCAGGGACGATTTTTGCGGAGCGGACTCATCCACGGGGACGGGCCGCACCCCAACCGGTTACCTTAAGGATATATATCGGCACCGTGGGCGTGCAAGCTGAGTTTCGTTTGCCCTTAACTGCGGACATTCATTTGCCGGCATAATCCCCCATCAGTCGCATTGCCCGCAGTGAAAGGGCGTTGAAGTACTCCCCGCATGCCGGTCCGAAAAGATTCATATCCATGCTTTCGTAGTGATTCTCCCAATATCGCCGTCGGGGCAGGAGGTAACCAACGTAGTCCCCGTTGAAGCTCGTAACAACTGGTGTCAGCGGCACATCGCCCGCCTGCGCATCCAAATCCGCCGCCAGCTCGCCGGAGTAATCGCACGGCATGCCCAGCAGCACGACCGGGCCTATGCGCACGGCGTGAAGCTCCGTTCGCCGACCGTGGAGGTATCCGGCAGCCAACGGCGAGAGCCGCCACCGGCGACTGATGCGATATTGCTGCACGGGCAAGTCCACTCTCAGCCGTCGCGAGATTATTTCCGTCTCGCGTCTCGGCCCGTGGCGGGAAATCTCCAGCTTGCCGGGCGCCTCCACGTCGGCGATAACCAGAGGCCGAAGCATCGCCAGCGCGTCTTCGGTGGCGGATTGCATCAGCTCCTCGCCACGGGGTTTCCGCTCCACCGGCGCCATGCTGCCGACAGCGCCGGCCGCGAATAGCACCACGCCGCCGGCCTGGTCTTCCAGCGTGCTCTGCATCACGCCGGGATAGTCCCCGCTGAGAACGTGACTCTCATCGTCCAGACAGGTCGCGTGAGCGGGAAAGACCACGACCGAGCCGATGGGCGCGCCTTCGCTGTCCTGCGCCACCAGCGCGGCGGCCGCCGCGTAGCCCGGGCTGTTGTCCAGGCGATTGCGAACGTACCGACCGGCCGAGGCGCCCCTGGCTGAGGCGCGGGCAAAGCGCAACGTCGCGTCGGTCATCTCCGTCCTGCTGAGGCGGACCGCCTCGGCGAAGCCCTCGGCCAATTGCTCGGCGACGGACTCGTCGTAGTCCCCCAGAACCAGCTCGTAGAGAAAACTCTGCGAGTATCCGCCGGGACCGGAATGGGTGTGTGTCGCCGTGAAATAGACTTCTTCCGCGGGAACGTCCAGCCGTTCCAGAACCGCCTCGCGCAGGTTGGGCGTTACCAGCAGAATGTCCCCGCCGAGGATGGTGACCGTGCTTTGACCGTTGGAAAAACTCACCGCCCGGGCGAATATCCGATCGCGGACACCGACGGATTCCTTTGGCTTGCGGCCGCCGTAGCCGGCCAGCGGAACGCCGACCGGCGGGGTTATGTCCAGCTTTGCGGCGCCTGCCCGCAAGGGTCCGCGTGTCGGCTGCCAGTTGATCGCGTCCAGCCGGGAGAATGTCGCCTCGGCGTAATTCGTGTCCTCGTATCCACCGGTATGGACCGGCCAGGGGCCTACACACACCCAGAAAGCCGCCAGCACGGCGGCGGTTATCCATATCCACCTTCGCCGGTAGAGCGGCTTCTTTCGCTGGTGTGGCTGCGGCGGGTCGGCATTGTCGCGGGGCGGTCGCACGCCGGCATTGTACGCCTGAGCGTTATTGCGTGAAACGTCGCCTTTCGCTACTTTCTAGTACATGGACCACACGCATACGAAAATCTCACCTCCGGTTAAGGTTGTCGAATGGGTCGGCGGCGCCGCGGATGGCCACCTGCGGCTGCTCGACCAGACCCGCCTGCCCGGCGAAACCGTCTTTCTGGACTGCCGCGACGCCATGAGCGTCTGGGACGCAATCCGTCGGTTGTCTGTACGCGGCGCGCCGGCGATAGGGGTGGCCGCGGGTTACGGCATGGTGGTCGCCTCGCAATGGGTGCCCGAGGGCAGCGACTTCATGACCGGACTGGAAGCGGCCGCGGAGTATCTGGAAAGCTCGCGGCCGACGGCGGTGAACCTGTCATGGGCGGTTCGGCGCGTGCTTGGCCGGGCACAGGACGCCGGTGGGAACTTTGCGGAAATTCGCGAGGCGATGCTCGACGAAGCCCGCGCTATCCACATGGAAGATGAGCGAATGTGCCTGGAGATTGGGCACAACGCAGTCGAGCTTATCAAGGGCTGCTCCGGCGTTCTGACCCACTGCAACGCCGGCGCGCTGGCGACCGCGGGAATTGGCACAGCCACGGCGGGCATCTACCTGGCCCACGGCGAAGGTCACGCCTTCACGGTGTATTGCGACGAGACCCGACCGCTGCTGCAGGGCAGTCGTCTGACCGCGTGGGAACTCATGCAGGCGGGCATCGACACGGTGGTCATCGCCGACGACATGGCCGGCGTGGTCCTGCGCGACCGGCGGGTGCAGATGGTGATAACCGGCGCCGACCGCATCGCCGCAAACGGCGACGTCGCCAACAAGATCGGCACCTACCCGCTGGCGGTGCTGGCTGATTACCACAATGTGCCGTTCTACGTAGCCGCTCCGCACAGCACGTTCGATATGGAGCTAAGCGACGGCGGAGAGATACCCATAGAGCAGCGGGCCTCGGAGGAAATCACGCACGGGTTCGGCCGGGCGACGGCGCCGGAAGGTGTTCGTACATACAGCCCGGCCTTCGACGTCACGCCCTCGGAGCTGATTACCGCGATTATCACCGACCGCGGCGTTATCAGCCCGGTCGATGTCGAGTCGGTTCGCAGAACGGTGGGCGAGTCGGCTCAGTCCAGCCGGTAGCGGACCTGTCCGCCGACGACGGTAAGCACCGGCCGGGCCTTGAGCTTCCAGCCCTGGTAGGGACAGTTCCGACTCCGCGAGGCGAACTTCTCGACGTTCACGGTCCACCGCTTCCGGGGGTCGATGACGGTCACGTCGGCCGGGGCGCCCTCAGCGAGCGTGCCCAGCGGGCGGTCTATCAGTCGGGCCGGGTTTGCCGTCATAAGCGCCAGCAGTCCGGGCCAGTCCAGCAGTTCCGTCTCCACCAGCGCCTTGGCGTACAGCCCGAGGGCGCATTCCAGCGAAATCATCCCGAACGGCGCGAGTCCGAATTCCAGCTCTTTTTCTTCCGCGGCGTGTGGCGCGTGATCGGTCGCCAGGCAGTCTATGGTTCCGTCCGCGACGCCGCGACGCACCTGCTCGACGTCCTCCGCCGAACGCAGTGGCGGGTTGACCTTGTAGTTGGGGTCGTATGTCATGCAAGCGGCGTCGGTCAGCAACAGGTGGTGGGGGGCCGCCTCCGCGGTTACCGCAAGCCCCTCGGCCTTTGCGCGGCGGATAAGCTCCACCGATTCGCCCGTGGAGACGTGCATGACGTGGTAGCGGGCGTTGCTTCGCTTGAGCAGCTCCAGGTCGCGCTGGAGCATGATCATCTCTCCGGAGGCGGCTATGCCGCTCATGCCGAGACGGACGGCCGCGGGACCGCTGTTCATGTCGCCGCCGCCGAGGCCGGGGTCCTGGCAGTGCTGCATAATCGGTACGTCCAGCGTGCCGGCGTATTGCAGGGCGCGGTACATCACGTCGGTGGCGCCGACGCCGTCACCGTCGTCGCTGAAGGCGACCGCGCCGGCTTCGAGCATCAGACCCATCTCCGCCAGCTCCGCTCCCTTGCGGTCCTTCGTGATGCAGCCGACCGGCAGAACTCGCGCCAGACCGGCCCGCGCGGCCCGCTGGAGTATGTATTGAACGGCCGTCTCGTCGTCTATGGGCGGGTGCGTGTTCGGCATCGCGCAGATGGTGGTGAACCCGCCGGCGACCGCGGCCGCCGCGGCCGTCGCGACGGTCTCCTCTTCCTCGTGTCCCGGCTCGCGGCAGTGCACGTGAACGTCTATAAGCCCCGGCGAGACGATGTGCCCGTCGGCATCGATGGTTTCTTTCGCCTTGGCATCGACCTTGCCCACCGACGTGATAAATCCGTCGGCGATGGCGACGTCGCAGACTTCATCCCGCCCGCTCGCCGGATCAATCACTCGCCCGTTTCGGATGATTATGTCGTTCATTCGCTTCCCTGGCTGACCATGTACAGCACGGCCATCCGTATCGCCAGGCCGTTGGTTACCTGCTGGAGGATGCAACTGTTGGGTCCGTCGGCCACGTCGGAGGTCAGCTCCACGCCGCGGTTAATCGGACCTGGATGCATGATGAGCACGTCCTTCTTGCACCGCTTCAGCCGCTCGGCGTTCATGCCGAACAGCTTGTTGTACTCCCGCAGGGAGGGGAACATGCTGCTGCCGAACCGCTCGAACTGTATCCGCAGCATATTCACCACATCCACCTCGCCGAGCACGTCGTCCAGAGAGTGGGAGATATCGCAGCCCATCGCGGAGATGGCCGACGGTACCAGCGTGGGCGGACCCACGACCACCACCTCGGCGCCGAGCTTGCGCAGACCGAGAATATTGCTGCGGGCGACCCGGCTGTGGGCAATGTCGCCGACAATTGCCACCTTCAGATCCTCGATGTCCCCCAGCCGTTGCCTGATGGTGTATATGTCCAGCAGCGCCTGGGTGGGGTGCTCGTGCCGGCCGTCGCCGGCGTTCACGATACCCGCCGATACGTTCCTGGCGAGCATGTGCGGCGCGCCGGACTGCCCGTGACGCACCACGAAGATATCCACCCCCATCGCCTCGACATTGCGGATGGTGTCCAGCGTGGTCTCGCCTTTGGAGACCGACGAACCCGCCGACTGGAACTGGATGGTGTCGGCCGACATCCGACTCGCCGCCAGCTCGAAGCTCATCCGCGTCCGCGTGGACGGCTCGAAGAACATCAGCGCCACCACCTTGCCCCGCAGCGCCGGGACCTTCTTGATGGAGCGGGTGGAGACCTCGGCGAACCCCTCGGCCGTGTCCAGAATGTGAGCAATCTCATCGCCCGAGAGATCATCCAGCCCCAACAGGTCCTTCCGCGTCCATACGAAGGAGTCCGTGGTCGGCTCGTCCGGTTCAGCCGTCCTGCTTTTCCGTGATGAAGACGCCTTCTTCGCCATCGTTCTCCCGCAACCTTACCCTCACCTGCTCTCCGGGCTTGACCTTGACGCTCTTTCCGACGAAGTCGGCGGATATGGGCAGCTCCCGTCCGCCGCGGTCGATGAGCACTCCCAGGCGGACCACCTTGGGTCGGCCATAGTCGTGCAGTGCGTCCAGCGCCGCCCGGACGCTCCGTCCGGTCTGGAGCACGTCGTCCACCAGCAGCAGCCAGACGTCGTCGAGGTCGAAGTCTATCTCCGTGGCGCGCACCAGCGGCGCGCCGCGCCGCCGCGACAGGTCGTCCCTGTAGAAGGTGATATCCAGCACACCGCAGTCCACCTGAAGGTCGGGGTGATCCTCGCTGAGCCGTTCGACCAACCGGCCCGCAATGGTCTGACCACGAGTGCGGATGCCGACAACGGCGATTCGCTCGTCGGAAGGAAGGTCCTTCACGACGGCCTCGTAGAGGTGGTCCAGGGCGTCTTCGACTTGTTCGGCGGTGAGGAGTTTTTTCATAGCCCGCGCCCGACCGACATCCGAGTCCGTTCGGACCGGGATGCTACGCGCGGACCGACGAAAAAGCAAGTCATAATGACTTGCCAAAGTGCCGATTGGACCGGCCGGAGTCGCCGATACAATACCTACGGCGCGTGCTGTGCGCCGGGAGGAGGCGTTATGTCTGCTACAAGGCGAATACCGGTGACGATAGCGGCGATGGTCGCTGTCCTGGCGGCTGCTGTCCCCGTCGGCGGCGAGACGCCGAACGTGGTCTATTACCAGGTAACGCGCCAGGACGGGACGGTGGAAGATGTATCCCGCGTGCCTCAGAGCGACGAGGGCATTCGACGAGTGCTGCGAATCGCCCGTTACGAAGGTCCGGATCGCGGGTATGAGGTGCTGTCAACAGACAGTCCTCCGGCCATGATCGACCGCGGCCGGACCGAACGCCACGAGCTTATCTGGCGAGACGGTGCGTGGGTGGCGCCGGCCGATGTGGAACGTAAGCGACGCGAGGAGCTGGAGCGGTCGGCTCAGCAGCCGGCCACCCGACCGGCCGACGCCGAGGAAGCCGGACGTCTGGAGCTGCAACTGCGCATCCTCCTGGAGCATATGGAGCAGTTGGACCAACGTCTGACGGAGGCGGAGGACGAGCTGCTGGAAGCCCGCGGCGGCGAGGGCGCCCAGGCCGCCCGCGAGCGGCTTCGCGAGCTGATGACCGAGCGGATCCGCCTGGAGGAAATAATCGAGCGTCTCGAGCGTCGGCTGGCGGAGGCCCGCGGCGACCTTGCCGAGCTTCCCGATCCGCGGGGAGACGTACAGCCGTACAGCTCCGAGGAGTACGACGCTCCCGATATAGGCATTATCGAGCCGCTGGAGGAGACGGCCGCTGCCCCGCATCGCGTGCAGGCGTGGAAGCTGCCGGAACAGCAGGGGCGCCGCAGAATCCGTGTAGCGGCCGCACATCCCGAGGCCGGTGCCTTCGGAGCGGTCGTGTACGTCGCCTACGCGGACACCGACGGCGACGGCAGGGCCGACGAGGTCCTGTCCCGCTCTCCGGTGGCGCAGGCGGATCGTCCCGGGCGGTGGACAAGCTGGAGCTTCCTCACGGAGCAGCCGCGTGTGTTCGTCGGCTGTGCGCCGCTGGGCGAGGACAATACCATCTACTTCCGCCCGACGCGGCCGGATGGGGACAACTGGGCCGGCGCAGAGGACGTTTACGTTTCAGAGGGCATCGAGCTTGTCCCGCGCCGGGGAGGGGACGGTTTCCTGTCCAACGTGCGCATACACGTAATCCACGAGACCAACGGCGACGACTGAGCGTTCACGCGTCGCGGAGTGTAAAGACCGTGATTTCGGGCCTGGCGTTCAGGTTCATCCGCCGGGCGTAGCCCAGCCCCCGGTTGACGTAGAGCTTCCCGTCGCCGTTCAGGTCGTACAGCCCGGCGTAAAAGTGCTTGTGGTTGGCCGGTCGGAGCACGTCGTACACGCCGCGAACGTCGGCACTGGTGCCGTGAGTGTGACCGGAGAGCACCCAGTCGGCGCCGCGTGCGGCAAATGCCGTCGCGCCGTCGGGATTATGGCAGAGGCCCACGAGGGGGCGGTCGGACCGGGTGTACTCCACAGCGGCGGCGGGGTCGAAGCGGCCGGACCAGAAGTCTTCCACGCCGGCGAACTGGATGACCGAGTCGTCTCGCTGGAAGCGCCTGGACTCGTTAAGCATGACGAATATGTCGGCATGCCCCAGTCGCTCGGCGAGGTAGTGGGCCAGTCCGCGGTTCATCCCGAAACCGCGAGGGTGCAGTATGCCGTAATCGTGGTTGCCCAGACACGCCAGCGTGGCGACCTTCGGATGAAGATTGTCGAGCACGCGCGCGACGCGCCTGGCGTAGGTCTTCAGCCCGGTGATGAAATCGCCGGTAATCACCACGAAGTCCGGCTGCAGGGCGTTTATCCGCTGGACGCACTGACGAAGATACCTCTCCAGTACTATGGGGCTGCAATGCAGGTCCGAGACATGCACCAGACGAGCGCCGTCGAAGCCCTTGCCGAGTTTCTTCAGCGGCATCTCCGCCTGCTCGACCCGCAGCCAGTGATCTTCGAGGCGCCATGCGAACAAGCCGCCCAGGGCACACGATCCCGCGGCCGTCCATACCAGGTGCTTCAGACGGGCCTTTTTCGGCTGATGGTGGTGTCTGTGTGCCAGAAGTATATCGTTCATATCAGTGTTTTCGCCGGCGTAACGGGGAGTCTTCGGCGAATATCCCTCAGTTTACTCGCCATTGTAGCGTGTGGTTGCTTTTGTTACCAGAATGTGCGGGCACCGGTTCGACGCTCAAGTCCATACGCACCGGTTTCCCGCTTGCCGCGGCTGGCGCCTGCGCTCTGCCGGAGCCGAGAAAGCTTGCCGCTACGGCTCCGATGCTACGACTGGGATATTAAGTGCGCATTTGGGAACGCCTGACGGAAGGTTAATAATTTTGCGCCGGGGCGCGGCCGCGGTCGAACAGCAGCGTGGGCAGCGACTTGAGCAAACCGTAGGGGCGGTATAGAGATTCGATTTCTCCGCGACAATTGTACCAGCAACTGCGGCAGGGGTTTTCGCGCGAGGCGGCGCGCAGACGGCGGTGTATCTGCGAACCGCTGTGTTTGAAGATGTTCGCGACGGGTCGGTCGCGCCGCTCGACGCAGACAGCGACGTCGCCGGTGGAGTCGATGTTGAAGAACGCCCGTCCGGCTTTGCATCCGCCCACGCCGCCGGCGAGAAACCTGTCAAATTGCGAGAGGTAATAGGGGTTGGACAGGAAATTCGGCCACTGCCGCCGCAGCCGTAACAGCCGGGGAGCAACGGCCCCGTCGTTGTGCTCGAAGGCGTGCGAGCCGGTCTTAAGATGCCCGTAGGGTTGCACCATGAAGTAGGCGTCACGGTCGGCCGCCATGGTCAGCAGCTCCGGGAGCTGTTCGATGTTGTCGTCCATCAGCACCGTCATCACGTTAACCCGCTGCCATTCGTGCACGCGGGCGGCCGAGAGAAGCTCCACCGCTCGCCAGGCATATTCCCAGGCCCCGTCGGCGCCGCGCTTTCTGTCGTGTTGCGCACCGTCGGCGTAGTCGATGCTCACGGACACTCCCCACGCGCCGGAGCGCATCAGCTCCCGCGCAGACTGCGGCGTGACGAACCATCCGTTGGTCGTAACGAAAGGGAAGTGGTGCTTGCCGACGGCCGCCACTATCTCCGGCAGATCGGTGCGAAGCATCGGCTCACCGCCGGCGAGCGAGATAAGCAGCGTTCCGAACGACGCGAGCTTGCGGGAGCCGTCGGCTATCTCGGAGACCGTCGGCTCGCGGCGAAGCCCCATCGGGTCGCGCCAGTATCCGCAGAACCGGCAGCGGAAGTTGCAGCGGTATGTCACCTGCCAGGCGCACCAGACCGGGTGCCGGCTGGTCCATGCGCGGAAGAGACGCCACTTTTTGTCCGTCGGCTTCAACATGTTCGCTCCGAGGGGTAATGACGTAATGTATGTCGCCGCCGGTTGGTCGTGCAAGAATCGTCCGCTGCGCATGAAAAATCCCCCGGCGGGCCTGTTGGTCCGCCGAGGGGATGGGCATGGCGGCAATGCCGCTTAGGACTTGATCTCTATCTTCCGCGGCTTGGCTTCCTCGGACTTCGGCAGCGTCACCGTCAGGACGCCGTCGCGATAGTTCGCGTCCACGTTGTCGGCATCTACGCCGGCGGGCAGTGGTATCTCGCGACGGAACGTCCCGTAGCGGCGCTCGCTGTGGTAGAAGTCACCTTCCTGCTGCTCTTCGGTCTCCTTCTTCTCTCCGGTGAGGGTCAAGTGGTTGTCCTGGACGGAGATGTCGATATCTTCGCGGTTCATGCCCGGAAGCTCCGCCCGGACGACCACAGCGTCCTCACGCTCGGAGATTTCCAGGGGCGGGAACCATGCCCCGGTCCGGGACAGGCCCGCCAGCGGAAAGTCTTCGAAAAAGCGTCCGAACAAGTCGTTCATCTCGTCCTGGAACCGAGCCAGCGGTGCGCCCTGCTGCTGTTGATTTCTCCTGCGTACCAGTGCCATATTCGCACCTCCCTTCCGTCAAAAAAGGTCCAAGACAAAACCATTTCCGTCTGAACGCAACTGCTTCGATGCTTCCACTTTACTACTTAGCAACCTCTGTGCCAGCACACGGCCTTGTGTAAAGTATTTATTCATAAGCTCTTATTGTTGTCGGCATCGCCGCTGGGCATGGTGCGGGCCTGTCGTTTTGGCAGCGTTTGCCGTTTTGCGCGCATGACTCGCAGACGTAGGCGCTTGCCAAGCTTCCGAAACCGGCAGGGAGAAACCTTCGTCTCTATCAACGTTCGCCCCGTCAGATGCCGATGGAATCGACAGGCATATGCTCGCATTCAACCGATCGACAAGGCCGAAGGTGACGCGCACAGCGCCAATATTCCTGGTGGCGGTCCTGCTGGCGTCGGCGGTTTTGGCGGACCAACCGTCCGCCGCGCCGCGCGACGCCGAGCTGTACCTGGTCGCGCCGGGTGCGAGATACGCCCGCTATTACGATCCTATGATGGCCGAGACGGCTTTGCGTCTCGCTGAGCTTTCCCTCTCCGCGGCGCGCGAGGCCGACGTCAGACGCCTCGAACGCGCCGGCGATGATCGTGACGAGCTTTTCCCGCGTGTTGAGCTTCGTCCGTCCGGCTGGCCCGAAATGCGAACTCTCCGGCTAAGCAGGCGCGGTGATACCCTTATCTTTTCAGCGGCCAATGAGGACGGCGAGTTTCTGGAAATCGGCCGGACCAGCAGGCCGATGCCGCGGGAAGTGTACGTCGGGGCGATGCTGTTTTCCTACTACGACGGACACACCGCCGGTGCCGTTGTCGAGGACCTTCGACTGAACGGCGAGCCACTGAGCGACCCGGAAGTCGCAATGCTCGGCTCACCCTCGGATAAATTCGACGCTTACTGGAGCGGAGATCGCCTGCACTTGCGCAGCGTCGGACACTGGACCGCCTCCGACCGTCACCCCTACGGGCCTTTCGCCCACGTCGCGGTGGAGGGCGACTTCACGATCCAGGCCCGGCTGCATACCTTCACGCACGTACCAAAATGGCGGTACTGGGGGCTGGCCTGCTATGCGGACACCCGCCCCGACGCCGAAGTGGTGGGGGTGTACAGCGACGGGGACGGACTGTACGGCGGCGTTCAGCCGGCCGGTGAGAAACGCCTGATGTGGGTATGGGACGGTGAGAGACATTTCATGCGGGCGTATCTGCTGGACGGTCGCAACGAGCCAAAGAGGATAGCTCGCGTCTGGGCGTCGCCCGGCACGTGGGAGCAGCTTATCACAGGTGCCGGCGAACTGGCCCGGGCCGTGCGGGCGTCTGTGGCGCCTGCCTCGTCGGCCGATGGCGTCCCCGCGACCGACGACCAGCTCGCGGCATTGAACCGCGCGCGAGACCTGGCGCTGGAACTGCGGGGCGACGAGATTCTCTCCGCCGCCGGCTGGGTGGAAGATGTCCTTGAGGAGTCCCCGACCTGTCCCGAAGCACACTACACCGCCGCTCTGTGCGGGGCGATGCTGGCGATGCGCGAGCCGCGTGGGGCGTTTCATCAGCGGGCATCCCTGCTCGCTCGGCCGCTGGCGCATCTGCTTTTCGCCCGTCAACTTTCCGAGCCGAGCCGTGCGGAAGACCACCTCGCCGAGGCATGGGTTATGCTCGCCTGTGGATACCCCGACGCGGCCCTTGGGGCGGCTGAGCGGGTGGAGCGGGGCTACGCACCCGCCGAGCTTCGCGCGCTGCGGATGTTCGCCACGCGCGAGACGCGCGGACTGGACGCGGACCGACTGGCCGGGCTAACAACGCTGGAACGCGCCGCCTGGGCATGGGCCGTCGCCGGGACGCGACCCGAGCTTGCCGACGCTCGTTTTGCGGAGTTTGCCCGCGCCGACGGAACCCCGGCCGCTTTGCCCACGATCGCCGTCGCGGACGCCGCGCGGCAGGATGCATTCTGCCAGGCCGGGCTGGGGCTGTCAGCGGCCCGGACCTTCGCCGACCTGCTCAAGTGGGGCGAAATTCCCCGCCTGGACCGGCTCGCGGCGGCTGAGCGGGCTGCAGCCGCTCTGGATATACACATGGGCGGCGACCTACTGGAGACGGCGAATCTTATCGCGGCCGTTCTGGTCCAGGACGGACTGGACGATGAATCTGCCGCTGAAGTCGCGGCCGCCGCTATGGAGCTTTGCTCAGCGGCCGAGCGGGCCGACGACGCGTGGCGACGCAAGGTGATAACTCCCGGCGAATACGCCGCGTATCAGCGCGGGCTGATGCTGACCTGGCTTTACCGTCGCGGCGAGCTGCTCGCACGCGGCGAAGGGGAGAAGCTTCAGGCCAAGGACTATTGCAACTCGCTTGCCGACGCCTTGAGCGACGTTCCCGGCGCGGCGGATTACTTCCGCGGGCTGGCAGCGGCGGCGATGGGCGAAGTGTACCGCACGCGGGCATGTGTGCGGCGGGTCTTCGAAAGCCCGTTGGGGTCCAACATACCGGCTGTGTATTTCGTGGGGACGGATTGGCCCGGCGATTTGTCGGGACTTCTGGACGATGCGCCTTACCGGTTCGGCAGGGGCAGTTGGGATTTATCTCTGAGCTCCGCCGTGTCCGGCCGGGTCGGCAGCGAGGGCAAACGCTTTGCCATAGAAGCCCAGCAGCTGCAGATAGACTCCCGCGCCGCGACGACCCGGCCGACTGGATTGCCGGAACATGCCACCGCCGCCGGCGAGAGCAGGTGAAACAACGCAATCGCCGCCCTTTGCGATGCTCTCCGGCAGGGGGATTATCACCGGTTCGCGGATAACGGCCGCGGGCGGTTGTCCCACGTTTTTCAGGCCATCCTCCTGCGACGCAGCATAAGCCCCAGCCCGCCTATCGCCAGCATCGCCATCGTCGCCGGCTCGGGCACCGCGTAGATGTACGAGGTGGCGTCGTTCCGTTCGATATCGATCGACCACTCGGTACCGTCAAACCATTTACCGGTGAGCGTGCCCGTGCCGATGACCTCGTACTGAGGAACGCCATCGACCAGATCGAATTCCAGCAAGCTCAGGCCTTCAAGCGGTTCGAAGTCATAGCCGTGTAGTGTTACGGCGCTGGTATTCGAAGCAAGGAGAATACCAATCTCTCCCCCGCTGATGTCCACGGTACTGTCGTCGTCCGCCCCCAGGAAACCTACCGCTCCGGCGCTCATATCAATGCTGCCGTCGTTGTTGGCAAACACACGGGACACGGTGCCCCCGCTTATGTCGGCAATACTGCTGTCGTAGGCGTGGATACTATTGACCTCCCCGCCGGAAAGGGCCATGCTGCTTGTGTCGTAGGCGTACAGGCTGCCCAACGAAAAGCTATCGACCGTACCTTCGGCAAATGTCAGTCCGAACGGCGAGAGGAGATCGCCCGCTGGGGTCTCGGAGATTTCCAGATGCTCGCTGCCCACAAGGAGAATACGTCCGAACGAAACGCTACCGACGGTGCCGCCGGTTATGTCGACAGTTACATCGCCGCTGGAACTGAGCAAGGACGCATACAGCTCTCCGATGTTTCCACCACCGATAGAGACGCTGCTGGTACCGTAGGCCCTTAGCTGCGTCAGCTCACCGCCGCCGACAAAGACGCTGCTGTTGTCGTAGGCACGCAACCCCCCG
>JBKHJB010000041.1:0-14052 GCA_046538345.1 Phycisphaerae bacterium
TAGTGAACCTGGTGATCTTAGTGATGAAGCGTCAGCCGCTGAGCCGTCCGTCCCGCAGGTGCAGCACGCGGTCGGCCTGTTCGGCAAGCGACTCGTCGTGGGTAACCATAACGATGGTCTGCCCGGTCTCCTTATTGAATCGCTTGAGCAGCTCGAGAATCTTCCCGCCGGTCTTGCTGTCGAGGTTGCCGGTCGGTTCGTCGGCCAGCAGAAGCTCCGGGGAGTTCACCAGTGCCCTCGCCAGGGCGACTCGCTGCCTCTCGCCGCCGGAAAGCTCCTTGGGTCTGTGCTTCAGCCGTTCGCCGAGCCCCAGTCGCTCCAGGAGTTTCTTTGCCTGTGTCCGCTTGTGCTTGCGTCCGGCCATCCAGCCGATTACAGAGGAGTCCACCATGCTCGGAAGCAGCGTGTTTTCCATTACGGTAAGCTCCGGCAGGAGGTGGTAGAACTGGAATACGAAGCCCACCTCGCGGCAGCGCAGCCGGCTGCGACGTTTTGCGGAGAGCTTGCCGATGTCCGTTCCGTCGAGAGCGATATGCCCTTTGTCGGCGCGGTCGATGAGTCCGATAAGGTGCAGAAGTGTGCTCTTTCCGCTGCCCGAGGCGCCCACCACGCACACGAACTCGCCTTTTTTGACGGCAAAGCTCACGCCGCGCAGCACGTGCAGCGAGACTTTCCCCATCTTGTAGCTCTTGTGCAGGTCGGACGCTTTGACGGCGAGACTACTCATATCTCAGCGCCTCCACCGGTTGCATCCTCGCGGCCCGGATAGCGGGGATGATCGCCCCCAGCAGTCCCGCAACGATCGCGCCGGCGACAACCAGCGCCGCCGCCGTCCAGTCCATCTCGTTGGGTATCTGCTCGAACATGAACACGTCCCGCTCCCACACCCGGAAACCGAACGTGCTGTCCACCCAGTCCTGTATGGGGTTGATGTTCCGCACGAAGTAGTATCCGCCGACGGTCCCGATTATCGAGCCGACCACGCCGACGGCTATGCCGTAGCCCAGGAAGATACCCGCTACTCCGCCGTGTGTGGCGCCGACGGCTTTCAAGAGGCCTATCTCGCGGGTCTTCTGGACCACGATGGAGTAGAAGATGACCAGTATCAGGAAGACCATCGCCGTGGACATTATCGAGAACATGATCACCGTCAGCGTGCGCTGTTTCTCGATGGGGGCGATGACGTCCTGCTGCCTCTGCCGCCAGGTCTGCACCGATACGCCGGTGGGCATGGCGTCGGGATGGTCCCGCTGGAAACGCGCGACCACACGGTGCACCTCGTCGCGGATGGGCCTCAGGTCGCGTTCTCTGGTCAGCCGCTCGTCCACTTTCACGTGTATCGCCGAGCACCGCGCCGGTATGACCTGCTTCGAGGGGTCGTCGGCGGAATACTCCGCGGCCATGTTGTTAAGCTCCTGCAGCGTCTCGAAGGGCACGTACACGATGTTTTTGTCCACGGACCAGACGTCCGTGGTGCAATCGTCGATTACGGTGAACATCGCGCGGTTGGGGGCGACCTCGCTCATCGCCAGTCGCCTGCCCAGCGGCGCCAGCACCAGCTCTATCTCGTGGCCCGGTGAGACGAGCCGCACGGTGCGGCCGTCTTCGGAGCGGAAGCTCAGTCCGGGTATTCCCAGACCGAGTATCATGCGGTAGCGCGGCGGATGGATGCCGCGCTGAATCAGCGCGTCGCGACGCTCGGAAAGCTCGATAAGCTCTTCGTCGGTCGCACCGGCGGGCGCGGTGGACAACCGCTGTTGGATCTCGCGCAGCTCATCCCTGTGTTCGGCGGCTCGCTCGATAGTGTACGCGGCGTCGGACTGAAAACTGATAGCCGTCCGCAAGCGCCGGGCCAAGTCGGCCTTTTCCGGCGGGAGGTCGGTTTCGCCGTCGCCGGTGACGGTGTCCAGCATCGCCTGTGTCCGGCTTATCTCGCTTCGCAGTCGTTCGAGGACCTTCTCCAGTGGCGGATCCCAGGTGGGTTCTTCCACGTCCTTCTGAACGAACAGTCCCTTCTCGAAATCGCTCACGTGTGCCCGCTCGGGCAGACGGATGCCGGCGACCTGGACCGTCTGTCGGTAGTCGGTGCCGGGCATTCGCAGGATTCCGAAGGTGAGGATAAACGGAGACGCCGAGCGGGCGTGCTCTACTTTCTCCAGCTCGGCCGAGAGCTTGTCGTAGCGCCCCAGTCCAGACAGGGTGTTGGACTCGACGACGATATCTCCGTGCAGACCCTTTGCGGCGGCCTCTATCTGCTCCAGAAAGCCGTTCATCACGCTGACGACCAGCAGCAGCATGAACACGCACAGCGCGACGCTCAGCACCGCGAAGTACGCCAGCACCTTGCTACGGAGATATCTCAGAGAGAGAAAAAGTTTATACATTTGTCAACCATCGTCGGTCGGTGCGTTATTACGACTGCGGCCGCAGCAGCGGGAACAGGATAACGTCGCGGATGCTCTTTCGGTTCGTAAGCAGCATGACGACCCTGTCTATGCCGATCCCCAGTCCGCCCGCCGGCGGCATGCCGTGCAGCAGGGCGTTGAGGAAGTCCTCGTCCATGACCCGCATGGTCTCGCCTTCCTCCTCGCCACGAAGCTGGCGGCGGAGGTTGGCCTCCTGGACCTCGGGGTTGTTAAGCTCGGTGTAGGCGTTGGCTATCTCCATGCCGGCGATGAACAGCTCGAACCGCAGCGCCACCCGCTCGTCGTCGCTGCGGCGGCGGGTCAGCGGGCAGATGTCCGCGGGGTAGTCCAGCACGAACGTCGGCTGGATGAGTTTGTCCTCGACAGTCGCCTCGAACACGTCATTTACGACGACGGCATCGTCCTTGTTCGCCTCCTCGATGCCAAACTCACGGGCCTTGGCTCGGGCGGCGTCGGCGTCGAACATCGAGAATCCCGCGTGCTCACGCAGCAGCTCATCGTAAGTCGCCCTTCGGAAAGGCCGAGAGTAATCCACCTGCTCGTCGCCGAAGGGCAGCTTGGACTCTCCGCAGGCGTCCGCGGCGGCCGTGGAGATAAGCTCCTCGGTAATCTCCATCATCACTTCGTAGTCCGCATACGCCTGGTAAAGCTCGAGCATGGTGAACTCGGGGTTGTGCCTGGTGGACAGCCCCTCGTTGCGAAAGTTGCGGTTTATCTCGAAAACCTTCTCCATGCCGCCGACCAGCAGCCGCTTGAGATACAACTCCGGACTGATGCGGAGATAGAGGTCGATATCCAGCGTGTTGTGGTGCGTCGCGAACGGCCGGGCCGCCGCACCGCCGTATATCGGCTGCATCATGGGCGTTTCGACCTCCACAAAGCCGCGCCCGCGCAGCTTGTCGCGGATATGGTCGATAATCCTCGTCCGCCTGTGGAACACCTCCCGCGATTCGGGATTGGTCATCAGGTCCAGGTACCTGCGGCGGTAGCGGGCCTCGACGTCCTGAAGCCCGTGAAACTTCTCCGGCGGCGGGGTCAGCGACTTGCACAGCAGCGTCAGACGTTCGGCGAAGATGGTCACCTCGCCGGTGCGCGTCCTCTGCACTCCGCCGGCTACGGCGATTATGTCGCCCAGGTCCAACAGCTTGACGAGCTTCCAAGTTTGCTCATCGAGGGCGTTTTTGCGCAGGCATATCTGCATCTGCCCGCTTTCGTCGCGGATGTGAGCGAAGATGAGCTTGCCCATGTCGCGCATGAGCATCAGCCGCCCCGCGGCGTCGGCGGTCTGCTGGTCGCCTTCGTCGTCGAAGCGTTCGACTACGTCGGCGACCGGCTCGGCCGAGTCGTAACGCCCTCCGTAGGGGTCTATACCCAGCTCGCGAATCTGCTGCAGCTTATTCTTCCTGTCGGCCTGGACTTTCTCCAGCATTGCACACCTGTAATCCTGAAATCGAAAGGCGTATGTTCGCCGCGTGACGTGTGCAAGTCAAGCACGGCCGAGTGGTGACGTTCAGGCCCGCGGCGCCGGTGGCGTCAGCTCTCGGAAGTTTCTTCCTCGTCCACCGGGAGTGTCACGGTGAACACGGCGCCGTGACCGGGCGAGCTTTTCAGTGAGAGCCGACCTCCGAGCAGGTTGGTAAGCTCGCGCGATATTGCCAGTCCAAGCCCCGTGCCGCCGCTGGAGCGGGTGAGCGATCGCTCGGCCTGGTAGAATTTCTCGAATATGCGCTGCTGCTCGGCCTCGGGTATGCCCGGTCCGGTGTCGGCTACCGAGATGGACACCTCGCGAACCCGTCGCCCGCCGCGGGTGGTTTCGTGTTGCTGCGCCGAGAGCGTCACCTCACCGCCGGCGGGAGTGAACTTGATGGCGTTGGAAAGCAGGTTGTAGAGAATCTGCTGTAGCTTGCCGCCGTCGGTGTTGATGACCGGCAGGTCTTCGGGCAATTTCGAGCGGAGTTGTGTCTGGTTCTTGTCGGCCTGTGGCTGCATCAGCGCCACCAGCGTGCGGCACATATCAAGCACCGGGACCCGCTCGCGGTTCACGACGGCCTTGCCTGCCTCGATCTTCGCGAGATCCAGCATCTCGTTGATCATGTTCAGCAGGTTTCTCGCGGCGGCGGCTATGTTACTACCGTAACGTTGGGTGCGTTCGTCGCCGGTTTCGGCGAGCAGGTCGGCAAAGCCGATGATGCTGTTCAGCGGCGTGCGGAGCTCGTGCGAGATATTCGCGAGAAACTCGGTCTTGACCTTGTTGGCATGGAAGAGCGTCACGTTCGCCTCGGCAAGCTCGTCGAGCTTCAAATCCAGTGCCCTATTGGCCGAGCGAAGCTTCTCGTGCTGCGTGCTGATGGCGTCGAGCATTTCGTTGAAGCTGTCGCCGAGGTGTTGGAGTTCGTCGCCGGTTCTTACCCGGCTGCGGGCGGACAGGTCGCCCTCGGCGACCTTGTCGGCGAGGTTGCGCAGTTGCCGCACCGGTCGCAGCACAAGTCGGTGGCTGATGAGCGAGAACAGGAAGAACGCAAGCAGACCCGCCAGCGCACCGCCTATGATGAACGCCCACCACGTCGCCTTGACCAGCCAGCCACTGGCGTCCTCGCCGGGTATGGAAACGTCTATCACGCCGACGAGCTGTCCGGGCTGATACTGACGTTCGACCGGCTCGGTAGGTCCGTGGCAGCGCATGCAGGTCGGCTCGACACGGACCGCGCGGAAGCAGCGATAGATGGTCCTGCCGGCGTCGTTCTCGGTGCGGATGATGGCCAATCGTTGGTTGACGTTTCGCACGAACGCCCGCATCGCCTGTCGGCCGGTGGCGTCGAGACGTTCGGAGGTCATATCCCGGCCGAGGCGTATCAACAGTGGTCCGCGGCGACCGGCTACGTCACCGGCGGTGTGCAGGGCGACGACGTTGCTCTCGGAATCTTCCGCCGCGGCGAGGTTAGTGGGGTGCCTGGCGAGCCATTCGTTCAGACGCAGGCGGGTCAGCTCCTCGCCGGGGCGCTGTGCGGTCTGCTCGGCGAGCCGCCTGGTGAACGTCCAGGGCACGGCCAGGGCGGCCGCGATGATCCCCAGCACCGCCGCTCCGAACAGCAGGCGGAACTTCGTCGCCAGTGATATCTTTACGAACCTCTTGGCCATGGCGGATTATTCTAACGGCACCGGCGGTGTCTTTGCACGTTCCCGCCTCTCGAGCGAAAAATCGCCCTCTGTCCCCGTCCCTGCGAGTGGGCCATTGTGTTGGTGGACGCACCCCGTCAGCGGTTCCGCAGATAGGTCTCGCGAATGTCCCGCAGCGTGTAGCCGGATTTGTTCAGTCGCCGGACAAGACGGATTCGCCTCACGAGGTTACGGTCGAAGTAACGGCTGCGCTTGCCGGGGACACGGATGGGTTCGACAAGCCCGATGAGGATGTAATATTCGACGGTCTGCTTGCTGACGCCGGCGGCCTCGGCGGCCGCCGATATCCGCATCAGATCGCCTTGAGAGCGCCTTTTCTTGACCATGATCAACCGTTGGCTTATCGCCGGTCGCCCGGGAAAAACTTTAGCTCCCACGGCACAGGGGATTACAATCCCTCTCATGGACGGTATCAAAACTGCCCTGTTCGAGGAACCGTTTTACATCTACGTGGCCCTTGGGTTCGCGGAGCTTGTGCTGCTGGCGGTATGGTACGAGCGTCGCACCCCACGCTGGGCGATGTCGCTGCTGGCGCCGGTGGTCTTGGCCGGTGCGGTGTTCCTTGTCGAGGCCGTGGTGGAGACAGACCGCGAACAGATAACCCGCGCTCTCGGCGAGATTGCGGCCGATGCCGGAGCCGGCCGTACCGACGCCGGCGAACGCTATCTGGCAGACGACTATAAGGGCTTCGGCGGATCGAAGCAGCAGATCATCTCGCGGGCCGACAGTGTGATAAAGCGCTTCAACGTCCGGGACGTCAATTTTGTGAACCTCCAGGTCGAGCTGCGGAACTCCACAGCCCGGACTACCTTCAGCAGTGTTATCTCGCTCGGGGCTTCCTCCGATCCCGGCAGGAGGGTGTCGATGGTGTGGGACATCCGCTGGGAGAAGCGCGGTGATGAATGGCGCATAGTGGACATGGATCGGCCCAGGATGGGAATGGAACTATGAAGCCCACCACCGGGCAGCAGACGCAGCGAGAGATTTTCGACAGCGTACTGACTTTCGCCGACCCCCCGCGGATCGGCTTCGCTCTGCCGCAGCCGTATCCCAACGATACGGTCCACGCGGGTCGCAGGCGCCCGGTCGATCGCACTGTGACCCCGGCGCCGGGCGAACTCAGACGCTGGGTGGACGAGTGGGGCTGCACCTGGGCGTCGCTGACGGAGTTCGACAAAGGCGAGGTCGTCGAGCCGGCGATCACCGACTGGTCCGACCTGGACGACTATCAGCCGCCGGACCTCGGTCGGGCCGACGACTACGCGGACGTTGCCGCCGCTTTCGCCGCCGACCCGCACCGCTACCGCATCGGCCACTTGCCCGGTTTCACTTTCAACGTCGCCCGCAAGCTCCGCCGACTGGACAACTACCTCTGCGACCTGGTCCTGCAGCCGGACCGTGTGCGACGGCTCAACGAGCTGGTCCGCGCGGAGCTTATCAAAGCCATCGACCGGCTCGCCGACGCCGGCGCCGACGCGGTGATGTTTCCTGAAGACTGGGGCACACAGGGCGGGCTGATGATATCGCCGGAGATGTGGCGGGAGTTTTTCGCTCCGGAGTTCGAGGCCCTTGCCGGTCAAGCGCGGCGGCGCGGGATGATAGTGATAATGCACTCCTGCGGGAAGATGACCGACATCATCGAGGACCTGATCTCCCTCGGAGTCGGGTGTCTTCAGTTCGACCAGCCACGGGTCCACGGCATCGACCTGCTGGCCGAGCGATTCGGCGGACGCGTGGCGTTCTGGTGCCCGGTGGATACGCAGCGCACGTTGCAGACCCGCGACGTGGAGAAAATCCGCGGCGATGCGAAGGAGATGATAGAGAAGCTGGGCGGCTTCCCTGCTCCGCCCGGTGCGGAGGGCAAAGCACAGCGGGACCGGTCGGCCCCGCGTCGCCCGCGAGGCGGCTTCGTCGCCGGCAATTACCCGACACCGGAGGCCATCGGCATCACGCAGGAATTACAGAATATCGCCTGCGAGGCGTTCGTCGAGTACGGAGGCGGCTGACCGCCCCGGACGGTGATATCGCCGGTTCTCACTCGCGGCGGCGGACCGCTCGGACGCGCCAAACCGCGGAATAATCAGCAAGGCAACCGGTGACGTTACGAGAGGAATTCGAATAGATGTCCATTCATGACGTATCGCAGTACGGCGCCGTCGGCGACGGCACGAGCGTGAACACCAAGCCGGTCCAGCAGGCGATAGACGCCGCTGCCGCCGCCGGCGGGGGCGTGGTGCTGGTCCCGCCGGGGACGTGGGTCTGTGGGACCATCCACCTTAAGGACAATGTGACGCTCAACGTCCAGCCGGGCGCGACGCTGCTGGGCAGCGGCGATATCAAGGACTACCCGGCCGTTCAGGACAGCCGCCGGGGCGACCGGCACGTGCACCATTTCATAGTCGCCGAGGGCGCGAGCAATGTGACGCTGACCGGCGGCGGGACCATTGACGGCAACGGCCCGGCCTTCTGGAAACCCCAACGCGCGCCCCGGGCGTGGATAGGCGCGAAAAGCCCCCGCGTCAGCCCGATGTTCGACTTCGTCAACTGCACCGACCTGCGGATAGAAAACCTCACCATCACCAACTCGCCCGGCTGGACAGTGCACCCGCACATGTGCCGGCGCGTATGGATTCGCGGGATAAAGCTGGTCAACCCTCTGTTCGGACCGAACACCGACGGTATCGACGTTAACGGCTGCCGCGACGTGATGATTTCCGACAGCTATATCGAGTGCGGCGACGACGCCATCGTGCTCAAGACTACGCACGACTCATGCCCGCTGGAGCGGGTTACCGTCAACAATTGCATCATCCGCACCAACTGCGTGGCGCTTAAGCTCGGCGCCAACGAGAGCGTCCACGATATGCGGCAGATTACCTTCAGCAACTGCGTGGTCTATGCCTCCACGCGGGCGATCGGGCTTTACAACTGGCGCGGCTGCACCGAGGAAGACATCATCATCAGCAACGTCGTCTGCGACACGGACAGCGGATTCATCCTGAACCGTCCCATCCACATCGACGCTCGGTGCGAGGAGTTCGGTCCGGGTGTAATACGCAACGTGCAGATAAGCAACTTCATCGCGCGGACCGACGGTCGGATACTTATGACCGCGGCCGACGGGTATCGCGTGGAGAACGTGCTGCTCCGCGACGTTCGGCTGAGCTACCCCGTCATTGACGACCCCGCACCCACAGCACCCGGCGCCGGTAGTCACCAGTTCTCGGTCCACTCGCCCGAAGCCCGCGCCGCGCGTGCGGCAGTGGTGGCCGACGGTATAAGCAACCTCGTAATCGACGGTCTCCAGATAGATTGGCCGGAAGGCGAACCACCGGCGAGCTGGTCCGGATTGAAGAACGAGAACGGTTCCGACCGGGTCTATGAACGGACCGAAGGCGAGCCAACCTTCGCAGCCGTCTGGGGCAGGAGATTGAGAGGCGGGATGATAGATTGTCCCCTCGTCCGCAACGGCTCCGACGGCGGCGAACCTTTCGACCTCCAGGACTGCGACATCGACGTGCGCTGACAAGCAAGCCCGGACGAACTTGCTTTGACGCCGTGGCGTATGTACGCTGCCGGAGTGTCCGGTGAGCGACCCCAAACCGACGCCGACAGACCCATCGCCGTGTTCGATTCGGGTCTCGGCGGGCTTACCGTAGTCCGCGAGATATTCCGCACCCTCGGCGGCGAGGACGTGGTCTATCTCGGCGACAGCGCCCGCGTGCCCTACGGAACCAAATCGCCTCAGACCGTCCGCCGCTTCGCTATAGAAGACCTGGCCTTTCTGCTCAAGCACAATCCGAAGCTGGTAGTGGTGGCGTGCAATACCGCCTCGGCCGCCGCTCTGGACGTGCTTCGCCGGGCGTGCCCCGTTGAGCTTGTTGATGTAATCCACCCCGGCGCGGCCGCCGCCTGTCGCCGGACGGACGGGCCTGTGGGTGTAATCGGCACCGAAGGGACCATCGCCTCCGGCGCATATGAGCGGGCGATTGGCGAAATAGACCCCGACAGGGAAGTGGCTTCCCGCGCGTGTCCGCTGCTGGTGCCGATAGTCGAGGAAGGGCGGGACCAGAGCGACCCCATCGTCCTGGCGGTACTGAGCGACTACCTGCGCGACGTGCAGCGCCGGCGGTGCGGCGCGCTGATACTCGGCTGCACGCACTATCCGCTGCTTTCCGACGCCATTGCCAAGGTGATGGGTCCGGAAGTCGCGCTGGTCAGCTCGGCAGCCGCCGCGGCCGCCGAGGCGCGGAGACGACTGACACTTGCCGGCGCGGTTTCGCCGCGTGCGTCGGGCGGTCGGCTGCGATGTTTTACCACCGATAGCGTCGAACGCTTCCGGCGACTGGGTGAAGCGAGATTCATCGGTGGTGCGAGGACCATCGACGAGGCACGCGCCGTGGGTACCGACGAGTTGGAATCGGCCGGCAAAAAGCTTGCCGAGTCGCTGTCGCTGGAGTTTCAGACGCCCCGGACACGGATGGAATCATGAATCGACTTTTATTGATGCCGGTTTTGTTCACGGGTGTGTGCATTGCCGCCGCCGCACTCGGCGGATGTGCGAACACCGACCGTTCCGCATCGAACCTCAAGAACCGCATGTTCGGACCGTCGGCGTCGGAGCTGGTGGCGATGGCGTTCGACGCGGACGACTCCGACCGTCGGAGGGAGGGCGTTACGCTGTTGTCGGCGCGGGACTGGGGATTGGAGGAGCCATACCTCAAGGGTTACGCGACTCTGCTGGCGAGCGACACCGACCCGCGCGTCCGCAGCGCCGCCGTCCGCGCGCTGGGCAAGGCCGACGATAAAACCTACCTGCCGGACGTGGTCAAGGCGCTGGACGACCCCGACCAGCAGGTGCGGCGCGACGCGGCGGCGTCGCTGTGTACGCTGACAGGCGAAGAGGCGGTAGCGCCGCTGTGCAGACACGCCGAAGAAGACTCCTCGGCCGACGTGCGGGCGGCGTGTGCGGCGGCTCTGCGCCACTACCCCAGGCCGGAGGTCGCCCGTACGCTCATCAATGCGCTGGACGACTCGGCCTTCAGCGTGCGTTACCGGGCCAAGCGGTCTCTTGTCGAAATGACCGGACGCGACCTGGGCTACGACGCCGACGCCTGGCGACAGGTGGGCGTAGAGGACCTGCTCGCCGGAGCGGACGAGCGGGACCAACGGTGGTGGGACGTGCTGAACCTTTCCGGCTCCGACGCCGAGGAAGCCGACGAAAAGACGGATTCGGAGGAGTAATGCTCGCGCTTGTATTCAACGAGGATGTTCGCCTGCGGACGGACTACCCCGAGCCGCGCCCCTCGCGGTCGGAAGCTCTGGTGGCGGTTCGCCTTGCCGGGGTTTGCAGCACCGACCTGGAGGTCACCAGGGGCTACATGGGCTTCAGCGGCGTGATGGGCCATGAGTTCGTCGGCGCCGTGGTCGCCGGTCCCAAGAAATGGCAGAACCAGCGCGTGGTGGCCGAGATAAACTGCGTCTGCGGCGAGTGCGACATGTGCAAGGCGGGGCTTTCCAACCACTGCCGCGATCGCACCGTGCTCGGTATCGACGGCCGTGACGGCGTGTTCGCCGAATACGTGACCGTGCCGGTCCGCAACCTCCACGCGGTTCCGGATTCCGTCGGCGACGAGCAGGCGGTTTTCGTCGAGCCACTGGCGGCCGGCTTCCAGATAGTCCGCCAGCTCGACTTTGGACGGTCCGACAGGGTGGTGGTGCTCGGCGACGGCCGACTGGGCCAGCTCGTCGCCCGGGCGCTTAAGACGGTGGTAAACAGGCCGCTGCTTATCGGTCGCCACGAGAAGAAGCTCGAAGCCGCCGAAAAGGTCGGCATTCAGACCGAACTCGCCGAAGAGTTTACCCCCCGTGCGGACGCGGACGTGGTGGTGGATGCAACCGGCTCGCCGGAGGGGCTTCAGACGGCGATGCGGGCGGTTCGCCCGCGCGGGGTCATCGTGCTCAAGAGCACCCACGCGGCCGGCGGTGAGCTGAACCTCGCACCGCTGGTGATAAACGAAGTTACGGTAATCGGCTCGCGGTGCGGGCCTTTCCCCGACGCCATAGCCGCACTGCGCGACGGGACGGTGGACGTCTCGGCCCTGGTTACCGGAAGGTTCCCGCTTCGCGAAGCGCCGGACGCGTTAGAGGCCGCCGCCTCCGGTGAGCATATCAAGGTGCTTATCGATGTCGCCTGATTCGTGGGGGCCGTTCCATCTGAGCTGGTCCGGCACTCGCGTAGTGGGCAGGTTCGCCCCGCTGGATGAGGCGGGCTTCGACGCCCACGTGGTTACCACACGTCGTGGCGTGGACGCCGCCGCCATGGGGTGGGACAAGTCCCACGCGGCGAAGGTTGCCGGCGAGCTGACCTCTCTGGAGGAGATTGCCTACTGCGACCAGGTCCACGGTGCGGAGGTCCTGGCCGTCTCCGCCGGTGGTTTTGCGGGCAAGGCCGACGGGCTGGTTACCAACGCGCCGGGCGTTGGTCTGATGGGCTTCAGTGCGGACTGCCCGCTGGTCCTGGCGGCCGACGCGGTCGCCGGCGCGGTGGGCATGGCCCATGCCTCCTGGCGTGGGACCGTCCGCGGCGTATCGGCCCGGATGGTGCGGCGCATGTGTGAGCTTTACCAATCGGCCGCCGAGGACATCGTCGCCTGCGTGGCGCCGTCGGCGGGGGTGTGCTGCTACGAGGTGGGCCGGGACGTGTTCGACGCAGCCGTCGAGCATATGGGTGAGCCGGGTCAGCGGTATTTCCTGCGCCGGCGGGGCGGGTTGCACTTCGACCTCTGGGGTGCGAACATGCATTGGCTGCGGGAGGCGGGCGTTAGCAAGGACAACATCCACATCGCCCCGGTCTGCACCATCTGCACCAACGACCTTTTCTGCAGCTATCGAGCCGAAGGCGAATCGGCCGGGCGGTTCATCGCCGTCATCGGAATGTGAAAATCGGAATCAGTCGGACCCCGGCGGCTTGAGCAATCGCCGATGGAAGTTCGCAATCCGACCGAGCTTGTTCACGAAAACTGTCCTTTAACTCATAGTGTGCCTTGAGCGTAATATTTGAGAGAGCAGGTCGCTGAAAATGAGAGGAGACCTCCAATGAGTCCGGGAAAAGTGTTTTTCGCAGTGTTTCTGACGGCTGGTGTTCTTGCAGCGTCTGCGTTCGGACAGGACAACTCCAGCCAGGCGGGCGACGAGCAGTTGTGGCAATACGAGCTGACTGTGCCTCGTCCCGACAGGCCGGATAAGGCGCCCGTGGCGCATCTCTGGTTGCCCGACGGCGTCGAGACCATCCGCGGGCTTATCATCGGCGATTCCATCCGACACGGCGGGACGGTCTGTCGCGACCCCCACGTGCGCAAGGCCGCGGAGGACAAAAAGCTGGGAATAGTCTTCTTCGACCCGGGCCTGGACGCAGTCTTCAACTGGGTCGAAAATGACAGTGACAAACGCCTGCTCCGGACGCTGGAGAAGCTTGCCGAGGAGACCGGCCATCCGGAGCTGGAGCTTGTCCCCTGGCTGACCGTGGGTCACTCCACCGGCGGAATATACGCCCGCAACGTCGCCTACTGGAAGCCCGACCGCGTCATCGGCATACTGCACCTCAAGAGCGGCAACCTGCAGGACGGTCTGTTTCATCTCAAAGACGACTATCTCCGGAAGCATCCCGAAGCGAAATATCGCACGCTTGCCGGTGTGCCTTTCCTGGCGATCAACGGAGAGTACGAGGAATACGGGCCTAAGGGCGGCGACCTGGGCGTGGGTCTGCGCAGCCGATACAGCTTGCACGCCGAGGACAAGAGCAAGCGCAACCAGACGCAGTGGGTCATGATCCGCATGCAACTGCTGGACCGGCGGCGGAAGAACCCGGACAACCTCATGGCGCTGGTCGTGGAGCGCGACGGCGGGCATGTGTCATGGAATGAGGACATGTCGAAGCTTTCGGCCCAGTTCGTGCGCAGTGCAGCCGACGCGAGGATTCCGGAAGACGCGCCGACCGGCGAGGTGGTCCAATGCAAGCGGGTCTCGGCCGAGGACGGCTGGCTGATGGACCCCGACATCAAGGACCCCGAGCACGCCCCCGCGCCGTATGAGGAATATCCGGGAGACAAGACACTGGCTTTCTGGGTGGTGGATAAAGACCTCGCCGAAGCCCTTTGGGAGTATCACAAATCGGGCGAGTGGAAGGACCCCGACCCCACGGCGGATGAGCCGGTCGAGCAGCGCTACTACCCGCCGGAGATCCTCCAGGACCCGGTGGATACGCTCGACCGCGATGAGCAGCAGGGAGACTGAGCGCGCGTATCGCTTCGTCACCCGGTACTTGCGTTCCGGCGGCGTTGTTTCATTCGGCTGGTGGACGCCGGGGTGGCTTTGGGCTAGAGTAGTTTAAGTTTTTGTGTGGCGGCTCGGCCGTCGCCGAGGACAAGCCAGGCAAGGACGCCGAAGC
>JBKHJB010000238.1:0-3036 GCA_046538345.1 Phycisphaerae bacterium
ACTTCAAGCTACCAAGCTTCGCTCAGGCTACCCACAGGAAATAGCGAGGAGGCAGATTTCTCTGTTCTGATGATAACCATCGTGGCGTCAAGATTGTCGATTTCTCAGAGGTGCCGTCCGACGTCCTACCCGTTATCGTGGGGTTATTTGCACGTCTCCTTTATGACGTGCAGTTCTGGATGGATCCTGAGAAACGTACTCCCTTTGCCTTGATATGCGATGAGGCCCACCTATACCTACCTGTCAAAGAGGACGCCGATGCAGTTGAACGGCAGGCTTTGCGAGCGTTTGAACGCATTGCCAAGGAAGGACGAAAATACGGGGTGTCGATAGTTGCTGTTAGTCAGAGACCTTCTGACGTGAGTCGCACAATCTTGAGCCAGTGTAACAACTTCCTTGTGCTCCGCCTGACCAATGACCAGGATCAGAGCGTTGTTCGACGACTTGTTCCAGATTCGATGAGTGGCCTTACCGATCTGATGCCTTTATTGGATACAGGGGAAGCGTTACTGCTCGGCGATGCCGTGCTTCTTCCTACCCGGATCAAATTGGACCAGCCGACGATTAAGCCTGCAAGTGGAACCCGCAACTTCTGGACAGAATGGGGATCGGTTGCTCCCAACGAACAGGCAATCGCTCAAGCTGTCGAGACGCTGCGGAAGCAAACGCGAACCACAACTACGTAGTCTTAATCTCTCATTGCTGTAAGTAGGCCGGGAAGCTTTGCCGCTCGCGGAACAGTCTGCCAGCCCGCTATTCCCGGCGGGACTCGCCCTACACGCTGGTGCGTATTCGTGTCATCCGTGCGGATTTGTGGAATTCGTGTTCTCGTGCCCCACGCCCGCGCCTATCGCCGTGCGGCGTCGATCATCTCATCTACGGTCGTGACGGCAGCGGCGCAGTCCTCGTCGGCGGCGCCGTAGTAGATGGTCATGGTCCCGTCGTCGTCCACGATAATCCCGTTGCAGAAGACCACGTTGTGCAGCACGCCGCTAAGCTCGTAGTCGGCTTCGGCTCGCAGTACCGGCTCGGATCCGACCGAAATCACCCGCTCCGGATGCTCCAGCTCAGTGAGCATCGGCACCAGCGAATACCCGCCGAAATCGTCGGCCCCGTGGATAATCTCCAGCCAGCCGGCGTCGGTGCGTATCGGCGGCGCGCCGGCGCCGATACGCTGCGCGCTCCACGTCCGCGGCGTCGGGGCGAGCGTCTGTTCGTGGCGGCCCCACGAGAGCATGTCCGGCGAGTACGCCGTCCAGATGCATGCCGGGTTGAACTCGCTCATATAAGGCCGGTGGCGGCAGACGTACATGCCGCGGACCTTCTCCGGGAAGATGCACACGTCCTTCTGGTACGGCGGGAAGATGATGCCGTGCTTCGTGAACTCGCGGAAGTCCTCCGTGCTCGCCAGGGCGACGGTCACGCCGCGGTCGGAGACGGCCGTGTAGGTAATCCAGTATTTCCCGTCGATGCAGGTTATGCGGGCATCCTCGCAGCCGTAGGCCTCGTACGGCGTGGACGGGAAAATCGCCGGGGCGGGGTCGAACGTGAAGTTCACGCCGTCGCGGCTGCGGGCGATGCGCAGGTGCGACATGCTCGTGAGCAACACCTCGCCCTTGTAGAAGTATTTCCGCGGGTCGGTGGTGTCCAGCTCGGGCGCGTCGCGGGGGATGTGGTCCACGCGGAGACCGTCGGTTACCGGGTCGTACAGCACACATGCCAGGTGCGTCTCGTCCGAGGGCGCCCGCTCGCCGACGCGGACCAGCAGGAGTATCTCGTCGCCGAAGCGCACGGCCGCTGGGTTCAGCGTGCACATGATCTCCAGCCCGGGTCTGGTGGGTTCGAGGTCCTCGGGCGTAAGCAGCGGATTCTGTTCGAATCTTTTCACGGGCATCGGCATCCTTCCGGCCGGCGGACAAAACCGTGGGTGGCGGAGTATTCCACCCGGCGGGGCGCATTTCAAGGCGCGCCCTTGAACGCGTGGAGCGGACGGGGCATTATGGAAGCATCATGAGCGGAGTCGATGCACACACGCACGCGTTTCCGGACAAGATAGCCGAGCGGGCCATCGCCAAGCTCGAGAGCGAGTGCCCGTGGAAGGCGCCGGGCGACGGCACGGTGGACGGGCTGCTGGCGTCCATGGACGCGGCGGACCTGGACGTCTCACTGGTCTGCGCCATCGCCACCAAGCCGGACCAGGCCGACGGCATATTCAAATGGTGCAAGTCCATCCGCTCGGACCGTATCGAGCCGCTGCCGTCGCTGCACCCGGACACCGACAAAAAGGCCAAGTGGGTTCGCAAGTTCGCCAAGGCCGGCTTCGTCGGCATCAAGCTGCACCCGATGTACCAGGACTTCCCGCTGGACGACGAGCGTATGGACGAGCTTTACGCGGCGGCCGCCGACGAAGGGGTTTTTGTCTCGCCGCACTGCGGGCTGGATATCGCCTTCCCGCCGGACGACGACCGGGGTTCGCCACAACGCATGCGCCGCGTGATAGAGCGGCATCCGGATTTGAAGCTGCTGCTGACTCACCTCGGCGGTTGGAAGAGCTGGCTCGAGGTGGACGAGCACCTTATCGGCACGGACGTTTACATGGAGACGAGCTTCACGGTCTCCTACCTGCCGCCGGAACGGCTGGCGGATATGATCCGCCGTCACGGGACGGACAAGGTGCTTTTCGGCACGGATTGGCCCTGGGCGAGACAGGACACCGAGCTGGCCGACTTCCGCAAGCTTCCGCTGACGGAAGAGGAAACCGAGCAGATCCTCTGGCGCAACGCCATGAAGCTGCTGGGCTATTGAGCTTACCAACCGCTTTTATATCAGCAGGGATGCATGGGATACAGGGGATATTTCAGATTGGCGAATGCCGATTTTCGATTGAAGATTTTCGGTTGGGCACCTTTCACGGCGTGCCGACATTGGCGAAATGGACGCCGGGAATACTCCCAACGGAATGCCTTCGGCATTGCCCCGTCTGGCGCGGGGAATTACGGGTTTATGTCGGGCATGTATGCCCGACCTACGTGCTAG
>JBKHJB010000239.1:0-3035 GCA_046538345.1 Phycisphaerae bacterium
CCGTCGGACGCACTCATGGCGGGGGATTATCCCCGCCACAGCCGTCCGGCGAAAGCCCCGGCTTGATTGCCGTCCGCATCGACCGGTTGCTCAGTCCAGCGGGCGGACCTTGATGTTGCGGAACCACACGGGATCGTTGTGGTCCTGCAGCGCGAGGTGCCCGCGCTTCACCCGGCCGTAATTGGGGAACTTCGAGAACTTGCTCTCGGCGACGCGTCGGTTCCAGTCGTCGCTGGAAAGCTCGTACTCGACGACCTTCCGGTCGTTTAGCCAAAGTTCCACATGCGTGCCCTTGACGAGGATGTACACGTGGTTCCATTCGCCGACGGGCCTGCAGGCGCTGACGGCGGGCGCGTGCAGGGCGTAGTTGCTGCCCGCCTGTGTGAGGGGGTTTTTGCCGTCGGGGTGTACGTCGTCGTTGAGAACCTGCATCTCCGGGCCGGTCTTCCAGACGGCGTCCTCGTCCTCGCTGACACGGAAGAATATGCCGCTGTTGCCCGGACCGGCGACCTTCCAGTCCAGCTTCAGTTCGAAGTCGGAGAATTGCTCCAGCGTGATGATATCGCCGCCCTTTTCGGCGCGGTGGATGGCGCCGTCGTCCACCACCCAGCCGGTGGGGAGGTCGTCCTTGCGAAAGCCCCGCCAGTGCTTTGCGGGGTCTGTCCCGTCAAAGAGCAGCTTCCAGCCGTCGGCGGCCTCGGCGTCGGTCAGGGCGTTAAGCTGAACATCTGAATCTGCCATCATGGCTTCGGTCCTTTCTGTAACCGCTTCGGGTGCAATCCGGCCGGATAGAATACCAACTCTTGCAGGTCGTGCCAGAATCCGTTGAAATGCTTCCATCGGCGAAGCGGTGCCGACGTTAGACGAAAGGAAAGGTCCATGAATCGTTCAGTGATTGCCGTTGTTGCTTTGGCCTTGGTCGCCCAGGTAGCGGCGGGGCAGGAAAATCTGCTGCGTTGGTTCGATCCGGAGGGCTTCGGCCGGCAAAAAACGTCGGTCAGCTACGACGTGGAGCATGACTGCTCGCGCAGCGTCAGCGAGCAGGACGCCGAGATGGGCTGGACCACGCATTCGACGCGGGTGTTCAGCCCGATCTGGTCGGATGACGTCAACGAGCTTTCGATGACCGCCGGTCTGGACGCCTGGGACATGGACACCGGCGCGATATTTCCCGACACCGGTGAGAACTTCCCCGCGCACCTCTGGGATGTGCGCGTCGGAGCGAATTACCGCCGCTTGCTGGATGAGGGACAGTTGCTCGGCGCGCGGGTAGCGGTTGGCTCGCCCTCGGACAAGCCCTTCGCCGGCGACGAGGAAGTGTCTGTGGACGCCACCGGCTTCTACCGCCTGCCCGCCGGGGACAACTCCGCCTGGGTTTTTCTGCTGAATTACTCCAACACGCGCGAGTTCTGCCGACACATACCGCTGCCGGGGGTGGGCTGGCACTGGCAGCCCGATGCAAACTTCGAACTGCTGGCCGGGGCGCCGCTTGCGTCCGTTCGATGGCAGCCGGCGGCGATGGAGGCGGTAGAGCTTACGGCGTCTTACCTGCTGCCGCGGACGGTACACGGACGTTTGGGCTACCGTGTGCTGGAGCAACTGGAGCTTTACACCGCGTTCGACTGGTCGCACGAGCGGTTCCTCCGCCACGACCGCGCGGACGATGACGACCGGCTCTACTTCTACTCAAAGCAGGTCCGGGGTGGCGCGGTCTGGCGACTCAGCAAGCAGGTCTCGCTGGAGGGTTTTGCGGGCTACGCGTTCGACCGCTTCTTCTTCGAGGGCGAGGAATACGATGACCGCGACCAGAACCGTATCGATGTCTCCGATGGTGCGTTCGCCGGCATGAAGCTGAGCGTACGGCTGTAACGGCCGGCGGCGACTTTCAGACCGACATGAGAATCTGCCACGTGATAACCCGGCTGATACTCGGAGGCGCGCAGGAGAACACCGTCCTGACCTGCGAGGGCCTGCACGACCGCGGGCACGACGTTACGCTCATCACCGGACCGCCGCTCGGTCCTGAAGGCGAACTTATGAGCCGTGCCGAAGCGGGTGGCTATCGCGTGGAGGTCATCGATTCGCTGCGGAGGGAGATACACCCCTTTCGCGACGCCCGCGCGGGCCGACGCCTGCGGGAATTGCTGACAGAACTGTCGCCGGATATCTTACACACGCACTCGTCCAAGGCGGGCATACTCGCCCGCAAGGCCGCGGAGGCTCTCGGCGGGATGAAGGTGGTCCACACCGTCCACGGGCTGGCGTTCCACAGCTACGAGCGGTGGTGGCGCAATCGCCTGTATATAGCGCTGGAACGCCGGGCGGCGAAGCGGTCCGACGCGATAATCTCCGTAGCCGACGCCATGACGCACGAAGCGCTCGCAGCCGGCGTGGGAACGCCCGATCAGTACACCACCATCTACAGCGGCATGGAGGTCGAGCCATACCTGAACCGTCCGCGAGAGGCAGACGAATTCCGAAGCGCACTGGACCTTCCCGACGACGCCGTACTGGTGACGCAGGTTTCCCGGCTGGCGGAGCTGAAGGGTCACGATCTGCTGCTATCGGCGGCGGAGCAGGTCGAGGACGACCGCGTGCACTTCTGCCTGGTCGGCGACGGCCGGCTGAGAAAAGATATCGAGGCGGAAATTGCCCGGAAAGACCTCACCGACAGATTCCACCTGACCGGACTTTTGCCGCCGGATCAGATACCCGCTGTCATGCACGCCACAGATATCCTTGTGCACTGCTCGCTGCGGGAGGGGCTCGCGCGGACACTGCCGCAGGCGATGCTCACAGGCACGCCGGTGGTGAGCTTCGACATCGCCGGGGCGAGGGAGGTCGTATCCGCGGACACGGGGATACTCTTGCCGCCGAATGACGTGGAGGGCCTGCGGCTGGCGATAGAAACGCTCACCGAGGCGCCTCAACTGCGCGAGCGGCTCGGATCGGCCGGCCGAGAACTTTGCCGCGAGATGTTCGACCACCGCCGGATGGTAGAGCAGATACAGGGCGTCTATAGACGTATTGCCGGG
>JBKHJB010000240.1:0-3009 GCA_046538345.1 Phycisphaerae bacterium
ACTTCGTCGCCCGGCGCCTGGGCAAGCTCGCCGACCTTTACGGCGACCGCGGGCACGACCGCGACATGCTGCGGGAGTTTCTCGCCCCGGCGTTGGAGTTCCGCGACGCCAATGACGCGCAAATTTACTGCGGTGAGTTCGGCGTGGTACATCTCGCCCCGGACGAGGACCGCCTGCGGTGGTTCCGCGATACGCTGGAGCTTTTCGACGCCGAGGGCATCGGCTGGTCCGTCTGGGCTTACAAGGGCATGGGTTTCGGCGTGGTCGCCAACGACGGAACACGCCACGAGCAGATGCTCGCGATATTGCGGGGCAGAGCGTAAGAGATTTACAGTAAAGGTGTTACGCCTAACCTTGACAACCGGGGCCTTGAAGGCTATAAATCAGACCATCATAGTGGCGGGTTTCCTCAAAAACCAACCGCTATTACGCCGATATTGTATCAGTAGAGCTTGCGACGGATTCCGTGGGGGGCAACCAAAGATATATACGGGAAGATTTTGTAGCGGATTTTGTCCGAAACACCATTGATGGGGGGACGTTACACCGTAAAAGGAGTCTGCCGGCCTGTCTGCCCTGGAATCCGGCTGCTACGGGAGAGTTTGACCATGCCCGCGAAAGAGCTGACGAAAAACTGCAGGATATGGGGGATGGTCACATTGGCGGCGGTGTTCGCCTTCGGCGTCTTCGGCTGCGCGGAAAACTCCGTGCAGAAGGAGACCGAACTGGGCGAGTGGTCACACTCGCCGTCCAATCCGAGGGTGATTTCAGGTAACCCCAGTGCGGACGCAGCCGCGTATGGCGAGACAGAACAGCAGCTTACGGAAGCGGACTGGCGCAGACTCGAACAGCTGGCTCCGCGTCCTATCTGGGAACAACTCGCCGAGGCGCGCGAGGAGGTGAAGGGCGAGGATAAGCAAGATGAAGCCGCCAAGGACCGGGGGAGTTCCGACGGCGAGGAACCGCAGTCGGAGTCGGAACCGGCCCTGCGCCTTGAGCCGGGGCAGACCGGGAACGAAACCGAGACCGAAATCAGCAGTTTGCCGCGGGATATACCCGTCCTGCCGCAGCCGGACGGGCGGGTGAAGATATTTTATGAGCTTCGTCACTATGGCGGAGTGCGCGTGAATTCCCAGTACAAGGGCGGTACAGACCGTCGGAGCGTCTCGCTTGATGAAGCGGACCTGGCGCCGGTGGTTTCCCTCGTTTCCGAACAGTTGGGGGACAATGGTTCGGCGTCGGCCCTGGTCGAGCGAAATACGATCGTCGTAACTTGCGACGAGGATATGAAAGAAGGCGTCATAGAGTGCCTCAACATGATCGACCAGCCCAACAAGCAGGCGGAAATCACCGCCCGGATCTTCGAGGTCCGGAGCGATTTCGATTTCCAGGTGGGCGTCGAGAGCGTATTGAAGCATCTTTCCTCCGACCAGGAACAATCCCTGGTTACCACGCTTAACCCCGCGCGGTTCCTCGAGTCGCTGGGCGGCGGCGCGGGCGGCTTTCAGGGGTCGGTATTGCGACTGATGAAGGTGTTTGAAAGCGCCGGTGTGACGCTCGACGCGACCTTCCAGGCGCTGGTCAACGAGGGGCTGATCAACGTGGTGGCGTCGCCCCGCATGACTGTCGCCTCCGGTGAGACCGCCTACATGCTCGCCGGACGGGAGATCCCGATACAATCCGGGAGAATAAGCGGCGACAATTTCGTCACCGAGGAGGTCACCTATAAGCCGGTCGGCGTGCAGCTTTATATCACGCCCAGGGCCGTTTCCGGTGACGTCGTCAAGATGCACATGATAACCATCGTCTCGACGGTCGAAGGGTTTTCGCCGAGGCGGTCGGTGAACTCGCTGCAGGAGGCCGAGCCGCTCGTCAATCCGGTGATCAATTCCCGCGAGGCCGAAACATCCGTCACCGTCAACGACGGGGACACGCTGGTCATCGGCGGGTTGCGGATGATCCGCAGAATCACCCGTGAGGAAAAGACACCGGGACTGGGCGATATTCCCGCCCTCGGCTGGATGTTCAAGAAGCACCGCTCGCAGCGAGAGTTGAGCGACCTGTACTTCTTCGTCACGCCGCGACTGGTTTCCCGCTGAACCGCACGACACCAGGCCGCCGCCTTGCCGTCACCAATCAGGCCCCCGCCCGGTAAGCATCGCGCAGAGAATCTGCGCCATCGTCAGCAGGTCCAGCAGGTTGTGGTGCATGATATCTCGGACCTCACGCGCATCGCCGCTTTGCACGAAGCGGTGGTAGGCGTCGGGGATGGCGCTTCCGGGGATATCGCCCACGCGGCGCCGAGCGAAGAGGCATTGCTCGAGCGTCTGCAGCCGGCAGTTCGGCACCTGGCCGCGCCAAAACCGCCGCGACTCGTGCAGCAGGTCCAGATGGGGTTTGGCGTGTTTGTCTATACCCATGCCGTGGAAGATAGCCCGCTCGGCAAGCTGGTTCATGTCGAAGGACTTGCCGTTGAAGGTCACGAGCATCGTGGCCTGTTCCAGCCGCTCTGCAAAGGCCGAGATCACCCCCGGCTCCTCGCCGTAGTGGCGGGCGAAGGATTGCTCGAACACCAAACCATCGTCTCTGTACCGCATGGTGCCGACCAGGAACACCGGCGTACCGCCCAGCCCGCAGGTTTCGATGTCCATGAACAGCAGATCCTCGGGGCGGCGATCGGACGCGAGGCAAAGCTCGGCCGACGCGGTCAGCTCGTCCAGTCGGCGGCGGGCGCCGCGCATGACTACCGAGTACTCCTCGGCAATGCTCGTATCGCCTTCGGTCAGCTCCTCCAGCCGTCTGAAGACGTGCCAGTACGGAAGGTGCCCAGAGCGGCGCTCAACTCCGGGGCAGGCGTCCGGCAGCGCGAGCGGCTGGGGCTTGGCTGGTCCGGTCTTCACCTCCGGCCCGCAGGCGCGCAGTACCTCCGACGCCCCCTCGAAGTCGCCGCGAGACAGCGACTTCACCAGCATCCCGAGCTTTCGTTTACGTGATTCGGATAGTGCCATC
>JBKHJB010000241.1:0-3006 GCA_046538345.1 Phycisphaerae bacterium
CGAAGAAATGGACCTTGCCGCGGATCTTTTTGCACCACTGGCCGTTGTTGTGGGCGGTCAGAGGAAACGAAGGATAGGGCTTGGAAGGTTTGTGCCGACGATTTGAGGCAGTTCCAGACATGACCGGCTCCTTATTCAAGCAATACGGTGCCGTGGCCGAGCGAACGCACCTTATCATGCTCACCGGTTGTCGTCAGAGGAACAGCCCCGTAGCCCCGTATGGCTTAAGCCCTTGTTTAGAAGAGCATTACGCCGACCTAGCTCAACGGTAGAGCACAGCTTTCGTAAAGCTGAGGTTGTGGGTTCGAATCCCACGGTCGGCTTTTTCTGTGCGCCGAAGCCGGTCCGGGGGCGGAGCGGAGATCCGCCCCGCCCTGTCCGGTTGTTTCGGCCCGGGCCGATTTGTCCGGCTCTACTCTGCCGATTTCTGCGCAACTGTCCGTCGCTGGGCCCGCGCACCGCGCGCCATGGCGATGACACCCGTGCGCGCCAGCTCGCGAATGCCGTAGGGGCGGATAAGGTCCACGAACGCCTCTATCTTCTCCTCAGGACCGGACAACTCGACCAGCAAGCTGTCCCGGGCGACGTCCACCACCCGGCCGCGGAAGAGGTTGACCACCTCGACCACCTCGGAACGCTTCTCCGGCGGGGTATGGATGCGACAGAGCATCAGGTCCCGCTCCACGTAGTCCACGTCGGCGAAGTCCCGTATCTTCACGACATCTATGACCTTGCCGAGCTGTTTACGTATCTGCTCGAGGACCTTGTCGTCGCCGGTGGCGACGATGGTCATCCGCGACAGCTCCGGATCCTCGGTGCGTCCGACGACCAGCGAGTCTATATTGAACCCTCGCGCGGCGAACATGCCCGCGATGTGCGCCAGGACGCCCGGCTTGTTCTGCACCAATGCGCTTATGACGTGTCTCATCTGTTTATCTCCGTTCCCGTTCGGTCCGACGTGGGCTCCGAGCGGCTTAAGCCAGCTTGCCAAGGTCCATTTCGTGCAGTCCTTTTCCGACCGCGACCATGGGATAAACGTTCTCTTCCGGGTCCACGTGCACGTGCATGACGACCGGACCATCGGTCTCGAGCATCTGCTTAAGCGCGTCGGGCAGCTCCGACCGCTCGGAGACCCGCAACCCGGTGGCGCCGAAGCCCTCCGCCACGGCCGCCCAGTCCGGACACGGATGGTCCACGGCGCTGTAACGCCGCCCGTAGAACATCTCCTGCCACTGACGGACCATGCCGAGATAGTCGTTGTCCAGCACGATAAACTTCACGGGCTGCTGATACCGAACGGCTGTGAGCACCTCCACCATGGTCATGGAGAAGCTCCCGTCGCCGTCGATGTCTATGACGGTCTTGTCGGGGTTGCCGAACTGCGCCCCGATGGCCGCCGGCACTCCGTAGCCCATCGTACCCAGTCCGCCGGAGGTAAGAATCTGCCTCGGCCGTCGCCAGCCGTAAAACTGGGCCGCCCACATCTGATGCTGCCCGACGCCTGTGGCGACGATGGCGTCGTGGTCGGTCAACTCGCCGAGGACGTCGATGACCTCCTGCGGCTTTATGTGCCCGTCGGCGTCGTATCGCAGAGGGTACTTCTGCCGCCAGTCGTCGATCTTCGCCAGCCACGCCGACCGATCCCGCGACTCGACATGCTCGAGCATGCGAGAGAGGATGTCCTTGGCGTCCCCAACGACGGGTATATCGACGTCCACGTTCTTGGAGATGCTCGCGGGGTCCACGTCTATGTGAATGATCTTCGCGTTGGGCGCGAACGTGTCCAGCCGACCTGTAACCCGGTCGTCGAAGCGCGCTCCAACGGCGATGAGACAGTCGGTGTCCTGGACGGCAAAGTTAGCCCAGGCGGTCCCGTGCATTCCCAGCATCTTCAGCGCCAGCGGACCGGTTTCGTCGATAGCGCCCATTCCGAGCAATGTCGTCGTGACCGGTATGCTGCCCTTCTCCGCGATCGCCTGCAGCTCCTCGGACGCGCCCGCGGCTATGACGCCTCCGCCGACATAGAGCACAGGGCGCTCGGCCGAGTTGATGGCGTCAGCGGCGGCTTTTATCTGCCGCATGTGACCGCGGAGCTGGGGCTTGTAGCCCGGCAGATTCGGCTCGACGTCCGGCTCGACGGGACATTCATTGACCGTAACATCCACCGGAAGGTCAACCAGGACCGGTCCCGGCCGACCGGTGCGGGCTATATGGAACGCCTCTTTGACGGTCCGCCCCAGGTCCTCCACGCGCTTGACGATAAAGTTGTGCTTGGTGACGGGGCGCGTGATTCCGGTGGTGTCGGCTTCCTGGAACGCGTCGTTGCCTATCAGGAAACTCTTGACCTGTCCGGTGAAGGCGACCATCGGCACGGAATCCATATAGGCGGTCGCCAGTCCCGTCGTCAGGTTGGTCGCGCCGGGCCCGCTTGTTGCGATGCACACGCCGACCTTCCCGGTCGAGCGAGCGTATCCGTCGGCCATATGGGCCGCGCCCTGCTCGTGGCGGGTCAGTATGAACGGTATCGGCGAGGCGTAGAGCACGTCGAATATCGGCAGCATGGCGCCGCCGACGATGCCGAATATCCGCTCGACTCCCTCATCGAGCAACATCTGATGAAAAATCTGCCCCCCGGTCATTCCTTTCAGGGAGCGTTCGCTCCGGGTATCCCGGGGCTTGTCTGCCTGCTTCTTAGCCATGATGGTACCTCGGTGTGTAAGAGATCCTTATATCGTGGGTAATCGGTCGGCGGGGGCGTAAAACTGCACTTCCGGTAAGGGCTGAAAAACAGGGCGCCCGCCGCCGGCGGACGATACAGACTTGACGGCCGCTACGCAATGCACACCAGCGCGCAGCGGCCTAGCGTACAACGACCACGCGCAGAGCCGGCAGCGCAAGAAGACGGCGTCCCGTCGGGGCCGCTCGGTGCGCCTGGATTGTCCGGTCGCTTGTGGTCATGTTGTTTATGATAGTATCTCCCGGCGTGAAAACAGTCAACCTTTTCTT
>JBKHJB010000242.1:0-2954 GCA_046538345.1 Phycisphaerae bacterium
GTTGCCCGGCTGGAAGCCGACTGAGTCGAGACGCTATGCCAGCTTGCCGCGGCGGATACGCCGGCGCGTGAGCACGATAAACGCCGGCAGCAGCAGCGGGCGCGATACGAAGGTGTCGATGAGCATGCCCGTGGCCAGGGCAAAGCCGAGCTGCTGCATCAGCAGCAGGTCGCCGACCATCATCGAGCCCAGCGTGGCGGCCATTATCAGTCCCGCCGATGATATGACCGGTCCGGTGGAGGTAACCGCTCGCGCCATCGCACGGCGCACGCCGTGCACGCTGGATTCCTCCGCGTACCGCGCCGTCAGGAAGATGTTGTAGTCCACGCCGACGGCGGCGATTACCACGAACAGGAAAACCTGCACCTTCCAGTCCAGCCCCGGCCCGCCGAGCAGACCGGAGAACACCCAGTAAGATACACCCAGAGTTGCGAGGTAGCTCAGAACGGTCGAGGCGACCATCATCGCGGCGAGTATCACGTCCCGCAGGAGCGCCAGGACTATCACGAATATAACCGTCAGCACCAGTGCCGCTATCCGGCGGAAGTCGCCGGCGGTAACGCTTCTGATATCGGCGGTGTGAGCCGTCGCGCCGCCCAGCAGAACTTCCCCGGCGATGTCCGCCCCATCCGTCTGTCGGTGGAGAAGTTTTTTGACTTCCCGAAACTCCGCAAGGGCTTCGAGCGTCATGGCCGGTTTGTCCAGCGCCACCTCCAGGCGCATAGCCCGGTTGTCCGCAGAGATGTACTCCGCAGTGACGGCGTCCGCGCCCAGCGCACTGAGAACGCCCCGCGAAGACACCCGGTCTCTCGTACCCAGCGGATGCGCCAAGCTGCGGACGTTGGTCACGCCGCTGAGGTCCCGCAAGTTATCGGTGAAGTCCTCGGCCAGGCGGTTCCAGTAGTCCCTGGTGTGCGGTTCTTCCGCGCGGATAAGGACGCTCACCGGCGCCATCTCGCCCGCGGGCCAGTGACGCCGGGCCATCTCAAGTCCCTCGGCCGCTCCGCCGGATGGTGACGAAGTATGCACGCGGACCTGTGTGAGAGTGTCATATACCCAATCCAGCTTGGCGCCACGGACGGCCGGGACGGCCAGCAGCGGGACCACGAAAATGAGCACGAGGACGGGGCGCTTCGTGACGGCGGCGGAAGCACGCAGCCAGAACCGCCTGCGAGACGCGCCCGCCCGCCCGGGCCAGAACACCGAACGTCCGAAGATACCAAGCAGCGCCGGTATGAGCGTAAACACCGCCAGCAGCGCTACCCCTATCGCCAGTGCGATAGCAGGTCCCGCGGATCGGAATATGCCGTAGGTCGCGAAGCTGAGCATCAACAGACCGGCCGCGTCCGTACCAGCCGACGCAGCCAGCGCCGGTCGCACCGCCGACAGCGCTTCAGGCAGAGCCATGCGCGGCGCACGGCTATCGCTGAGCCGCTCCCTGTAGCGGCTGATAAGTAGAAGCGAATAGTCCGTACCCGCACCATAGAGCAGCACAAAGGCGAATATCTCTTCGGCCGTTCCCACGTGCAGCCCGAAGTACGCCGACGCGCGCAGCAGCGAAAGTGCCGCCACCGCCGCCAGCGAGATGGCCGCCAGAGGGATCACCGCGGCCAGGGGCGCTCTGTAAACCACGAGCAGGATGACGACCACCACCGCGACGGTGAGGAGCATGGTCCGGCGGTTGCTGCGTTTGGCGGCGAGGGCATAGTCGTGTCCGAAAGCGGCCGATCCGGTAACCGCCGCCCGCAGACCTTCGGGCATCCCGGTCCGGCGAACCACCGCGTGGAGGTGGTCAACTATCCGCGACGACCGCAGCGTAATGAAGCTCCAGGGCATGTTGACGCGGATGAGGGCCGCCTGTCCCGCGTTGCCCGGCGGACTTATCAGCGGATTGCGCGGGACAATGCCGGGAATTGGTATTGCCGGCAGGGGGATGTCAGCGGGCGAGCGGACCGAAACTCGCTGCAGTTCCTCGTCGGTTACGGACGAGTAGTCGCTTTGGCCGATGCGGTCGGCAACGCGGCTTATGAAGGAAAGGTCCTCGGAGGTAAGTCGCCCGTCACGACGCTCGAATACGACCACCGCCTCGCTGAGTCCGGCCTGGTCGGGGAACGCCCGGGCCAGCGCCTCGGCTGCCTGGCGGCTGGGCGCTTCACGCGGAAGGAACGCCTCCTGTTCCCGCGACAGGGGGTCGATCCGCGGAACCAGCAGCGCAAGAGCAATCGCCAAGACGGGCCAGACAGCCGCCGTTATCCACCGCCGACGGTATAGCGATTGCGAAAGGTTCATCCATTCCCGGCGACGTCGACCCCCAGGCCGGTTTCGTCGCTACTTGACCTTTATCTGCACACCGGTTTCCTTCCAGGTCTCCACCAGCGTGCGGAATTCCTTCATCAAGCCGGACATTTCGCGAGTGGCGTCCAGGAGGTTGTTGTAAAGCTCCGGGTCGTTCACGAGCCGACCGGCTGTGCCGTCGCCGGATTCGATCTTCGACGCCGTTCTGTTGACCGTACTCATGAGCGTGGAAATCCGCTCGGCGCTTTCGATGAGCTTGCCGGAGACGTCCTCCATGCGCTGCCGGGCCGCCCGGGTCGTCTCGCGCACCTCCTCGATAGTCTCGGTCGCGCCGGCGGCCGCCTGGCGGGCCTCGACGGCGAAGGCCTCCATGGAGTTCATCGCCTCAGTTGCCGCTTCGGCGGCCCGGCGGATGTTGCCCAGGGAGTCGTGGATATTCCGCTGGTTCTCAACGTCGCCGAGGACCGCGTAAAGCGCATCGAGTGTGCGATTGAGTTTCTCGATGGTTCCTTTGACGCCCGCGGATGCCGGCGGTGCGGTTGTGGGCTCCTCGCCGTCTGCTGTGGCGGGTTCCGGTGCGATAAGCTCGTTGAGGTTTTCGGTCAGCTTGGCTAGACCATCCAGCGCCGGACCCAGCTCGTCGGGCAGCAGTCCTGAGC
>JBKHJB010000243.1:0-2949 GCA_046538345.1 Phycisphaerae bacterium
CGGTCGAGGATGAGTCGTCCGCGGAGGAGGAAGATTCCCCTTCAGCGGAGTCCGAGCCGTCCGGAGAGCTTCCGGAGACCGGGCTGGAGATGGTTACTCCGCAGACCCGCCCCAACGGCGGCGAGCAGCCCGTACCCGAAGAAGAGTACGACTGAAACTTCCGTTGAATCTTGCCTCCCCGGCTTTGGTCGTTGACCGCTCAGGGGGTGCTCTGTAGCGTAAGCGGTGTGGGCGAGACCATCTACATCATCGACGGTCATTCGCAGATGTACCGTGCGTATTATGCGCCGTTTCGCGATCTGACCAGCCCCGCCGGCGAGCCGACACGGGCGACTTACGTGTTCTGCTCGATGCTGCTGAAGTTCATCTCCGAGCAGCAGCCGAAGTATCTCGCGATGGCTGTGGACTCCCCTACCGAGACACTCCTCCGCCGCCGCATGTATCCCGAATACAAGGTCACCAGAAAGCCCATGCCGGAGGACCTGCCGCCGCAGATAGAGCGGATCCTGCAAATAGTCGGCTCCATGGGCATTCCCATACTCCAGGTCGAGGGCTACGAGGCGGACGACATAATAGCCACCGCCGCCGAACGGCTGGCGAAAGCGGACTCCCCGCTGATAGCAATCAGTCGCGATAAGGACCTGGAACAGCTTATCGGCGACAGCGTCAAGCTCTACGACCCTATGAAGGATGAGGTTATCGACGCCGACGCCGTCGTCGCCAATCGCGGCCACCCGCCGGAGAAGGTCGTCGATGCCCTGGCACTGGCGGGCGACACCAGCGACAACGTCCCCGGTGTTCCGGGCGTCGGGCCCAAGACGGCCGCCAAGCTCCTGGCCGAGTACGGTTCGGCGGAGGAAATCATAGCTCGCGCCGACGAACTGTCGCCCAAGCTCGCACAAAAGGTCCGCGAGAATGCCGAGACCATCAAGCTCTCCAGGCAACTAGTCACGCTGGAGAGAGACGTGCCTGTGGAGACGGACCTGTCGGCCTGGCGTTTTAATGGCATAAAAGGTGATGCCATCCGTCCGATCTTCGCGGAGCTGGGCTTCAACCGCCTGCTGGAGCAACTGGACCATATGGGTGCCGGCGGCGGGGACACCGCCAATACGGAGGACATCGCGGCCAAGGCGGGGCGCACCAGCGCGGAGGATTTTTCTTACCGCTGTATAAACACGCCCGAAGGGCTTCGGGGTCTGGCCGATGAGCTCCGAGGCGTCGGGTGTCTGGCGGTTGACACCGAGACCACTTCAACGAACCCCATGTTCGCCGAGTTGGTGGGTCTTTCGCTGTCCTGGCGGCCGGGCGAGGCGGTGTACCTGCCTGTCAAGGCGCCGCTGGGGGCGACCACGCTGGATGTCGCGGATGTTCGCAAGCATCTGGGGCCGGTCTTGGCCGATGAGGGCGTGGAGAAGGTCGGGCACAATATCAAGTTCGACATGATCGTCCTCGACCGCGCGGGGATGCCGCTTACCGGACGGCTGTTCGACACGATGGTCGCCGCCTGGGTTCTGGACAGCTCGCGGGTCAGCTACAAGCTGGACACGCTGGCGGCCGAGCTGCTGAACCACCAGTGTGTACCGATAGGCGACCTTATCGGTCGTGGGCGGGATAAGACCACGATAAACCTCGTCCCGCTCGAGACGGTCAGCGACTACGCGGCCGAGGACGCCGACGTGACGCTGCGGCTTTCGAAGGTCTTGCGGAAGCAACTGTCCGACGAGGGTCTGTCCGACCTGATGGACGATATGGAGATGCCGCTGCTGCCGGTTCTAACGGAGATGGAGATGACCGGCATCCTTGTGGACCCCGCGGCCCTGAAGCGGATGGAGACGGACCTATCGGCGCGTGCGGAGAAACTTCGCGACCGTATCGTCTCGCTGGCCGGGCGACAGTTCAATCCGGACTCGCCCAAGCAGCTCGCGGAGGTGTTGTTCGAGGATCTGAAACTGCCCGTTCTCAAACGGACAAAGACCGGTGCGAGTACCGATTCATCCGTCCTGGAGCAACTGGCTGTGACGCACGAGCTGCCGGCTCTGGTGTTGGACTACCGCAAGCTCACCAAGCTGCTGGGGACCTACCTCAAGGCGCTGGCGGGTTGCATCCACCCCGAGACGCGGCGGGTCCACACGTGCTTCCACCAGACAGGCACCGCCACCGGGCGACTCAGCAGCAGCGACCCGAACCTCCAGAACATACCCATCCGCACCGAGGAAGGAAGGCGGATACGCTCGGCGTTCGTTGCAGACGAGGGCTATGTTCTGCTCTCGGCGGACTATTCGCAGGTGGAGCTGCGGGTGCTGGCGCACCTTTGCGAGGACGAAACGCTCCTGGCCGCCTTTCGGGCCGGGCGGGACATCCACCGCACCGTTGCCGGCGAGGTGTTCGGCATCCCCGAGAACGAGGTTACCGACCAGCAGCGTGCCCGGGCCAAGACCGTGAACTTCGGCATTATCTACGGTCAGACCGCACACGGGCTTTCCACGACGCTCCGCATCCCGCGAAAAGAGGCCGAGGAGTTCATCCGCAAGTACCGAGGCCGCTTCCCTCGAATAGACGAGTTTCTCCGTCAGTGCGTGCAGGTGGCGCGAGACAATGGTTATGTGCGGACCATGTTCGGTCGGCGGCGGCGGATAACGAACATGGATTCCCGCAATCCGCAGCGACGTGCATTGGCCGAGCGATTGGCGATAAACTCCGTTGTTCAGGGCTCTGCCGCCGACATCATCAAGCGGGCGATGGTGAATATCGCCCGGCGTATTCGCGAGCAGGACCGCCCCAGCCGCATGCTGCTGCAGATACACGACGAGCTGGTCTTCGAGACCCCCGCAGAGGCGCTGGATGCCGAGCGGGAGATGGTAGTAACCGAGCTTTCCGGTGCGGCGGACTTGAAGGTGCCTTTGAAAGTGGACGTCGGGGTCGGCGGAAACTGGATGGAGGCGAAATGAC
>JBKHJB010000042.1:0-13642 GCA_046538345.1 Phycisphaerae bacterium
CACGGGGGCGTACCTTCGAGAATATTATGCAGATAGTCGTCATAGCAGCATTCGTAACGGCCCTTTCTCTGCTGGAGGCGCCGCTGCAATTGGCCGACGCACGATGGGCCGGGCCGGCCGTGCCGGCGTACCTGTTGATCGCGCTGGTGCTGAGCGGCGCTAATACCGCTCTGTCCCTCCGATCCATAGCGCGACAGGGCGGACCCTCGTCGCGAATCCTGCGACGCTACAACCGCCTGCTGATAGTCTCCAGGTTCTGGCTCATAGCGGGACTGGCGGCGACTCTGCTTATGGGATTCGCCTCGGCGGTGCGACAGGCCGGTCTGATGAGCGTCCCCCTGGCGGCGGAACTCGTCGCACTGGCCCCCTTCGCCGCCGCTCTTATGCTGACCTGGGCGACGGAGTATCCCTTTCATCTCGCTGTCCGGCGACATATCGCCCGGCGGGAAGCCCTTCAGGGCCAACCACCTCGACCCGTCTGGACCCTGGGACAGTACCTTACGTTCAACCTCCGTCATCACCTGCTTTTTGTCGCCGTCCCGGTAGGGTTTATTCTGCTGCTGTCCGACGTGTTGAACCTCTACGTAGCACCTTATTTCGGCGACGCGGCGATGGCAGTGCGATTCGGCGGGACACTCGCGGCCGCCGGGCTTGTCTTTGTCATCGCGCCACTGATGCTGGTCCGCGTCTGGCATACCGCCCCTTTGACCGACGGGCAGTTGCGCGACAAGCTGGAACGCCTCTTGCGACGTCTGAAACTCCGCGCCCGTGACATCCGCGTGTGGCATACCGGCGGCGTTCTCGCCAATGCCGGAGTGATGGGGGTTGTCGCGCCGGTGCGCTATGTGCTTTTGTCGGATGCGCTGCTGGAGGAGATGGACGACGATCAGATCCAGGCCGTCTTCGCCCACGAAGCGGGACACATCGTGCATCACCACATCTTCTACGCAGTGCTCTTCGCGGCCGGTTCGGTCCTGCTTTGCACGGCCGGGACGGACCTGGTGCTTGGCGCCGTGGGAGCGGACCCCGGCGGGGCCGGTCAGCTATGGTCCCTGGCGGTGGTGGCGCTTGTCTGGGCGGTGGGTTTCGGCTGGATAAGTCGCCGTTTTGAACGACAGAGCGACGTGCTGGCGGCGTGGGTGGTCGGTCAGGTCGTCGGAGATACAGACGTCGATGACGACCGCATAGCGCCCGAGGGCGCCGCCATATTCGCACGCGCGCTGGAGAAAATCGCGGTACTCAACGGCATACCCCTTAGTCAGCGGAACTGGCGGCACGGGTCCATCGCCCGCCGAGCGGAGTATGTGCTCTGGCTGGGCAGCACCGGGCGGGGCCGACACGAAGCCGACCGCACCGTCAAGAGGATTAAGCTGACGCTTTGGTTACTGTTGCTGCTCTCGTTCGCGGTGGCGGGTATGGACTTCTCGCACGTCGCCGGCGCGGGATGAGTGGAAGGACGACCCTATGAACGACACACCCGTAGCCATTGTAACCGGGGCTTCCAGCGGTATCGGCATGGAAACGGCGGTTGCGTTCGCGAGTAAGGGCTACACCGTGGTGTTGGCGGCGCGTCGCGGCGACCGCCTGGAAGACGTCGCCAAGCAGTGTCGCACGCTGGGCGTCCAGGCCCGGCCGATGGTTACCGACGTCTCCGATGAACGGCAGGTCCGGAAGCTTGTGGAAACCACCGTCGGCGATTTCGGCCGCATCGACGTGATGGTCAACAATGCCGGACACGGCGTCTTCGCGGCCGTCCACGAGACGCCGACCGAGGAGATGCGTCGGATATTCGACGTAAATTTTTTCGGCGTCTTCTACGGCTGTAAGGCGGTCGTACCGGAGATGCTTCGCCAAGGTAGCGGGCACATATTCAACGTCTCCAGCATCATTGGCAAGCGGGGCACGCCGATGCACGGCGCATACTGCGCGACGAAGTTCGCCGTAGCCGGGCTGACCGAGTCGCTGCGTGTGGAGCTTATGCCCGCGGGCGTGTATGTGACGCTGGTCTGCCCGACCACGACCGAGACGGAGTTCTTCGACCGTACGCCCGCGGGCAAAAAGGCCGGTGCGGGGTTCAAAAAGTACGTCTCCACCATGCCGGCGGGCGTCGTCGGCCGGAAGATCGCCGCAGTCACCGGCAAGCGCAAGCCGGAGCTGGTATTCTCGGCGGCGGGGAAGCTGCTGACGCTATCCGCCGCGGTGGCGCCGGGACTGACCGACCACGTCATGAAGCTCTATCGTGACGACGTCGCGGAGCGTCTCAGGAAGGACTGAAATGCCGGGCAGGCACCCGATCCACAAGACCGCACCGCATCCGCGATCAGGAGATGGAAGCCCAGCCATTCGAATGGCTGGGCTTTAATCATCAAACAGAAACCACGGACTATCTCATATGTCGCGCAATACCAAAGGCATCCCTCCGGGAGTATGCCCGATCTACTTCGCGAGGAACTCCTCGAACCTGCCGCCGAACACGCCGCGGACCTCGCGCTTGATTTCATCCTCGGTGGGTCGCCAGCCGGCGTTGAACTGCAGGCGGTACTTGTCCGCCAGGACCTCGGCGACCACCTGCTTGGTGTGGTCCCACTTGTAGATGAGCTGGTCCAGCACGCGTGCGTCGCTGTGGTTGGCGGTAAAGTTCGCGCCCAGCAGCTCCAGCCGCATCCGTGTCATCTCGTCGATGATGCTCGGATTGTTGCAGTACCACCAGCAGCCGAAAATGTGCAGGTTACCAAACTTCCGTGCGCAGACGCACAGCTCGTGCTGGTTGACGCGGCTGAGCATTGTCACCAGGAACTTGATGTCCGGATTCTCCGCACAGAGGTTCTGGACGGCCGTCACGTCCGCGATGCCCACGCTGTCGCCCGCATCGCGCAATGGCGGATTCACCTGCTTGCGCACGCCGATCATCAACGCAACGGGTAGATTCCGCTCCCGCGCCACAGGGAGGACGGCGTTGGCAAGCGCCTCGGCCGTCGGCTGTTCCGAGGGATACGCAAACTCCGGCGGAAGCGACGCGGCCATGTATAACGGGTCCAACCGGTCCGCCCAGTCGGAGAGGAACTTCCTCGCCTGGGCGTATGTCCCGGCGTCCGGGCGAAGGGCCACGTCGTAGCCCTGGGAGTTCATTGTCCCCACGGCCGTTGACCAGTCCACCAGCAGCGGGTCTATCCGCAACGCGGTCCGCAGTTCCTTGCCGACCGGCTTGTCCTCCTGCCAGTGGGCGACCTCCTCGCTCTTGAACGGGTCGTTGGTCATCACGGCGTAGTCGATGTTCGCCGCATCGAAGACCCTCTTGAGATAGTCTTCGGCGTTCTGCTGGTCGAACCATTCGCGGATGGGTTTCAGGTCGCGAGCGGAGAGGTCGAAGCCGAGTTTGGTGAGCGTGGTAATCGCACCGCGGGCGGCCTCGGAAAGTCCACCGTGGTTCTGAAATACGTGCTCCCAGACCAGGTCGGCCTGCTCGCGCTTGGAGAGCTTCCAGAAGTCCTCGACCTTTACATCAGCCGGCGCCATGGTGAACAGCTCGGCCACCAGGTAATGGTAGGTGAGCAGCTCATCGACACCCCACAGCAACATCCCCTCGTGCGACGGCGGGAAAAGATGCGTATGTATGTCGGTAACGCTGGTTTCAGCGACGGCCTGTCGGACGGTTTTGTCCAGTGTCTCGATGTCGTTTATCGCGGCCATATTTACCTCCAAGGTATGCCAGGCGTTCGAGTTCGGAACCGGCAGAATAACATCCACGTCGGTGCTGTGGAAGTGATCGATCTCCGCGAGCAAAGTCGGCGACGCGTCGACCGGGAAAATGTGCGGTCTTTTACTCAGCCGCGGGCAAAGTTCGCCGGGGCTGTTCGCTGTCACCCGCCGGTGCGGGTCGAACCAGCGACTCACCGTCGAGTCCGTTCGGCAGGGGTCTGCCCAGCAGCTCCAGCAGCGTTGGGACCAGGTCCACAGTCCGGGCGGTGTCGATGCCTTCGGTGGGCACGCCGGGCCCCGTAAGTAACAACGGAACATACATGTCGCCGGGTCTCAAACCCCCGTGTCCCGCCTGTTTGCCGGTTGTGAAGTCCCAATCCGGCGCGGCGAACACGGCCAGGTCACCCGCCCGACGGGCACGGAAGTACGCCACTATCGGCGCGGGAAGGTCCGGGTATTCGGTATCCCAGGTGGCGTCGAGCCACTGTCGCGGCGTCATCGCTTCACCATCCAGCGCCTCGGACGGCACGTGCCCGGCCCATCCGAAGGGGTCTTGTCCCTCCAGCAGGTGATAGCTCACATCCCCGCCGGGCCCGTCGGGTTGACGGAACTCCACGCTCCCACGCGACGTGATGACCACGGCCCGGTTTTCGCCGGACGAATAGGCCACCGCATCGACCGCCGGCTCATTCAGCAGGACCTGTGGCAAGTCCACGAAGCCCTCGGCTGCGGGGTAGTTGTGCAGGTCTTCGGCGGTCGGTCGCTGAAGCCAACCGGCGTAGCCGGTCACTTCTCCGTCGGCGTCGCGCAGGGGGCGACGGAGGCAGATTGCCTGGTAGCGGTCGCCACTGCGGTAGCAGACAGCCTGGTAGTTGCGGTAATAGTCGAGTCGCTTCTCGAAGGCCGTCTCCTCCCACAGCCGTTTTTCGGCGACGTCCAGACCGACCTCGTTCCGCAGGAACTCTTCCAACGGCCGATGCCGTCGCACGTCGCATAAGCTGTGGTCGCTGACCAGTGCCAGGTGCACGTCATCCAGCAATCCGGCTCTCTCCACATCCGCAAGGACCCGACCGATCTGGTAATCCGTGTGCCTCATTGCCTCGCGGTATGCCTCGGAGCTTACGCCCTCGGCGTATGCGCGGAAGTCCGGCGCCAGCAGGTAGACCACCGTCACAACGGGCATTTCCTTTCTCGTGCGAGCCACGTGCGTGACGATGTTCAGACGATGCAGCGTCAGCCGGTCCATAAACTCGTACCAGCCGAAGAAGAAAGGCGCACCGGCCGACGTCCAGTTTTCCACAAACTTCGTGGCGCCTCGGTGGGCCTGGTGGAACACGGAAAAGGTCGTACGGTCCGGAAAACGCTCGTAGATGGTCGTGGCGGTGTGGTCGTCGTCGAGCGTGTTTTTCTGCGCGATGGTCTCGTAGTTGCGCCAGAGGAGCCGGTTGCGGTCGAACCAGTTGATGCCGGTTATTCCGTGGTGCCCGGGAAACAGCCCCGTCACCAGCGAGGTTTCGTTCGCGAGCGTAACCGACGGCGTGTTGGCGACGGCACGGCGGACGTACAGCCCGCGGTCAACGAAGTACTTTTCGATGGCGGGCAGCTCGCCGTCGGTGAGCATTTGCTCGAAGATCTCGGCGTTGACGCCGTCAACCACGAAGATGATTGCACCGTCGGTTCGGGCATCCGGCGGCAGGGAGAAATCCAGCCCGTAAGTATCGGCCGGCCCGTCGGGGGCCGGTACGCCGCAGCCGAGAGATGCCATGGCGAACAGGACGCAACACAGAACCGATATTCGGCAACTCCGCTCAGCCGGCGTGTGGGGGGTCATTCGCTGTGTCCTTCCGGGGGGTCATTCGCTGTGTCCTTCCGTGGATTCGTCCTTCTCGTCGCGACTGTGCTTTCCATGGTGGTGGTCCACCTTGCCGGTCAGAAGCAGCGGGAAGACTATGTCGCTGGTGCAGCAGGGCAACCAGACCGCGATGAACAGGAACGCCGACATAACCAGCGCGGTGACCACGTCAATCTGTCCTTTCAACGCCATGACCACGTGGAAGGTAGAGGCCGCCATGCTCAGCAGCACGTGCATCGCGTGGGGCAGCTCCGTGCGCGGGCGATAGTAACCCACCAGAACACCCGCGACCGCCATGGCATTCACCAGCCACCACATCTCGATGAAGCCGATGTGAGCGCCTTCGTGGGCGTGAGCGTGCCCGCCGTGCGGGTCGGCGTGCAGTCCCAGCAGCCACTCGCCCGCGTAGGGGATGAGCGAATCGCTGAGCGTGGCGATGCCTATGGCCCCCACGTAGCCGATTACCAGCACCAGCAGCAGGTTCTTTCGGCCATGGAGGGTGTACATGCCCGCGGTGGCGACGGCGCTGAAGAACACGTGCAGCGGATGGAAGCTGTAGAACAGCCAGTGCGAGATATGCTCCGGGACGTTGCCCAGGACCACCACCAGCATCAATCCGACGCCCAGAACCGTCCCGAACACCGTAAAGGGAACGTGGTGACGCAGCTCGCCGACAACCTTCCTGAGCATTCACGGCTCCTTCGATCCGTCAGGGCCTACGGCGGGGCAGGCAATGATTTGACAATGGATAGCGAATATCCCGAGGTGATTCAAGGGCGATGTGGCGGGAATGGTTCGACCCGGCCGGAGAGAATCAGGTTGGAAGGCGTCCGGTACCGGCCGTTTACTTCGGCGATTCCATGCCCAGCGTCTCCGGGCGGAAGTCCTCACCCGTCAGACCCACGTTGAACCGAATGTCCTTGTAAACGTACTTGCTGGACAGTTCGTCGTCCCAGTTTGTGGCCTCGATACAGATGGGCACGAGGTATTCCAGGTCGATGTAAACGTTGGTCTTGTGCGCGGGGTACTCGTCTTTGGGCGGCAGATAGCGGACGAGCTTGACGGCCTTTCTGCCGGCGACCTCCGCATACCCGCCGAACTCGGTCTTGAGATCGCCGGCCTGCTCGGCCTGACGATAAACCTCCAGCAGATTCTCCAGGGTGTTAACGAATCCGAACAGGGTCACCGGGCGGAGTGTTTTGCTGCTAATTTCCTTACCGGTCGGATCGCGGGAAACCGTCCCAACGAGGTCGCCCAGCAGCCCGGTGGGTCGCAGCAGCATTTGCCCGTCGTACTTGTCCTCGACATAGACCAACCGGTCGGCGACAGGTGGATTTTCCGTCCACTGCATCGTCACGCTGAACGGCTCGGAGAGGAACTTCACGTCCATCTGCTGGGCGTCCTTGAGTCGCCCACCGATGCGCTCCTGCTTTACGAAGGTGCAGGTGTAGTCCCGATAGCGTCCGCGGGCGTTTTCCAGGCACCACTCCAGCAGGGCTATATTGTCCTTACGGGCCAGTTCATCGATCTTCCCGACTGTCTCGGAGGAATTCGCGCCCACGGCCGCGCCATTGACCGCCGAAACCACGTCGGAATCCTTCCAGCCCGAGCTTTGGGTGCACTGGACCGAGAACAATCCCGCCAGCAACAGCCCCACCACCAGGCGCACCCTACGGTTCGTTAAACGAAACCTGTTTTTTGGCAACATATACTACCTCGTTAAGCCCCGTGTGAGCGTCGGAGCATTCCGGGACTCTTACGGAACTCGCCTCGAAAAATTTATCGGCATTCCTCCGAGCGGGCTGGACCGGATTTCCGACTGTTTCCGGCTGTAGACAGACATTTTAACCAAAACCGCCCCGGCGCAAGCGCCAAAAAAGACCCGTATCTTAAAAAACGTTATCGCGCCCGGCGGGCGAAATCAAAGACAATCGCCTCGTCGTAGCCCGGTTTTTCCGCCGCATACCCACACTGTCCGGAATCGGTACGTTGCGAATCATCCTTGACCGCCGGCGGGGCACCTGTAAAGTGAGTTGTCACAATCCACACGACCGACACGCGCTACACCCAGACCCTCAGGAGAAAGCATGGACCTTGTCACCGGAGCGACCGGACTGCTCGGCAGCCATATCGTCGAAAAACTTATCCAGGCGGGCAAGCCCGTGCGGGCCCTGGTCCGCCCCACCAGCGACACCAGCTTTCTGGAATCTCTGAACGTGGAGCTTGCGGTCGGAGACGTGACAGATCCCGATTCCCTGCCGGCGGCGACGGAAGGCGTCGAAACCGTATATCACGCCGCCGCGAAGGTCGGCGACTGGGGCCCTTGGAGTGATTTCCAGTCCATCACCATAGACGGCACGCGGAATATGCTCTCGGCGGCCTCCAACGCCGGAGTAAAGCGGTTTCTGCATGTCAGCAGCATATCGGCATACGGACACCCCGACGGCGAGGGAATGGTCCTGGACGAGACGGCGCCTCTGGGCGTAAATCTGCACCGCTGGAGCTACTATTCCCATGCAAAGGTAGCGGCGGAAATCCTCGCCCGCGAGGCCCACGAGCGGGGCGACCTGCCGGTGACGATAGTCAAGCCAAGCTGGCTGTACGGCGAGCGGGACCGCTCCTCGATGCCGCGGCTGATCCGCGCCATCAGGAAGGGAAAGGCCAAGCTCATCGGCGGCGGCGACAACCGTCTGAACCTGACGTACTCCGGCAACGAGGCCGAGGGCTGCATACTCGCCGCCACCAGTGAGAACGCCGTGGGTGAGTCGTACAACCTCTCCAACGACGGCATTATCACGCAGAAGGAGTATCTCAATAAGATCGCCGAGTGCATCGGCGCCGACCCGGTCACCAAGACGGTGCCCTACAAGGTCGCCTACAAGGCCGCATTCATGATGGAGCTGTTCGGTCATCTCTTCCGCAAAAAGAATCCACCGCTGGTTACACGGTACTCTGTCTGGCTGATGGGCAGGCGGTGTTTCTTCTCGGCAGAGAAAGCGAGGAAGGAACTGAACTGGCAGCCGACCGTGGGCTACGACGAGGGCATCGAAAAGACCGTACGCTGGTGCGTGGACCACGGCCTGGCCGGTGTCTAAGCGGACGACCGCTTGTCCGCGGAAGCCCTGACCCGCCGGCGGGGCCGAGCAATTCTCGCAGTTGCGTCGGTCGGCGGTTACGCCGACAGCGCTCCGTCGACATGCTTGAGAAGCGTGTCGATATCCAGCGGCTTGTGCAGGCAGGCGGCGGCTCCGCACTCCAGGGCCTTCTGATCGTTATCCTCCGACGGATACGCCGTCATTGCGATGACCTGCGCGTGCTGCGTCTCCTGGCGGGACTTGATCATCCGGCATACCTCGTAGCCGTCGATCCCGGGCATGCGAAGGTCGACCAACACGCAGTCGGGTTTGAGCGTGGCGACCATGGTCCCCGCCTGGAACCCGTCATGGGCCTCGACGACCTCATACTCCGGATGCGACGAGCGTATCGCGCGAGCGATGAGCTTGGTGACGCCCGGCTCGTCGTCCACGACGAGAACGCGAATGGGACCGTCCTGAAGCTGCGGCGGGACGGGCATCTGATGCTTGCGAAGGAACGCAACCATGTCGTTGGCGTTCACCCGGCGGTGTCCACCGGGAGTACGGTAGGCCTTGAGAAGCCCCCGGTCGATCCAGTTGGCAACCGAACCGGGATCTACATGCAACATCTCCGCAATGGCGAACGTGGAAAGTGCCTTTGGCATCGTAACTTGTCCTGCAGAGTGTCAACCTATGCCCCCCACCTGTCACCGTTCGGTACATTATCGGACAAATCCCGGCGACGTAAAAGCTTGAATTTCCGATTTATCGGCCATTCCGGAATCCGCCGAGTTTGACAGCATAGCATCCTCCGGGAATAATTCACTCTGTAATTGTGTTATCGTTCCGATGAGAGGAGCTCATATGAATTCACCCGTAGCGTTGGTGACCGGGGCGGCCCGGGGAATCGGCGCCGCCATAGCAACCGAACTGGCATCCAACGGCATGGACGTCGCGATCATGGACGTGCTCGAGCCGGACGAGACCGTCCGCGCCGTCGAGGAAACCGGGCAAAAGGCGCTCGGCATCGTCGCCGATGTGAGCAACCGCGAGGACCGCGAGAAGGCGATCGAACAGCTCGACGAGACGTTCGGGCGGCTCGATGTTCTGGTAAACAACGCCGGTGTCGCGCCGAAAGTCCGTGCCGACATGCTCGAAGCCGGCGAGGAAAGCTACGACCGCGTGATGGGCATCAACCTCAAGGGCCCCTACTTCCTCACCCAGCAGGTCGCCAACTGGATGATCCGCCGCCGCGAGACCTGCGACGACTGGATGTGCGTAGTCAACATCGGCTCGATGAGCTCCTACACCGCCAGCCCCAGCCGCGGCGAATACTGCCTCTCCAAGGCCGGCGTCTCGATGGCGACCAAGCTCTGGGCGACACGATTGGCCGACTACGGCATCGGCGTGTATGAAATCCGCCCGGGCATTATCGCCACGGAAATGACCTCGAAGGTCAAAGACAAATACGACAAGCTCATCGGCGACGGACTCACACCCATCCGCCGCTGGGGACAGCCCGGCGACGTCGCCGGCGCCGTCGCCGTCTGCGCCCGCGGCGAGCTGAAGTTCTCCACCGGCGAGATCATAAACGTGGACGGCGGATTTCACCTGCAAAGACTATAACCGGCGCCGCCCCCGCGACCTCAGCCGGTGCAAAGCTCGACGGGCTTGAGCAGGACGTGCCAACCCTTGATGAACGGATGGTAAGACCATGCGGCAGACCACACTGAAAATAGACAATCAGCAGATACCGGTAACTTGCGCCAACACGGTCGTCATCGGCTCCGGTGCGGCGGGTATGGCCGCCGCCGTCCAGCTCGTCCGCAACTGGCGGGCGATGGGCGTTCAGCGACCGGGCGATAAGGTCGTGGTCGTCACCGGCGGCGTGCCGCTGGGCGCGTCGCGGATGAGCGGCTCGGATAAACAGACCTACTACAAGATGGGCACCAGTCCGCGCGTCGGCGACACCGCCCGCGACTTCGCCGAAACCCTCACCGCCGGCGGCGCCTGCCACGGCGACACCGCTCTGGTCGAGGGTGTCTGCTCGCTGAAGGGTTTTTTCAACCTCGTCGAGCTGGGCGTGCCCTTCCCGCACGGGCCTTTCGGCGCCTTCGCCGGGTATAAGACCGACCACGACCCGCTGCAGCGCGGCACCTCCGCCGGTCCCAAGACCAGCCGCTTCATGAGCCACCGGCTCCAGGACGAGGCCGAGCGAATGGGCATCGCCATTGTGGACAAACACCCCCTCGCGGAGTTCATCACTGTCGGCGAAGGTCCGCAAAGGAGAATCGCGGCGGCGGCGTGTTTCGATTTGTCCCGCGTCGGCGGCGAGGATATGGGGCTTTCGCTGTTCGTTGCGGAGAACTTCGTATTGGCGGCCGGCGGGCCGGGCGAAATATACGCCACCACCGTATATCCCCGCGGGCAGTGGGGCATCCACGGACCTGCCTTCGAGGCCGGTCTGGAGGCGTGCAACCTCACCGAGAGCCAGTACGGACTCGCCAGCATCAGACACCGCTGGAACGTCTCGGGGACCTACATGCAGGTCATCCCCCGCATATACTCCACCGACGCCGAGGGAGGCGATGAGCGGGAGTTCCTCACCGAGTATTTCCCCGACACGGCTACCATGAGCACAGCCATCTTCCTGAAGGGCTATCAGTGGCCTTTCGACGCCCAGCGGATAACCGGGTATCAATCGTCGCTGGTGGACATGGCCGTGCATCAGGAGACCGTCGTTCGAGGCCGGCGGGTGTGGATGGACTTCCTCAAAAACCCCATCGGCGCCGAGGGCTGGGAGTCGCTGCGTATAGACCATCTGGGCGCCGAGGCGAGGGAATACCTTCACCGCGCCGGCGCGCTGCAGAAAACACCTATAGAGCGGCTGGAGCACATGAACCCCCCTGCCATCGAACTGTACGCGGAGCACGACATCGACCTTTACAGCGAACCGCTGGAGATAGCCGTCTGCGCCCAGCACATGAACGGCGGCTTCGCGGTGGACAAGTGGTGGCAGAGCAACATACCGCACACGTTCGTCGTCGGCGAGATGGCCGGCACGCACGGGGTCAAGCGGCCCGGCGGTTCGGCATTGAACGCCGGGCAGGTCGGCGCCATGCGGGCGGCGGAGTATATAGCGGCCGTCTATGGCGCCGACGAGCCGGACACGGACGAACTGGGCAAGACGCTCGCCCCGGCGGCAGAGGAAATGGTCCAACGGCTCAATGCCCTGCTGGGCGACGGTGAGACTACAAGCGCCGAGGCGATGGGCGAAATCCGCGACCGCATGACGCGCTGCGGCGCGCATCTGCGGTCGGCGGCTTTGGCGGCGGAAGCCCTGGACGCCGCCGCCGAGCAGTATCACAAGCTCCGCGCCGGAGGGATTATCGCCGAGACCACAAGCGACCTGCCGGTCGTCGTCCGCACCATTCAGCAGTCGCTGACGCACGTAGCCATGCTGCGCGCCATCTGCGCGATGTTCGACCGCGACGTCGGCAGCAGGGGCAGCCACTGCATTCTCGACGATAGCGGCGAGCCGATGCATCCCAAGCTCATCGACCCCCGGACCGACAGCCCCTACCGCTTCAAAGACGAGAACCAGCAGCTCAGGGACCAGGTCCTTTACGTCGCCTACAACGGCGATGCCGAGAAGCTCTTCGACGTCCGCGACGAGCCCCCCCGCGGCATACCGGACCGTGATGTCGCCTTCGAGCCGGCTTGGGCGGAGTACCGCGAGGGCAAGATATATAAGCTCTGAGAGCCGCCTGAACAGCTTCGGAAGCCGTACAAGTGCACATAGTCAGCGTCGCAGGACTGGCGGTGGGGCTGGGCGCGGACGCCATGAGCGTCTCGGCCGCCGTCGGAGTGCGCTGGCACGGGCCGCGACGGTCGTTTCGTCTGGCGTGGCACATGGGGTTGTTTCAGTTCTTCATGCCGATTCTGGGCTGGCTTGCCGGAAGACAACTGGCCGGGGTATTACGCACGGTGGGGACTTACGTGGCCGCCGCAATGGTCTTCGCTATCGGACTGAAGATGCTCATCGAGGCGGTTCGCGCCCGCGGAGCGTTGGCCGACAAAGCCGAGGAGGCAATCGAGGAGCACATCACCCACCATAAGCGCGACCCGACCAAGGGCTGGTCGCTGCTTATGCTCTCGGTCGCCACGAGCATCGACGCGCTGGTGGCCGGGTTCTCCCTGGGTATAAGAGGCGAGGGCATCTATCTCGCCAGCGTGATCATCGGCGCCGTGGCGGCCGTCATGTCTCTGATCGGGATCACACTCGGAAAACAGGCGGGCAAGGTCTTCGGCCGGGCGGCAGAAATCGCAGGCGCCGTGATACTGATGGCACTGGGCGTAACGTTTCTGTTGTTTTAAGACATGCAGTGCGCGAGGCGAGTGCGGGGCAGCCCCCTCGGGTCGAAGGCGTCTCACACCAGGCGGATGAGAATCGGCCGCAGCAGTGCCCGGAGCACTACCAGGGCGATTATACCCACCATGGTCGCTGCCACCGTCCACCACGACCACTGCTGAACGACCAGACCCAGCGCCACACCGGCGGCCGGCGGATGCTCGGTGTTGGTTATGACCATTATCAGCATGGTCAAGGCGACAGCCAGTGAGCCGTAGAGCGCGGGCGAGCTGATCGGAAGGAAAGACACCGGCGCCCACTGCATCAGCCAGAAGCATCCCGTCCCGATGGTGCAGCCGACCACGCAGCCGCCCACCAGGTATCGCGTCCGCGACATGTTGCCGTGCGGAATTGAGAATACGATAAAAGAGCTGGCCCCCAGCGAGGCGACCACCACGGCGTCGGTAACGATATCCAGCGCCCCCAGCACAGCCAACATGCACGCCATCGCCAACGCGCACTGCAGCAGGTAGCGTGACTTCTGAACCCGGAATTTGCGGTCTATCAGCGGCATCGCCTCTGTACTCTAACCGCCTCAAGGGCGCGGGTAAACTTGCCGATTGACCGAACCGGACCTATACTCGCGACGAATAATCCATGCAGGCG
>JBKHJB010000244.1:0-2943 GCA_046538345.1 Phycisphaerae bacterium
GGCAAATTCCGGCGGGATTCATCGGTCGGGCGGTGGCGGGAATCCGCCGGGGGTTTTACAATATCGCCGGAAAGGAGCCGCACAATGTCTTTGAAGAGGTTAATCATCAGTGGGGCGCTTGTCTGGGCATGTCTGTTGACGGTCGCCTCGGGGCAAACACAGCCCGGCGCCGCACGCCGGGACGTAATGGACCATATCCCCGACGACGCGCTGGGGTTCATAGTAGCCCGCAGCGTGCGGTCGGCGACGGATGCGGCCGACGAGTTTCTCGATGAGACCGGCATCTCCGAAAATGCCGATGAGCTGAGCGAGGGCGTGTTGGAGGCGATCGCCAAGGGATTGGTGCTGGGCGAGGGGTTCGACGCCGACGGCGGCTTTGCCGTCGTACTGCTGAACCCCGAGCCACTGGGCATAGACGTGGAGGAGGAAATATCCCGGAGCATCGCACAGCTCACCGTTTCGTCCATGCCCGGCATGGTGGGTGTGCTGGAGACTATTTTCGACCAGCGACCGACCACTCAACCGTCCATGCCGCGAGTTCCGTACGCAATGCTGTTTCCCGGAAGTGACGCCCGGTCCATATTGCCGGAGGCGACCGTCTCCGAGAATACGGAGGGCACAACGCTGAGCTTTGAGGGTGTGGACCAGCAGTTCCATGCCGCTTCGCTGGGCGACTACGTGGTGGTAAGCCCGCTGGCGACGGCTGTTGAGGTGGTGCGAGAGGCGCATAACCGACCCATCAAGCTCGCCGACGACCACGCCGAGATTCTGCAGGCGTCCGAGGCGGCGGCGTGGGCAAACGTAGGGGGCATCCGCGACGCGCTGGGCGGACTGCTGGAAAAGCTTGAGAAAATGGAAGAGCCGAGCGATACGACTACCGCGCCAAGCACACAGGTCGCCGACCTTATGGAAGGGTTGAAAGCTCTGCGGCAGCCGTCTTTGACGGGTCCAAGCCCGCTGGAGATGTTCAAGCAGGTCCGCCAGGCGACCGTCGGCTTGCGTCTGGACGAGAGAGGCCCACGGGCCGAAGCGATCGTGGAGTATGAGCCGGACAGCGCGTACGCGGCCGCTCGCGTGTCGCGAGATACTCCGGGGGAGCTTCTGGACCGCTTGCCGGATTTGCCTTACATGACGGCGATCGGCTCCACAGTGCAACAGTACCCGCCGGAGGTCGTCCGAGGGCGGTTGGGACATTATCTCGATAAGGTCGAGGGGCTGGATGAAGGAACCCGCCGGGAGATGACCGAAGTCGTAGAGCTTCTGTTCGGTCAGTCAAGGTCGATTCAGTTTGTGTGGGGGTCAGCTCCAGATGAGCAGGTCGCAGGGATATTCGGCATGGCGGTGGTGATAGAGTGCGATGATTCACAGCAACTCCGCAAGCTCCTCGCTCGAGCGGCCAATTGCGGTAGCGAACTGCTTGTGCATGCCGGGGAAATTGACGAGGACTTCGCTGACCTGGAGGTCGCCCACAGTGCCGATGTCGAGACTATCGAGGGCGCCCCGATTGATATATTGACTCTGGCTGACACCGGGGAGAGGTCGGATATGGCGATGCCTATGTCCATGCTTTTCGGCTCGCCTGACCTCAATATCCGTATAGCCGCCGCCGACGACACGCACCTTGTGCTGACGTCCGGCGGAGGCGAGTCCATGCTCGCCGAGGCGCTGACGGCGGCGCGGTCCGCCGACGGACCGATTCCACATCGCGAGGAAGTTGCCGCGGTGCTCGCTGAAGCCGGAGACCAGAGTCAGATGGTGTTTCTGTTCAACGCCGGTAACTATCTGCGATCCATGCTGAAAATGTTTGGCGGCATGGGCATGGCTCCGCCGCCGATAGCGGAGGAGTTTACGGATGAGCCGGTGGTCGGGGTAGTCGGCGAGGACGGTGATATGGACCGTTTCATAGTGGAGTTTCCGACGCAGATAGTCACCGATTTCGTCACGTTCATAGAGTCGATGGAGCGCATGTATTCGGCCCCGTCGGATTCAGGACCGCCTCCGGACGCCGAAGATTTTTGACGGCTGGTTCGGTAAGCCCAGGTGCGTAAGCGCGGAAATGGGACTTGCGCAGGTTGACGTGACGGCCGGCTTGAATAGTCCGTGGAACGCGGGGCGTTGCGGCTTGTCTTTGTCGGCCCGGCGTATGCTCAGCTTTCCAGGTTCTTTTTGAGGTCCTTGAGAAAGCCCGTGAGGACCTTCTGCGGTATGCTGTCCAGCGCCGGCTCGAGCGTCTTTTTGTTCAGCAGGTCGTCCACCGCCTGGCGGGTGGCCTTGGGCCATTGTCGGAGACGCGACGCGTGTCGCTTGGCGCGGTCGAGGTTACCCTCGCCCATGTCCATGCAGTAGTTGACCACCAGGTGCTGAACGTCGTCGGCCGAGACGTCGTCGCGGTCTTCCAGCGGCACTTCCTCGCCCTCGCCGCCTTCGATGACGGCCGGGTCCTGCTCTATCAGGCGGCGGTTCTCTTCCCTGCGGCGCTGCTCGAATTCCTCGTCTTCCGCCGCCAGTGGAATAAGCTCGTCGTCGCTGACCGGCGCGGGGATGTAGCTGGTCAGCCCGCAGAAGGGGCACTTTCCCCTCTGTCCGGCGGCTGAGTCCGGCGCCTTGACCGTCTTGTGACAATGCTGACAGCGGAACTTTATTGACATGGTCTCATTCTCCCATCGCCTTGATGACCAGCCGCTTCGGGCGTCGGCCGTCGAACTCCGCGTAATACACCTGCTGCCACGGACCGAGGTCCAGCTTGCCTTCCGTTATAGGAAGGATCACCTGATGGTGGACCAGCAGGTTCTTCAGGTGCGCGTCGCCGTTGGTCTCGCCGGTGCGGTGGTGGCGGTAGTCCTCGCGGAACGGCGCGAGCTGCTCCAGCCATTCCTCGATATCCGCCAGCAGTCCGCTTTCGGCGTCGTTGACGAACACACCCGCGGTGATGTGCATCGCCGA
>JBKHJB010000245.1:0-2935 GCA_046538345.1 Phycisphaerae bacterium
CTGACTGCTATATCCCCATGATTGCCGTAGTCGATTATGGTATGGGCAACCTGCGAAGCGTTCAGAAAGCGCTTCAGCGCGTCGGCGGCGATGCGCACATCGTCGAGACGCCGGAGGGTATCCGCTCGGCCGAGCGGGTCGTCCTGCCCGGCGTGGGCGCCTTCGCGGACGCCATGGCCCGGCTGCGCGAGCAGGAGCTTACCGAGCCGCTGGTCTCTGCCATCGGATCTGGCAAGCCGTTTCTGGGCATCTGCCTGGGTCTGCAACTGCTCTTTGAGACCTCGCACGAGGACGGTCTGCACGAGGGGCTGGGCGTACTGGCCGGCGATGTGGTGCGTTTCGACTTCGACCGGTCGAAACGCCGACGGCGGAAACTGCGCATCCCGCAGATGGGCTGGAACCGCATCCGCTGGCGAAGGCGCTGCCCGCTGCTGGAGGGCATACCCCACGGCGCCTACGTTTACTTCGCACACAGCTACCACGTGTCGCCGAAAGAAAAAGACATCACGCTGACTACCACCAAATACGGGTATCGGTTTGCTTCGTCCGTCTGGCGGGACAATCTGTTCGCCACGCAATTCCACCCCGAGAAGAGCCAGGACGTGGGATTGAAACTTCTGGAGAATTTTGTCAATCTTTGACGATGTTGGTCCTACCGGCCATAGACTTACGTGACGGAAGAGTCGTACGCCTCTCTCAGGGCGATTATGACCGTCAGACCGTTTACTCCGACGACCCCGTAGCGGTGGCGAAGGAGTTCGCATCGGCCGGCGCCGAGTGGATCCACGTCGTGGACCTGGACGCCGCCCGCGAGGGCAGGCCCCGCAATACCGCGGCAGTGGAAAGCATTCGCCGCGAGGTATCCGTCCGCATAGAGCTGGGCGGCGGGGCGCGCGACGAGGGCGTCATCGAACAGATGCTCGCCGGCGGCGCCGACCGCGTGGTGGTCGGATCGGCCGCCGTGAAGGATTGGCGGTGGTTTGAAGGTCTGCTGGCTCGAGCCGAACTGGCCGGTAAGCTGGCGCTGGGTCTGGACGCCCGCGACGGTCTGCTGGCCGTGCACGGCTGGACGGAGCAGTCGGAAACCACTGCCGACGAGTTGGCGCGCCACGTCGCCGGCAGCCGGCTGGGCGCGATAGTTTACACCGACATCGCCCGCGACGGGATGCTCAGCGGCGTTAACGTCGAGGCGACCTCGCGCGTAATAGAAGCCACCGACGTCCCCGTCATCGCATCCGGCGGGGTCGGTTCGCTGGACGACGTCCGCCGGTGCCGGGAAATCGGCTGTGCCGGCGTGATAGTCGGACGGGCTTGGTACGAGGGTCGGATAGACCTGCCAACCGCCATCGCCCAGGCCCACGGAGATTGAGCTTGGCCGACCGGCGGCTTCCGCACTTCGGGCGGAAGAGAACGCGGGTTTCACCGATAGACAACAGATTACATAAGCGAAGAATCCGGAAGTTGAAATCGGTCTGTCCGTGTAGTCAGTGAACTCGCCGTTCCCCGGCAAAAGCGGCCGAGCGTGTGAATTTATTTGTTGACTTGCCCCATGTTTCGGTAATATAGGCATCCGAAGGGGTGGAAAGTGATCTTTCCCGCGGCGCCGTTCGCGGGACTCGGTGAAGGAAACTCAAACAACGGTGGGTGTTACAAGGAAGGGCTCCAAGATGAAGAACAATCGAACCTCTGCCACTGCTACTACCAACAAGAAGGAAGCCGAAGGCGCCGACGAGCAGGTCGGCTCCGGCGTCCTGGAAGTCACCGAAAAGGGCTACGGCTTCCTCCGCCAGGCGGACAACCAATATCGTCCCACGCCCGGCGATGTATTCGTCGGCAAGGACTTCATCCGTCACGGCGGATTGCGCACCGGGCTGCACATCGAAGGACGGGTCGTTCCGCCCGCGAAGAAGAAAGGCGGCCCCCGCCTCGATGAGATACACACCATCAACGGTCGCCCGGTCGAGGAATACACCGATATCATCCCGTTCAACGAGCTGACTGTGGTGGACCCCCACCCGCGTCTGAAACTCGAGACCGAAGGCGGGCCTATGGAGATGCGCGTGCTTGACCTGCTCTGCCCCGTCGGCAAGGGTCAACGCGGGCTGATCGTCGCACCGCCGCGCAGCGGCAAGACCATCCTGCTTCAGCAGATCGCCAACGCCGTCTGCGAGAACCACCCGGAGTGCCACGTCATCATCCAACTGATAGACGAGCGACCGGAGGAGGTCACCGACTTTCGCCGTCAGTGCCCCAACGCCGAGGTTGTCGCCTCCAACAATGACCAGGAAATCGAGAACCACATCCGCATCTCGGAGTTCACCAACGAGCGAGCCAAGCGGATGTGCGAGTTTGGACAGGACGTGGTGATCCTGCTGGACAGCTTGACCCGCATGGGGCGGGCGTACAACCGCGCCATCAGCACGTCAGGGCGGACCATGACAGGCGGCGTGGACATCCGGGCGTTGGAGAAGCCCAAGCGGCAGTTCGGCGCCGCGCGGAAAGTCGAAGGCGCAGGCAGCTTGACCATGCTCGCGACCGCGCTGGTCGAGACCGGCAGCCGGATGGACGACCTCATCTTCGAGGAGTTCAAGGGCACCGGCAACATGGAGCTTCAGCTCGATCGCAAGCTCGCCGAACGGCGCGTCTGGCCGGCGATGGACATCCCCCGCTCCGGCACCCGTAAGGAAGAGCTGCTCGTCGAGCCCTGGCAACTGCGGAAGATGCACATGCTGCGTCGGTTCCTCTCCTCGCTGCACGTGGACGAGGAAATGCCGCAACTGCTCAAGGCGCTGGAGAAGTTCGACACCAACGAGGAATTCCTCCGGTCCATGGAAGCGCGGGAATACTAAGCCGAATCGTGAATTGCGGCTTGTTGGAACCAGCCGCGACCGGGACGGAGCGGACAGTCGTTACCTGTAACGCGGGCTTTGCCCGC
>JBKHJB010000246.1:0-2933 GCA_046538345.1 Phycisphaerae bacterium
CGACCTGGCTGAAGGTCCGCCCGAGGGGGCTTTGGAAGAACACCACCAGTCGCACTCTCGGCATATCGCCGATCGGCTTCTGCCCGATGGACTGTATATTGAAATCCGTCCCGGTCTCTTCAACGCGCGTGGGGGATCGCTCCGCCTCGACCGTCGCGGAATCAGAGGCCCGTCCGGTCAGACCGAGGTAGTAATGTCGAAAGCTCGCAACCGCCGGTGTGTCGCCGAGCGTATCTTGCAGAAAACCTGCCAGCTCCTCGGCCCGGCCTTGGCGGGCAATCCACTGCCGCCGGAAAAAGTCACTGTCGGCGACGTCTATTGCCACCTCATCCTCATGCATCAGCGCCAATGAGTCACTGGGCCAGATACCACCGCTGCCGGAGAAAAACACCAGCGGACGGTCCACCGCCTCCAGCGGCTCGGTCTTGCTGAAGTTCGTGGTCGCCAGGTAGCTCGCCCGCGCCGGGTTGCCCCGCAGACGGAGGGTGAAGGGCTTCGGCTGAAGGTTATACTCCCCATCGCGTCTGGGTACGACTTGACCGTCCTGGAGAAGCTCTATCTCGAGGGTGTCCTCGCGGCCGCGAAGGATGACCACGTCGGGCCTGTCGGGGTCGATCAGCCGTCCGACTCGCCGCGTCATTGCGCGTGCCTCGGCCGGGGCGGGGGTATCCGACGGTGCGGCCGACGGTTTGGTCTGGCTGGTCGAATCACACCCGCATAGAACCGCTGCGAACAACAAAATCAATAGTGTACGGTGCCACATCTTCGCCTCCCTGGACGACGTTTCTATCGTTGTCGCCCGGCGCCCGCGGGCTTCCGCGCCCAGCCGCACAGCTCAACCACCAGTTGCTGCATGACACGTCGCGGGGCGTGTCCGCTCTTCATCGCAAGGTCCGCCCGGATGAGCCGGCGGAAATCCTGCTGAAGATCGCTCAGCGTCCGGCGCCGGAGCATATTGGTATAGGCGTTCGCCACCTGCCGCGGCATTTTTCCGAAATCGCACTTGCCGGTCGTCACCATCTGCTGTTTCCAGGTAAGCGCCCGCCGCAGGTGCCAGGCGAGCTGTCCCAACACCCTAAACTCCTCGCCTCGCACGTTCATGCTCCCGCAAAGCGCCTTAACCGCTCCGGCAGTATCGCCCGCGGTCAGCGCGTTGGTAAGCGCAAAGGGCGCCGCGGCGGTCGTGGAGCATACGATGGCGGCCACGTCGTCCGCCGTGATGGTCTCACGCGAGTCCACGTACACAGAGAGCTTCTCCAACTCGGAGTCCATCTTGCCCAGGTCCTCTCCGACGGACTGCGTGAGCAACTCCACGGCGTCGGGAGCGATGGTCTTGCCGCGTTTTTCTGCGGCCTTGCGGATCCAGTCGCCGAGGCGGCGGCTGGTTGGCGCGGTGCAGTCGCAGACCTCCGCGACACTGGTGAGAGTTTTCGAGATGCGGGTGCGCTTATCCAGCGAGGAAACCATCAGGACCAGCGATGCACTGGAAGAAGGAGATTCCAGATACCGCTGAAGCGCGTCGGCGTTGGCCGTGATGAATGAATCGGCATCGCGGACGACCACGGCGCGCCGCCCGCCCAGCAACGGCATGGTCCGCAGCTCGTCGAACACCTCGGCCGGCTCGGCGTCGGCGTCCAACTCGCTGACAGAAAGCTCGCGGTCGGCGTCGCCGACGATGGTCTTCAGGACGCGTCGGCGATACTCGTCGCGAAGGAAGGCGTCGTTGCCCTCAATGACGTAAACGGCGGCTGGGTCGCTCTTGGACATCGCTCAGCACTATACCAGCGACGCCGGTCGCCGACCAGTAGCGCCGCGCAAAGGAAAGCGGCCGGCACAAAGCCCGCCGCCCATATGGTCTCGCCACGCTGTAAAGCTATTTTGAGCCGCTCTTGGAAAGCCCGAGAACCAGCGGTCCGATTTTAAGCGTTGCCGAGTCCTTGAGCGTCTTTCGCAGCGAGCCAACCGTCCGTCGGCCTTGCGAGTCGTTCAGAGAGTAATACACCTCTTTGCCGCTTCGGCGGTTATTGACCAGCCCGGTTCCCCGCAGAATCCCAAGATGCCGCGATACGGTGGGCTGGGGGAGGCGAAGCATTTTGCACAACTCGGTAACATTGTGTTCGCCGTCACTCAGCGCCTGGAGCAGGCGAAGCCGGTTTGGCTCGCCCATAGCCCTGAATACTCCCGCCAGTGTCCGTACGTCTCGCGATGCTTTCGCCATTGTCAAACCTCCTGCGCGCTAGCGACCCGGACCATCCGCGGAATTACAGCCAGTGTGAGCGGATCCACCCCACCGAGCGCGTCACCAATAAACCAGACACCACAGGCACGTTCAGTCCCATGCCGCCATTTAGCAAAACGCGCCCACCGGCGTACCGTAGAAGGCCAACAACACGCCGGTAAGCGCCTACGAACTTCTATGTGTCGTAACCGTCGGAACCGACCGGTCCGCAATCACATCTGCTTGGAGCGATACTTCTTCCAAAACACGATCAGAACGATCAGGATGATCAGAAGAACTATCTGCCACCACTGAAAAAGCCCGCCCTCGCCGAAAATCTTAATAGCTACCATCGGATCTGTCGCCATCTCATGCTCTCCTAGCGTCCATGTCCGGATGCGAAAACGTAATATCTTACGGGAAGACTTTTACGTGCGCCGCACCGGGCTGTCAAGCGAAAACCGTATGCCCCCTTCAAGCTTTACAGCGGCGGCCTACGGCTCACAGCGATGCGTCAAAACTGGCGGCGACTGGACTCGAACCAGTGACCCGGGGCTTATGAGTCCCCTGCTCTGCCTACTGAGCTACGCCGCCTGAACTCTTTTCACGTATTATATATCGACTGATCGCCCCGTGGTTCAAGCACCTTTTGCTCCAACACGACCCGCGGGGTGTCAACGTGCGGTATTCTACGATACCATGTCAAGCCCCCAAT
>JBKHJB010000247.1:0-2933 GCA_046538345.1 Phycisphaerae bacterium
GGCTTCAGCCGTGGTAACAGCCGGTTGCGGTTTTACGTGTTTCAGGGCGTTTTAACGCCCTTCCCCCTGGCCCGATCCGCAGCGTTGGTAAGCCCGTTAAAACGGGCTGGATTCAAATGTGGATATCGGTTCCTCGTACCACGGCTGAAGCCGTGGCCTATATGCTGCCCGTCCTGCTCAGCCCCACAGCGAAGCCGTGGCCTGGATACTGCTCGTCAAAGCGCGAGTCCACGGCAGAGGCCAACGCGTGGATACTGCCAGCTTGCAAACGTCGCGGGCGCGTGCTAGCTTTCCGGCGCGTCAAAAGGTGACACCGCAGCGTAAGGACCCGTCCGTTCATGCATGCTTTCTGGATTATCTTTCTGTTCGCTTTCGGCGCATGCGTCGGAAGTTTCCTGAATGTAATCATCCACCGCCTGCCACGCGGACAGAGCATCGTCTTTCCGGGCAGCCATTGCCCGCAGTGCGGCCGACCTATCCGCTGGTACGACAACATACCGATGGTCAGCTACCTGGCGCTTCGCGGCAGGTGTCGGGCGTGCAAAACGCCCATCTCCCCTCGCTATCTTCTGATAGAGCTGGCGACGGCGTCCGTGGTGGCGGGGCTGTATGTGTGTTACTACGTCCTGGATATCCGCGCAGGGGCCGGGGAGTTCCTCGAGTCCTGGGGCATGTACGTTCCGCACGCGGCGCTTCTGTGCGGTCTGCTGGCGTGCTCTGCCGTAGATGTGCAGTACTGGCTGGTCCCCCTGGAGGTCTGCTGGGTGGTGGCGGGCTTCGGAGTGGTGTTCTCGACCGCGATGCCCCATACGTGGATGCCGACGGTCTCTCCGCCGGCGGCGGCGGCCGCGGTCGCGGCGGCAGCGGGACTGGGCATAGCGATGCTCCTGCAGCACTTCGGCGTCCTGAGGCAGAGCTTCATAGACGCGGCCGACCCTCCGTGCGGACAGGAAGAAACCCCGAAAGCGGCGGCCGTCTCGGCCGACGGTGGCGTGAATCCGCGCAAAGAGGTCCTGCGGGAGCTGCTGTTTTTGGCTCCGGCGATTGTCCTGGCGACGGCGGCGTGGCTGGTTGTTCAGCACATCCCGGCCGTCGGTGACCCCTGGGAAAAAGCCGTGTCGGCGGAATCCGGAGGGTGGTTCGCGCCGCACGCCGCGGGCTTCACGGCGTCGCTTGCGGGGCTGCTGGTAGGCGGAGCGTGGATATGGGGCACGCGGATACTCGGTACGCTGGGCTTCGGCAAGGAAGCGATGGGGCTGGGCGACGTTCACATAATGGCCGCCGTCGGAGCTGTCACCGGCTGGATTGTGCCTTCGCTGACTTTCTTCGTGGCGCCGTTTTTCGGTCTGCTCTGGGCGCTATACTTACTCGCGAGGCGCAGACAGCGCGAGCTGCCCTACGGGCCTTGGCTGGCGGCGGCGACGGTCGCCGTTATGCTGTTCTACGACGCATTCGACCAACTGGTTATCGAGCCGGTCAGGTCCACGGGTCTGACATTTCAGGGAGGCGTATATCCATGAGCTACAAGACCGTGCAGAGCTACACGCTGGTTGTGCTTACCGGTATTTTACTGCTGGCGGCGATTATTCTCGTCGTACTGCAATGGGGCAACCACGCCGAGTTCAGCTTCTACGGGAAGAATTACAGCATCCGGACCATCGAAGGCGGAAAGGTGGACGGCGGCGTAAACACCGCCCTGCTGATGCTCTTCTCAGCGGCCGGCGGCATAGTGCTGTGGTGGTGTGTAAAGCTACTGTTCCGCAGCGTCAGAGCGGTCCGCCGTTCGCGCCGCGAGGATGCCGACAGAGGCGTCCAGAAGCGCGTCGAAAAGCTGGAAAAGTCCGGCGGCGAGCAAAACACTTGACCGACGGGGCTTTTTTCCTCCCGCGGCGGCGGTATAATCCCGCTCGTAGTGGGTTCTGGACAAGGAAAGGATACACCCATGACATTCAGGACACTGGGCGGGCTGCTGATGGCGTTGACGGCCGCCGGCGTCAGCGTGGGATGCTGCGAGAAGGAAAAGGAAATGCTCGCGGACGTACAGACGCAGTATAACGAGCTTTCCGAGCAGAACCGGGACCTGCGGTCTCGACTGGCCGACTGCGAGTCCCGAAGGTCGCGGCTTCAGTCGCAACTCGACGAGAAGGAGATGCAACTGGCATCGCACAACAAGGAGATGCGCAAGCTCAGAGAACAGGCGGAGACTCGTCCCGAACCGACCAGCGAGCAGGAATGGGAACGGGGACTGACCGGCGACCGCGTGACGCTGGCAAGCGACATCCTCTTCGCATCCGGAAGCGCCACACTGACCAGCTCCGGCAAGCGGACACTCGATGGCATCGCTTCCGACCTGAAGAACAAATATGACGGCAAGCCCGTTCGCGTGTACGGATACACCGACAGCGACCCCATAAAACGAACCAAGGACAAGTGGGACGACAACCTCGACCTGTCGGCCAACCGGGCGATGGCTGTGACCCGTTACCTTATCGACAAGGGCATGGACAAGGAACGCATCGAGACGGTCGCCATGGGCGAGACGAACTTCGTCGCCGGCAACGCCTCTCCCCAGGGAAAAGCCAAGAACCGCCGCGTCGAAATAGTCGTGATACGGTAGGTGGTTGGATACTTGGTTAATTGGTTAATTGGTTGACTGGTTAATTGGTTGAACATTTGGACCGTTGAGCAGTTGAACAGTTAAACCGTTGAGCCGTCGGGATTATCTGCACGTCGGTCCCGTCGCACCATCCGACTATGACCTGTGACCTAAGACCTAAGACCTTTGACACATGACCCGCCGCACGTCCGTCGTCGTGAGCAACTCCGGTGCCGGGATACCAGGTTCCATGTTCCCTGCTTCGCCCTACGGGCTTCGCAGGGCAGGCCTGGTTCCGGGTTCCCGGCTACTGGCTACTGACTCCTGGCTACTGACT
>JBKHJB010000248.1:0-2928 GCA_046538345.1 Phycisphaerae bacterium
AAACGGACCTGATGTGCGGTTTTCGGGGGTCATCGTAGTGACGGATTGTGCGCCGGGTCAGCGTCGGCGTCAACCGCCCCCGCCGTCGGATGAAGATTTACGTTTCTTCTTGCGCTTCTTCTCGACTGCGGCGTACTGGAACACGAAGCCGATGAGCACGGGCACGGCGACGATCAACGGCGGCAGAAAGGCGTTGGTCGTAAGCGTGTCGTGGAGAGGGTCGCGAACGTCGGGATGCTTGTAGAGCAGAGAGACCAGTCCGGAGACGGCCATCGCCGAACCCTGTACCGAGGTAAGGGTCACGACGACGAATTGGAACACCACGAAAGCCAGCAGCCCGAGCGTGACCATACCGAGAAGGGCGCCCGCCCAGGCGTGCTCGGTGAGGGAATCCTGTCCGACGGCGACGGCGGCATAGTGCCACACTCCGTAGCCGATGGCTGCTCCGGCGGCCGCCGCCATGACGCTGATGGCGGCTTTCATCGCCGGCCAAGCCAGCACCGCAAGCAGCAGCCCGCCGGTGACTCCGCCGATAAGTGCCAGGTTCTCACCGTCGAGCCGGCCGCCGAAATGCGAGCCGACCACTCCGCCGATGACCGCGGCGTTAAGCACGGCCACCAGCTTGAACGACTTCCATCCCTGGAGCAGTATCGCCACTCCGACCGCCAGAATCACCACGCCCTGGAAAGCGCCCATCGCCTCCAGGGCGTCAGTGAACTGCTGCTGACTGGGCAACTCGAAACTGAAAAGCTGCTCAATCAAACCGGCCGGGTTGTCAGGCCGTGTGGCAGCGGCTAACGGGTGACTCATGGCTCTGACTCGCGGGAAGGTCGTCGGTCGTTATTTGTCCGCGGACGACGCCTTCTTTTCGCTTTTCTTTTCGGTTTTGTCCTCTTGGTCTTTCTGCTCTTGACGCCGGTCACGACGTTCGCAGGCAAACTGCCATATCCACCCCAGCAGTATCAGCGCCGCCGTGCCGGCGGCGGGGACGTAGGCGTGCGTCCAGGCGGTTTCCCACAAGCTTTCGCGGACGCGCACGGCCGCCAGCAGCATGCCGCCCATCAGCAAGATCGCGGCGATGACGGAACTCATCAGTATCCTCGCGGCGACGGGGCGTATGAACATTATCACCAACACGGCGCCGGCGACGGTGAAGGCGACCGCGATGGACAGCGGCAGGGCTGTGGTCTGGTTCAGGGCGTCGAAGCAGCGGTGTGCGGTTTCGGACAACCACTGGTAAGCTGTTCCGGCGGCCGGCGCCGCGGCTAAGCTTTCGCCGCTTTTGTGAACAGCGGCCAGCAGGAATATGCATATGATGCCCGCCACCGCCAGACCGCCCGCCAGCACCGCCCAGACGACCCTTGCGGCCAGCAGTCCCGCTATTCCCAGCGCTACCGCAAAGACTACGCGGAGAACGATGAGGTTCCAGCCGAGGCGACTCGCAACAGGACCAGCGAGGGCCAAGCCCGCGGCGGCGGCTATCAGCACCAGAAGGGCCCTGTGCAGGTGGCGTCCCCACAGCAGCATGACGGTTCCGATTACCAGTGAGCTGCCGGAAGCGACCCAGCCCCAGAGCGTTGGAAGCTGCGGTGTCGGTGGTATGGGTATCTCAAGCATACGCGGCATCCCTGCCGGACAGACTGCGGCGCGGCCTATTTTTCACGACGCGCCTGCACGGAACGAAGCTCGTTGCCGGCGAAATCGATTTTCCGTCGCTCGCGCAGGCGTTCCATCGCCTCACCGAGGTGACGCTCGGCGAGGTTGTACCGATGTAGGTATCGGCCATACAGGACTCCGAGCATCAGGTGGATGTCACCGAGGTTCTCGTAGCTTGGATAGTGCTTCAGCAGGCGTTCGTAGGCGTCGGCGGCCTGGGGGTGGCGTTCCTCAGCCATCAACTGGTTGGCGATATCGAGCTGCTGGTTCTGGGGCAGGACGGCGTCTTCGGCGAACTGTATCAGCTCTAAATACTTATCGGCGGCGGAGCGGTAGTCGTGGTTGCGCAGGGACTCGGATATCTGCTCGCGAAGCTCCACTTCCCGCGGTGATGTCGGCGAGTCATCGGAGGCCCGGCCGGGGCGTCCGATGCCCGGCTGCATGCGGGGACCGACCTTGCTGAAGGGGTCGTAGCCCTGGGCGACCATGCGGCGGAAGCGAGACCGTCGGCGGCTGGCGGTGATCATACTGAGCAGGTCGAACGGTTCTCGCGGCAGCGCCCGGATAGCCAGCAGACACGCCGCTATGGCGATTCCATAGAGGTAACCCGCGCTATGGGCGGCGTATGCGACACCGCCGCCGACGGGCCCGGCGAGACGACCGAGCGTCATCAACAGGTTCCAGCCGAACTGGAACAGCAGGAAGTACAAGCTCGATATCTCGAAAAACGTGATGAAGTAGAAGATCCACGCCAGCAGCGTGACCCGGACCTTGGGAAAAAGCACCAGGTAAGCGCCGGTGACTCCGGAGATGGCTCCGGAAGCTCCCAGCAGTGGGACCATAGACGCGCCCACCAGCAGCACGTATCCGACATTGGAAAGAACACCGCCGGCGAGGTAGAACGCCAGATATCCCGCGTGCCCCAGCCGGTCGTTAAGAGCGTTGCCGAAAACCCACAGGAACACCATGTTCCCCAGCAGGTGCATGAAGTTGGCGTGCAGGAACGTAGAGCTGAAGAACTGGACCAGCGTCGGCGCGTGGGGGTGGAGCATCCATGGCATTGCCTGTGGATGCTGTCCGCTGAAGCCAACCACATACAGCAGCACGTTGGCCGCGACGATGGCGTAGTTCACCCACGGCTTTCGCGACATCCGGTAATCTGTGCGTATAGGGAAGAACATATCCGCTGTCTCGGCCGCGGCGGGGTATTATAAGACCCGCCGTAAGTTGCGGGCCAGAATATCAGCAAACCGCTCGGATTGCTAATGCCCT
>JBKHJB010000249.1:0-2917 GCA_046538345.1 Phycisphaerae bacterium
CACTAGACCGCCAGGCGACGGCAGCGTCGCGGCCGTACATATCGGTCGCGGCGCCGCCGAGCCGCGGAGACGCCTATATCATTTCAGCTGAAAGTATAGCGGCGGCGGAAATTCACGTCTCCAGACCGCCATTTCGTTGAGGGGTCTGGCACTTCGCGAACCGTCATGTCCGCGGGCGCGACCGCATAAGCGCGCTGAATGTTTGCGTCAGGTCCGTCGGACTTCACGCAAGCCCGTCGGCCACAATGGAAGGAGGTAGTGGGATGCCCGTTGGTAAGGTCAAGTGGTTTGATCCCAAGAAGGGCTATGGCTTCATCGTCGGCGATGAGGGCCAGGATGTGTTCGTCCACTATACTTCGATTCAGGGCGATGGATTTCGCGCACTCAAGGACGGGGAAACAGTCGCCTATGAACTGGTGGAAGGCGAGAAGGGATACCAGGCCCGCAACGTCAACCGAGATGTCGAGTCCCCCGCCGAGCACTCCGATTCTTTCTCGGATACGCCGAGCGGGTCAAGCGGATGAGATAGTATTGCCGGACGGGCGCCACCCGGCCCGCGCCGTCGCAGTGCAATGAAGGAAGTACATGTCCGAGTTGTGGTGCCTGTTTATTGGAATCCTGCTCGGCGCAGCCATCGGTGCGGGCGCATCGTTGCTGGCCGCCGGGCGGATATGGCGCAGCGTCCGCAGGATGAGCGCGCGCAGAAAGGGCGACGAGCACTTCCGGGAACTGGGGCATCTGGTGGGCGGACTGACTCATGAGATAAAGAACCCCCTTTCCACCATGAACGTGAACCTCCAGCTCCTGCGCGAGGACCTGGCCCGCAGCGGACCGCCGGACAAACAACGCTGTCTGCGCCGTCTGGACAACCTCCGCGGCGAGTCGGACCGGCTGCGCGGGATCCTGGACGACTTCATGCGCTTCGCCGGACGGTATGAGTTGGACTTCGAAAAGATCGACCTCAGGAGCGTTATCGAGGAGCTTACGGACTTTTTCTCCGCACAAGCCGACGCAGCACACGTGGTTTTGCGGACGTCCCTGCCGGAAACACCGGTCCTCTGCGAGGTAGACGCGGGGATGATAAAGCAGGCGGTACTGAACCTGATGATCAACGCCGTGCAGGCAATGGACGACGGCGGAGAACTATTGGTGCGCGTATCCACAGGCCGGGACAAATGCCTTGTGGAGGTGACCGACACCGGCCCGGGCATGGATGCCGAGACTAAAGGCCAAATCTTCGACGCCTACTACTCCACCCGCAAGGGCGGCACGGGACTGGGACTGCCCACGACCCGGCGGATCGTCCGCGAGCATGACGGTAACGTCCACGTCGATTCCGAACCCGGCAAAGGCACCCGCTTCATCGTCGAGCTGCCCCTGGCGAGCGACTGAACCGCCGCCACGGCGATGTACCCCGCCTCGCGATTGACACCTCGGTCCCGCTGCGATAATTTGAATCGTCTATGGCAAACTCCGAAGAAGTCACCGCAAGGATACTCGTCGTCGAGGACGAGGAGGCCCACGCCGAAGCCATCGAGGAGGGTCTCAGCCGTCTGGGGCACGAGTGCGTCGTCGTGTACGACGGACCCAGCGCTATCGCCAAGCTCAAAAGCGAGCACTTTGACGTGATAGTCACCGACCTTGTCCTCGGGACAGAGCAGGACGGGCTATCTGTACTTCAGACCGCCGGGGAAAACATGCCCGGCAGCAAGGTGGTGCTCATCACCGCCCATTCCTCCGTTCAGACGTGTCGCAGCGCACTGCAGCAGGGCGCTTTCGACTACATCGAAAAGCCGCTGGACATAGAGGAACTGCGGACGGTTGTTTCCCGCGCGGTGGAGCATACGGCCCAAAGGCGTGTCATCCGTGAGCTTAAAGAGCGGCTGGATGAGAAGTTCGGCTTCGATAACATCGTCGGCCGAAGCCGGGAAATGCTCCACACGCTGGACGTAGTCCGCCGCGTCGCGCCCACCGACCTGCCGGTGCTGCTGCTGGGTGAGTCCGGTACGGGTAAGGAACTTCTCGCCAACGCCATCCACCACAACTCGCCACGCGCGGACGGTCGTTTCGTGGCCATCAATTGCGCCGGCCTCAGCGAGACTCTTCTCGAGGATGAACTTTTCGGGCACGTCAAGGGCGCCTACACCGGCGCGACCTCCGACCGGGCCGGGCGTTTCGAGCACGCCGACGGCGGCACGCTGTTCCTCGACGAGATAGGCGACATGTCGCTGGCGATGCAGGCCAAGCTCCTACGCGTGCTGGAGAACGGAGAAATCGTCCGCGTCGGCTCCAACGATCCCCTGCAGGTGGACGTGCGGGTCGTATCTGCGACGAATTCGGACCTCAGCGGGAAGGTTCGCGACAAAGAGTTCCGCGAGGACCTGTACTTTCGCATCAAGGGCACGACCATCGAGATACCGCCTCTACGGGAAAGGCGGGAGGACATCCCCCTGCTCATCGACAACTTCATCCGAGAGGCGAACGAGAACCACGGCACAAACGTGCAGGGCATCTCGCCGGAGGCCCGGCAGGTGATGGTGGCGTACCCCTGGCCGGGCAACGTACGCCAGCTCCGCAACACGGTGGAGAACATGGTAGTGCTCGCCGGTGGAGATACGCTGACAGTTGACGACCTGCCCCCGGAGATACATCATCGACCGGCCGATGCCGCCGGCAGCCAGCTCGGCTCACTGGCGGGCATTTCGCTGGAAGAGGCCGAGAAAGAACTTATCCGCAACACCCTCAAAATGACCGAGGGCAACCGCGAACAGGCAGCAAAAATCCTCGGCATCGGCGAGCGCACGCTCTATCGGAAGATAAAGGAATACGACCTCCGCGACCTGTAGCACCTCGGCATGCCGAAAACCGTTCCACCTTGCGGTGGCTTTCGGCTTAATCCGTCATCTCCGCCAAGCCC
>JBKHJB010000250.1:0-2915 GCA_046538345.1 Phycisphaerae bacterium
GTGCAAAGCAAGACCACCCTCTCCGAGCCGGTGGCGGAGTGTTGCGGCGTCGTCGCGACGCCAATCGTAAACCTGCTCCAGTGAACGGAGCGTAATATGCTCGCCAAGTTCGACAAGCTCCAGGGCGGGTACGGTTACGAAGTCGCCGCCGACGGCGACGCGTGCGGTTGTCTGCGACGCGACGCGCCCCGCCAGCGGCGCGAACACTGCCGAGATAGCGCCGCCGGAGGCCAGTGTTTCCCCTGCTGATACGTAATCCCCCGGTGTTACGGTCGCCTCGGCCGGTTCTCCGCCGGCGGGCGCCAACGGCACCAGCAACCGCCTGGGCCGTCGGCAGGGACGAATGGGGGACTCGAGAGTGGCTTCCTTCTCGTAGGGCAGGTCGATTCCGCCGGTAAATGTCCCGAACCTTCGCGGCATAGGAAAATGGTACACCTGGCGACGCGCCGCGGCGACCGCTACCTGGTCGATTCACCGCGCTTACGCTTCAGTTTGGTCGCCGACGGCGCCTTGATGCCCTTGTTCAGCGCCCGGTCAATCTGCCGCAACGCCTGGCGCAGGCGCTGCTCGTTTTCCACCAGAGCTATGCGGACGTATCCCTCGCCCTGCTCGCCGAACGCACGTCCCGGCGCCAGGGCGACCTCCGCCTCGTCCAGCAGGCGGTTGGCGAAGGGAATGGTTCCCTCGCCCGCGAGGTGCTGCTCGCTGACCTTAGCCCAGACGAACATCGACGCCCGCGGCGGTTGGACCTTCCAGCCGACTCTCTGGAGCCCCTCGACGACCACGTCCCGGCGGGCCTTGTAGGTGGACGCCTGCTCGGAGACGCCTTTTTCGCAATGGCGCATTGCAATGATACTGGCTATCTGAACGGGTGTGAAAATGCCGTAGTCGTAATAGCCCTTGATGGTCGCCAGCGAGCGGATCATCTCGGCGTTGCCAACCACGAAACCTATGCGCCAACCGGCCATGTTGTACGGCTTGGACATGGTCATGAACTCCACGCCCACGTCCTTCGCGCCTTTGGCCTGAAGAAAAGACGGCGCCTGGTAACCGTCGAAACAGGTCCGACCGTAGGCGAAGTCGTGCATCACCAGGAAACCATGAGTCTTCGCGAGGCGCACCACCTCCTCGAAGAAGCTCACGTTCTCGATGGTCATGGCCGTTGGGTTGTGCGGGTAGTTCAGTATCAGCAGCTTGGGCTTGGGGAACAGGTGCTCCACGACGTAGGCGATCCTTTCGAGAAACGCCTCGTCATTGCCCAGCGGCACGTTGATCACGTTTCCGCCGGCCAGCGCCACACCATATACGTGGATGGGGAAGTAGGGGTCTCCCACCACGGCGGTGTCGCCCGGTCCCATCAACGCCAGGCACATGTGGGAAAACCCCTCCTTGGAACCGAGACAGGCGATGACCTCGTTTTCACCGTCCAGCGACACGTCGTACAGACGCTCGTATACCCGGGAGACCTCACGGCGCAGATTGAACACGCCCGCGGATGCACTATATCCGTGGTTGCGGGGGTCCTGGGCGGCCTCGCAGAGCTTGTCGATGACCTCCTGCGGTGGAGCGTCGGAGGGGTTGCCCATGCCCAGGTCGATTATGTCCACGCCGGCGCGACGCTTCTCGTATTTCAGGCGATTAAGCTCGCCGAAGAGATAGGGCGGCAGCCGGCGTATCCGCTGCGAGACGTCGATGTTCCAGTCTTCCGTCACTGATATTCTCTCTCGGCCTCCTGCCGGGCCTCTTCGATCTGCTGCTTCAGTATCGGGTTGACGAACTCGATGGTGTCGTCCTGCCGCGCCTCGAGCATCATCTGGTGGAAAAGCTGCTGTCCGGCCTGGCTTCTGGCACGCTCGCGCAGCTCGGTCTCCAGCTCACCGCGGACGTCGTCAAACTCCACGTCCTCCGGCGGCACTTCCCGCTCCAGCTTCAGTACGTGAAATGCCGTTCCGGACTGGACCGGCTCGGAAAGCTCGCCCACCTCTTCCATTGCCAGAGCCGTCGAGCGGATCGCCGGCGGTACGTTCTCGGTGTCCTTGCCGATGGCCGGCAGAAGCCCGCCCTCGTCGGCCGAGGGATTGGTGGACTCCGCCTCGGCAAGCTCGGCGAAATCCGCGCCCTGCCGGAGCTTCTCTATAATCTCCTGAGCTTCCTCAAGCGTGGGCGTCTGTATGTGGCGGACCACTACCTTGCGGCCATACTGCTCGCCGAAGGCCTTTCGCAGCTCATCCTCGGAAATTTCCAGATCCTGGTCGGCGAGTTTGTCCAGCATGGCCTGTCGTCGCACTATCAGTCGCCAGAGATTCTCGGAAATGCCCCGGCGGTTCAGGAACTGCCTGAGCAACCGTTGCCGCTGCTGCTTGCCCTCGACCTCTCCGAAGGCCCGCTCAAGCATGCGCTCTTCTTGACGGTTGACATCATCCTCGGTAATGGTAACGCCCTGCTTACGGGCCTCCTGCCGGACCAGTTCGTTGGCGATCAACTGCTGGGCCAGCGACAGGCCGTGATCGTGTATGAGCAGTTCGGTCAACTCATCCATGTATATCGGCTTGCCGTTGACCCTTGCCATAACCTGGCTCTGCGGTAGCGTCTCGGCTTCCGGACGGGTGGTCGCTTCGGTCGGCGGGGTCGGCTCGTGTTGGCTCACCTCGCTGGGCGCGGTACGGGGTGCTTCCGGAGCGCCGGCGGTAGCGGGTGTGGGTTCGCTCTGCTGTTCGGCGCAACCGGCAAGCAAAGCGGCTGCGACGGTCAAGACGGTAAAAACACGCATCACAATTTACCTTTCGGTACGGTCGGAAATCTCGGTATGTGTGCCGATATGATAACGGTATCGCGGCGAAGGCGGGCGGTCAACGCCCGGATAAGCTACGCCACGGGTACAATACCATGATTCACCCCGACAGAATCGCCAATCT
>JBKHJB010000251.1:0-2902 GCA_046538345.1 Phycisphaerae bacterium
AGGTATCGTCTTATTCGCGCGGGAGTTTGAGCCATTGTCCGCAACGGACACAAACCGGCCGGAGGACGACTGATGCCGCCTAAGACGCTGCTTATATGTTCGCTTTGTTCGGGCGACGTCGAAGCGATGCGTCGCGATATCGCGGCCGCGCTTACCGCCGGCGCCGACGGCGTGGAACTTCGGCTGGATTCGCTGGGCGAACCGCCGAGCGACGAGGAACTTCGCGGGCTTATCGACTCCGCCGGGGGCAAGACCGTCGTGGTCACTTACCGTCCGCGTCGCGAGGGCGGACAGTACGACGGCGACGAGGAAACACGCCTCGAAGTGCTCCACAGGGCCGTCCGTTTGGGCGCGGAATACATCGACGTGGAATACGACGTGCCTTCCGCGAACTGGGCTGACGCGAAGATAATCGTCAGTCGCCACGACTTCCGCCGCGTGCCCGAAGACCTCGGGCGGATGGCGGCGGAAATGGAAAGCTCCTCCGCCGACGTCAAGAAGATCGCCTTCATGAGCTTCGGGCCGGAAGACGCCCTGAGGGCGCTGGATCTTCTCCGGGCCGGTCGAAAGCCAACCGTCGCTCTGGCGATGGGCGAGGCGGGCGCGCTTAGCCGCATAGCGGCCGGCAAGTTCGGCGCGTCCTGCTCCTACGCGGCCGGGGCTTCCGGCGGCGAGGCGGCGCCGGGCCAGCTTACCGTCTCCGAGTTGAAACAGATGTACCGCTGGGACGCCGTCGGCGCCGAAACCCGCCTGTTCGGTGTTATCGGCTGTCCTGTGGCGCACTCGATGAGCCCGGCTATCCACAACACCGCATTCGACGCCACCGGGTACGACGGTCTTTACGTCCCGCTGCGAATCGAGCCGGGTAGGGACAACTTCTTACGCTTCATGGACGCCCTTCTGTCCCGACCGTGGACCGACTGGCGCGGGCTGAGCGTGACCATACCGCATAAGGAACACGCGCTGGAGTACGTCGGCTCGGACGGCTGCGACGAGCTTTGCAGCCGAATCGGGGCGATAAACACCATCACCATCGACTCCGGCGGCTCGCTTCGCGGCGACAACACCGACTACGCCGCCGCACTCGACGCTCTTTGTGCGGCTATGAGGAGCGAGCGGCAGGAGCTGTCGGGCAAAAAGCTGGCCGTACTCGGCGCCGGCGGGGCTTCGCGGGCGATCGTGGCGGCTTTGGCACACTATGGCGCGGAGGTGGTCATATACAACCGCACCCTCAGCCGGGCCGAGCAACTCGCCGGGGAGTTCGGTGCATCGGCGAAGCCGCTGGACGCCGCCGGAGACAGCGACGCGGAAATCCTCATCAACTGCACGCCGATAGGCATGCACTCCCACGACCGCGCCGGGCAAAGCCCTCTGGCGAAGCTGCCAGGCGACGTGAAGGTGGTGTTCGACACCATCTATAACCCACCCGAGACCCCCCTGCTCGCCGAAGCCCGCGACGCTGGCTGCACCTGCGTTTCCGGACTGGAGATGTTCGTCAACCAGGCGGCCGGTCAGTTCGAGATATGGACCGGTCAATCCGCACCGCGCGACGCCATGCGCGAGGTGGTGGTCGCCCGGCTCTCCGGCACATAAAAGGACAGCGGTTTTGTTGGCGCTGGAGCGGGGCGTTTGTAGAATTCGGGGTTTCCCCATTGGTTCCAGGAGCGAGACCATGGCTGAGAACATCAAGAAGATCGTGCTGGCGTATTCCGGCGGGTTGGACACGTCCGTGATACTTCCGTGGCTGAAGGAGAAGTACGGCTGCGAGGTGGTGGCGTTCGCCGCGGACGTCGGTCAGGGCGCCGGCGAGCTTGACGGCATTGAGGAAAAGGCCCGCGCCAGCGGCGCCGACGACTGCGTGGTGGCGGACCTGCGGCGGGAGTTCGCCGAGCAGTACTGTTACCGCATCGTCAAGGCCAACGCTCTTTACGAGCATGACTACATGCTGGGCACGTCGATAGCCCGGCCCCTGATAGCCAAAGCGCAGGTCGATTGCGCCCGCCAGGTGGGCGCGGACGCGGTAGCGCACGGCTGCACGGGCAAGGGCAACGACCAGGTCCGCTTCGAGCTGACGTTCATGGCGCTGGCGCCGGAGCTGAAGATAATTGCGCCGTGGCGCGACCCGAGTTTCGAGCTGACCAGCCGCGAGGCGGCGCTGGAATACGCCGATGCGCGCGGCATACCGGTCAGCCAGAACAAGCAGAAGATTTACTCGCGCGACCGCAACCTGTGGCACATCTCGCACGAAGGCGGCGAGCTGGAAGACCCCGCCAACGAACCCCCGGATGATTTGTGGGTGATGACGGTTCCCGTCTCGCAAGCCCCGGATGAGCCGGCATATGTGGAAATCGGCTTTGAGCGGGGCGTGCCGGTCTCGCTGGACGGCGTGCGACTGGAGGGCCACAAGCTTATCGCCAAGCTCAACGCCGTCGGCGGCAAGCACGCTGTCGGGCAGACCCAGCTCGCCGAGAACCGCCTGGTGGGCATCAAGAGCCGCGGCGCCTACGAAACGCCGGGCGGGACGATTCTCTACGAGGCCCACAAGGTGCTCGAGAGCATCACGCTGGACCGCGAAACCGCCCACTACAAACAGCACGTGTCTCTGAAATACGCCGAGATGGTCTATGACGGGCAATGGTTCTGTCCGCTGCGCGAGGCGATGGACGCGTTTCTCGACTCCACGCAGCGGAACGTCACCGGGACGGTCCGCGTGAAGCTGCACAAAGGCCGAGCCACCGCCGCCGGCGTGGAAAGCCCCAACAGCATGTACTCGCCGGACCTGGCAAGCTTCACCATGGGCGCCGAATACGCACCGACCGACGCGACGGGATTCATACGCCTGTACGGCTTGCAGATGCGAGGCCGGGGAAAAGCCGACTGATCGGTTAGGCAGTTGAGCAGT
>JBKHJB010000043.1:0-13363 GCA_046538345.1 Phycisphaerae bacterium
ACCCCCTGGGCGTCGGTAGTTGGACTGTTTAACTGCTTAACCGCTACCTGCTCAATCGTCGGCATGGACGCACCGACTGCAGAACACTACAATAAAGGACGCCTATACCGCTATGGATAACTTGCCCCGGGAGGGTACGTTTGTATGTTCGTGAAGGTTCTGAAATCCAAGATTCACAGAGCGAAAGTCACCGACGCCGACGTGGAATACGTCGGCTCGATCACCATCGACCCGGACCTGATAGAGGCGTCCGAACTCTTCGTCGGGCAGTGCGTGCTGGTTGCCGATTTGCAGAACGGCCGGCGTTTCGAGACGTATGTCATGGAAGGCGAACGAGGCAGCGGGACCATCTGCATCAACGGAGCGGCCGCCCATATGGTCAACGTGGGCGATCTGGTCATCGTCATGGGGTTCGTCTATGCCTCGCCCGACGAGGCGCGTGAGCTGACACCCAGCATCGTGCTGGTCGATGACGACAACAAGCCCGCAAAGAAGCTCTGACCGGCGAAAACGGAAAGGCACATGCGGCAGATAATTTTTGATTTCGGTACGCTGGAGCTTTTCGGCAGGTCGGTGCAGCTCCGCGTGCCCGGATACGGGTTGATGGTTGCGCTGGGCTTCCTGCTGGCGATATTTCTCGCTCGCCGGCGGGCGAAGCGCTGCGGCGAAAGCCCTGACGTTCTGACCAACTGCGGCATTCTGGCGCTGATCGGCGGCATCGTCGGCTCCCGGATCGCCTACATTATCCAGCACTGGCAAGACTTCGCCGACCAGGGACTGCCCGGCGTAGTCGACTTTACCGCCGGCGGGCTTATCTACTATGGCGGCGTCATCCTCGCCACCGCGATGGTGCTTATATACCTCCGCGTCATGAAGCTGCCCATCCGCCGCTACCTGGACATACTGGCGGTAAGCTTGATGGTGGGTCTCGCGTTCGGCCGGGCCGGTTGCACGCTTAACGGTTGCTGCTACGGCGGACTGGCGAGGCAGGACTGGGCACTGACGATGCGATTCCCGATGTACACCCCGCCATTGGTCAAGGTCGGCGGCTCGGACAACCCCTTCTGGGAAGGCGGAGGGGCTACGCCGATATATTCCGACCAGTTCAGGCGGGGGCAGGTTCGTCCGCATCCCCGGCTGCTCAACAGCTTCAGCTCGACGCTCCTGCCGCCGGTCGATTTGCACGGCAAACTGGACAACGACCAGCTCCAGGTGATGCTTGGCGATAAGACCGACGCGTCGGAGTTGTTCTTTCGCACAGCCGGCGATGACATGCTGCTGGAAAGGGACGAATGGTACGCCGCTCGGCGCGAGGCGGACGGATTTCTCCGTGGAAGCGAACATTGGACCGAGGCCGTCCACTTCGACATCAGCGGCGAGGGACGACTCACCTTCGCCGAGGCGTGGCGGTATCTCCAGGCCCGCCGCGCCGAGCTTACCAGACGTTTCGACGCCGACGGTGACGGCCGGCTCGACGACGACGAACGCGCCGAAGCTAACCGGTGGCTCCAAAAGGACCTGTATGCCCTCGCGATGTCCGAGCGGTCCGCACCGGTCAAGCCCGCCCAGCCGCTGGGGCTTGCCAACGCGCTGCTTCTGGCGCTTTTGCTGACCGTGTTTTTCCGACTCCGATGCTGGGAGGGACAGGTTTTCGCGCTGCTGGTGATCGCGTATCCGATTACGCGCTTTGCTCTGGAGTCTGTCCGGGCGGACAACCCTCATAATCTCCTGCGGGGCGTACTGACGCACAACCAATATACTTCGCTGGCAATGATCGCCGGCGGCATACTACTGTACCTTCTGTGGCGGCGATTTCCGGCGTCCGCCGGGCCTGTGCCTGCCGAGCGCGCCCAAGCCGCAACGAGCGCAGGGAACCACAGAGCCAAGCCGAAACGCTGAGCGGAAAATGCCCCCCGAATGCGGTTTGCCGGGTGCGGGCGCGAGGGCGCGTATAAAATCTTCCGAAGCGACGATACAGCCGGCAATGCGGGTGGACGTTCCAGGCAACATCGCGAAAAGGTGCGAAAACAGCGAAACTCCGATAGCGAGAGGACGGGCTATGAGAATCCATATTATGTGGGTTTGCGTGCTCACGACAGTAGCCGTCGCCGTGGGACAGCAGACCGCGCCGACAGACGCGGAACAAGCGGAGGGACCGGCTGCTGAAGGCCTGGTACATTCGGCTGTCGGACTCATCCACGCTCCGGCCGATACGCCCGCCCGTGCCGGCCGCCTGGTCGTTTTGCTGCTTTACGCGCAGCGGCTGGACCCGCGGGACGCGGAGACCTGCCGCCTGCTGGCGGGCGTGTACGAGAGCCGCAATCAACCCGCCCTTGCCGCCAAAAATCTCGAAAACTGTCGTGAGGCGCTTAAGCATCCGTGCTACGAGGTGGACTGCCGTCGGCTGGTGCTCCTGCTGGACCAGCGCGAGCGCACCGAAGACCGGATGGCGCTGCTGGAGGACATGCTGGCAGACGACAACCTGCCGCCGAGTGTCCGGGCGGTGGCGGCTGTAAAAATGGCTCGACTGCACCGCGGGCGAGGTGAACTGCGGGACGCTCGTGACGCTTACGAACGGGCGCTGGCTCTGGACCCCACCAACCCCGACGCGGCCGAGGGGCTTTTGCGCGTCACCGAAAACCCCACCGCGGCCGACGAGGTAGAAGCCCTGCTGCGACTGCTGTCCGGCAACCCCAAGGCAGTGGCCGTCGCGTGGGACGTTGCCTCGCTGCTGGATTCGCTCGGGCTGCATGAGCGGGCGTTGACGTTCTTCGAGCATGCACATCGCACGGCCGTTGCCGCCGGCGACGAGCAAGCCCTGTCAGCCGAGTTCGTCACCGAATACTGCAACGCCATGCTGAACGCCGGCGAGCACGAACGAGCGGCGGATCTGTTCGGCCCGGTACTTCAGCAGTTCGAGGACCATGCCGACCTGCATGCGCTGCTGGTCGAGGCGTACCGCGAAGCCGGACAAACCGACCGTGCCGACGAGATAGTCGCCTCTCTGCGGGGTCTTTACGCCGGACAGGCGAGCGACGAGGAGGCATCGCCCCGGCAAACGGCAGAGCGGGCGTGGTTCCTGCTGATAACCGCCGACGAGCCGCAGGCCGCCGCGGAATACGCCGCCAAGGCAGTTGCCGAGGAGCCGGAAGACGGTTTCATCCGGCGTGTGAATGCCGCCTGCCTGGTGCGCACCGACGAACCGGACCAGGCCCGCGACACGCTGGAAGATCTGCAAAACCGGGACGTTTACGCAGCCGTCTTCCTTGCCGAAGCACTGTTCGACTTGGGCGAGCCGGACGCCGCGGCTGAGGCGCTCCGCTCGGTAGTTAGCCGCAGTCGCAGCGGACCGGCGTATCGACAGGCGCGCGAGGTTGCCCTCAGGCACGAGGTCTCGCTGCCGTCAGCCGACGAAGCGGACGCAACGGCCGAGCTAGCGGACGGATTCGACACCAGCGTGCTGGAGATGGGCTACTCCCCGGAGGATTTCATATCCGTCGAACTCCGCCCCACCAATAACCGTGTCGCTCCGGGCGAACCGATTGTCCTGGAGGCGACGCTGAGCAACGTCGGTCATCGGGATGTGACCATAGGCGACTGGGGACTGCTGACACCGAGCATCAGCTTCAAGGCGGAGTCGGACCCGGACACAGAGCCGTTCACACGCCTGCCGCTGCTGACCTGGCCGGCGCCGCGACACCTCAAGAGCGGCGAGAGTATCACCACGTCACTACGGCTGGACGTAGCGAACCTCGGGCGGGAACTTTTCCGTCGGCCTTTGAGAGAGCTTACGGTGACTTTCCATCCAACACTGGATCCCATTGAAACGTCCGAAGAGTCTATCGTAAGCGCCCTTCCGCAGGTTCAGGTCGAGCCGGTAACCATTGTGCGGACATCGCTGTCGGATGCGGATGAACAGCCCGACTCACAGAACGTACTCACCGGCGTCGAAGACCCGCTGGATGAAGGCGACGTCCGGCAGCGGATGCTCGCCGCCCGGCGGATAGGGATGCTTCTTGCATCGGCCCGTCTGTCACAGGCCGAGGGCTCCGCCCCGTCCGAAGCCGAAACGCAACCGACCGACGAACGCCTGAACGCCCTTCTGGAGCGGGCGTTGGCCGACGAGTCACCCGCCGTACGGGCGGAGATGGTCGCAAGCTTACAGCCGGGTTCCCTGGACGAGGCGGTTCTGCGCCGCCTCGGGCGAACTATCAACGACCGCAGCCCGCTGGTCCGTATGCGCATCGCAGAGCTGCTGGGCACGGCTGATCCGCAGGAACATCAGCCGGTGCTGCGACATCTCTCGCGCGATGACGACGAGCTTGTCCGCGAGATGGCCGGGCTGTTCGTTTCACAGAGGGACTGACACACACCACGCTCTTGCCGCAACCGGGCTTCACTGCGAAGCGCCGTAAGGGCTTACTCAAGGACCGTGTGGGAGGCGGGGGCTTGTCACAAGCCGGCGCTTGGGGCATACTCCTCACTGTGCCGTCCGCGGACGGTGATTGCCCAAATAAAAGAATGCGGATTAGGCAAGCTGGGAGCGAACCGATGTCGAATCGTGATAGTTTTTGTCGGCGACTTTGCGACAAGGGCGTGGTCGCTGTGGTGCGGGCGTCGGGCAGCGAGCAACTGCTGGAAGTCGCCCGGGCATTGCTTGCCGGCGGTGTGGACTGTATCGAAATCACCATGACCACGCCGAACGCCCTCGAGGTAATCTCCAATTGCCGCAAGGAGCTGGGCGACGAGGCGCTGGTGGGTGTGGGAAGCACGCTTTCAGCGGACGTTGCCCGCTCCGCCGTCGACGCCGGGGCGCAGTTCGTGGTATCGCCCATCTTCAAGCGCGAGATCGTCGAAGCCGCCCACGCCGCCGACCTGCCCTGCGTGCCGGGCGCGTTTACACCTACCGAAGTGCAGACCGCCTACGAGAGCGGCGCGGATATCGTGAAGGTCTTTCCCGGCGGAGCGGTGGGTCCGAAGTATCTCAAGGACCTTCTCGGTCCACTGCCTCACCTGAAACTCAGCCCCACGGGCGGAGTGAACCTGGACACTGCCGCCGACTGGATAGCCAACGGCGCATGCACGCTGGGCGTCGGCTCGGCTCTGGTGACAAAGAAAGCCGTCGCATCCGGAGACATGGCCGAGATAGAGCGACTGGCCAAACAGTACGTGGATATAGTCGCCGACGCCCGCGCCAAAACAGGCCGCTGAGAGCAGAGGGGTTAATATGCCACAGACGCGGGGCGGAATCCTCGGCGATATTGTCGCTCTGCCGGCCCGTCGGCCCGGCTGGATGCTGCTGGCGGCAAGCGACCGTCGTCTCGCGGGCGAGTCGCCTCGACGCTTCCGCTGGGCGTGGGTGGAGTTGATGCTGCTCTCCGCCGGCTGGGGTGTCGGCTCGGCGCTACTGTGGGAGCTTTGCGTGAACGTATTCGGCTGGTACTCGGCCGACTTTCCGTTCATCCCCACGGCTGTCGTGCTTGCGGTAATGGTGTTGTGGGTGTACCGCCGAGCGGTGAGGTCCCTGGCGGAGTTGTTGGGCGCCGGCGACCAAGCCGGAACGTCGGCAGCGGCCGCGATGACAGTGGTGACGATGGCGCTTATCCTGCTGGGTCTTCGCAGCTGGCAACCGGACTGGCCCGTTCACATGCACCCCTGGCTGCAATGGCTTCGCCCGCGGACCATGTATCGCGCCCTGATTCTGGCGCCGGTGTGGGGCGCCTGGGCGATGCTCATTACCCCGCAGTTCCGCCGCCCGGACGCCGGCAGCGAGCCGCAGGTGGCGGCATTCGCACGCGGGTGCGGACCGTTCGCGGCGGCTGTGTGTATGGCCGCTCCCCTGGCCGGGTCGGTCATCTACTTCAACCACATGCCCTGGACCCAACTGGGTATCTCCGCGACGGCGGTTCTTACGGCAGTGGCGGGCGGGCAGATCCTCTGTGCCGTCGGCGGCGGGTTGAAGCGACGCAACCTGCTTTCTGTGAACCTTTTGACCCAAATCACCTTCCTGCTGGCCTACCTTGCGAACAGGTAATTTCGCCGACAAAGCGTCTTGACGCCCTGCGCTGAGGGCGGGTATTGTGATGCCCATGAAAAGCACGGCCTTGATGACAACCTCGCTGGGTGGATATCCCAAACGCAGCGGCAAAGTACGCGACATCTATGAGCTGCCCCAGGGCATGCTGATAGTCGCCACCGATCGGATCAGCGCCTTCGACGTGGTCATGCCCAACGGCGTGCCCGACAAAGGTCGCGTCCTGACCCAGATAAGCGCCTTCTGGTTCGAGATGCTCGCCGACACCACCCCGCATCACCTGATCTCCACCACCCTCGACGACCTGCCCGAGGACGCCCTCGGCGAGGAAATTGAGGGCAGGTTCATGCTCTGCAAAAAGGCGGAGGTGGTGCCCATCGAATGCGTGGTCCGCGGGTATCTCTCCGGCTCCGGCTGGAAGGAATATAAGAAGAACGGAACGGTCTGCGGAATAGAACTGCCCAAGGGTCTGAAGGAATCCGACAAGCTGCCCGAGCCGATCTTCACCCCCGCCACCAAGGCCGAGACCGGACACGACGAGAACATCAACTTCGAGCGGGCCTGCGAGATCGCCGGCGAGGACGTGATGACCGATCTGCGGGATCGCTCGCTGCAGATCTACGAGCAGGGCAGGCAGTACGCCGCGGAGCGCGGAATCATCGTCGCGGACACGAAGTTCGAGTTTGGTCGCGACGAGGACGGCAACCTCATTCTCATCGACGAGGTCCTCACGCCGGACTCATCGCGTTTCTGGCCGGCGGATGAGTATAAGCCCGGGAGGGGCCAGCCAAGCTTCGACAAGCAGTTCGTCCGTGATTACCTCGACAAGATAAAGTTCGACCGCACCCCGCCGGCGCCACCGCTTCCCGCCGACGTGGTCCAGAAGACGCGGGACAAATACATCGAGGCCTACACGCGCCTCACCGGCAAGCGGTTTGAGTGGGAATAAGCCGGCCCCGGGCGGACATCCGCCGACCCCGGAGACAGCGAATAGCACGGATCGCCTGCGGTCACGAATGTTTTAGTTTATATTCGTGTTATTCGTGAACATTCGTGCCATTCGTGGTCTTGTCGTTTTCTTACAGTCGTATCCTAAAGGAAGACGTACAGGTTATAGATAACGTGCGCTCCGACGGCGATGCCGAAGCCGCGGAAGACGTATAGCCCGCTGAGGTACACGCCCGCAACCGCGCGGAACGCGAACAGGCCCCAGGGAAAGGACTCAAAAGACTCCCCGGTCAGGTGGTAGGCGCTGAACACCACCGACGCCAGCAAGACCGCCGCCACCGCCACCACGTCACGGTTCAGCTCGAAGACATCCACGAAGATCATCATCACCAGCGAGATCATCATCAGCCGGAACAGGAACTCCTCGTAGATGCCCGCGCCCGCGGCGATGAGCAGGTAGCGGAGTATACCCTCCTCGTTGCCGCCGGCCGCCAGTGATCCCCTGCCCACCAGCAAGCTCATCGCCACCAGAGGGACCATCCAGGCGACGCTTTCGGCGAGCATGCCCAGCAGTACCTTGCCGTGGATGCGCCAACGGTAGCGATGGGCCTGGTGCTGGGCCAGCAGAACCACCACCACCAGCAGCGCCGGCAGGTAAGGCGCGGTCGCTCCGAAGAAACCCAGCAGCCGGTCCAGGTCACGGAGCGCCAGCAGACCCGTGCCGTAGGTCAGCGAGCCGATATGAAAAAGCAGCAGAAGCGGTGAGATGAACACCAGCGACTCCAGCGGGCGCAGCGTAAGGCGGCTGTAACGCTCGTCCGATGCTAAGGTTTGTCTCACCCGTGGCGACATGGCGGTATTATGCGGGCCGACGCCGGACGTGCAATCCCCTGAAAGCAGGAGTTGCCGTCGCGGATACGCCGAAGACGCGGGGTAAACACATTAGTCGCAGACGATATCTTACCCGCCCGAACACCAATGAGCGCCGAGGATATCACTCTTCCGGCAGGCGAACGTACGGCCGAATGTTTCTTGCAATGCCCGGTCCAATGCCGTGGACAGCGGTCATATCGTTGATGGAGTGGAACGCCCGTCCTTCGGTGACTGTTTTGCGGTACTCGACTATCGCGCGGGCCTTGACGGGTCCGACGCCCGGCAGACGGCGCAGCGAGGCGGCCGAGGCGGTATTGGGATCTATTTTTTCCTCCCCGGCCGCCGCGCGGCCGGAGATAACAGGCACGCGATGGTCCATGAGGATGGTGCGCGAACGCGCGCGTGCAGCCAACACCGCGCCGGCGAGCAGTATAACCGCCAGCATTGCCGGCAGGTGTGCGCGGCGCCAGGACAAATCGAAGCGTCGTTTTCTCGGTGTGTTCACGTACCGTCCGATTGTTGGTCGCCCTGCTCGGCGGCAGTGGTCTGGTTCTCGTCGGCGTCGGACGCCGAGGCCGAACGCAACCACACCCGGAAATTCCGCAACTCGCGGAACGCCAGCTTTGGCTCGAGATTGTTGCGGCACAAACCGCCGTGCGGGATGAAGTGCCCCTCGTAGTCGGCGAGGTCGCGCCAGCAGATACTCTGGACAAAGGGCTTGGAGATGCACACGCGGCTGAAGGCCTGAACCCACTCGGCCTGAAGCAGCGGCGACCAGGGCGAGTGCCATTTGCCCGCTTTGGTTACCGAAACCTCCCCCTCCCAGGCATCCCACGGGTCGCTTTTCACGTCCGACGGCGCCTGGCAGGCGGTGATGCGTACGGGCTTGCCGAAGCTGACGAACTCATCCAGCAGCGAGCTTATCTGCATCAGGTCGCGCACGTAATAGCCGTCCACAGGAACGCCGGTGTAAATCTGAAGACCGATGGTATCGAACTTCACACCGCTCTGAACGGCCATGTCCGCGTACAGCAGCGGCGGTATGGTTCGCTGGTTGCGGGCGTAGTACTCCCCCCAGGGCATCACCAGATCCAGCACCACCTCGGACTGCGGCGCCAGCCGCTTGATCAATCCGCACGTCAGGCGGGTCAGCTCCATAATCTGCTCGAAGTTCAGATCGAAGCTGTTGTGCGCGTGTATCCCGCTGACGACATTCCAGACCTGTACCTTGTCGCCGTACCGTTGGACCAGCCGTTCCACGTGCTCGTAGATGACGTCTCGCAGGGCGTCGTAATCGCCTTCCCACAGGTACAGCCACTCCGGAAGCTCGGCCGGCTCGAAGCTTATCACCGGGCCCAGGTGGACGGGCTTTTTGAGCTTCGTCGCCCAGTTGATCCATGCGTCTATCTGGGAATACTGGAACTGGTGCTCCCGCGGCTCGGCGTGCTTCCAGGGAACGGGGACGGTTATGAAGTCGAACGCCTCGCGCATCCGCGAAACGTAGGTCTCGCCGGTGCTGAATAGGTCCACGCGGCAGCCGAAGCCGGGCATCCACCCAGGCCCGGCGTTTTTGCGGCGCTTCAACAGCACATCGGCGTGGAAAAGCGCCATCTTCTCGCCCAGTGTTACCCCGCGCGCGACGGTTTCGTCTGCGCAAGACGCCGCCTCGCCCGGATCAGTCGCCTTGAGCGCCTCTATGTATCTCCTGCGGACCTCCCCCAGCTCACGGTTCAACTCGACCGCGTCCTCGTAGTCGAACAGCCCCCATTCCTCGTACTTCCGGAAGAGCATGCTGACGACGGCCCGGGCAATCTCCAGGTTCAGATTGTAGGGGCTTTCCCGCTCCGGCAGGCGCGTGGTGGGCAGCAGAAACCGCCCGGATTCGCCGGCATCCCACAAAAGCACCAGTCCGCAGGCGCCGGCAGCACGCTTGATGCAGCAGACCTCGCCCTTCTCCGCTGCCAGGTCCGCGCGGACAGGCACCCTGTCCTGTCCGAACAGGTACGCGCCGGAAAGATCCATCCGGTTGACCGGCTGTCCGTCTCGATATGCGGCGAATTTAAGCATGACCCTCCCGGGTTTGCTTCAAGCCCGGCGGTGGCATCCGCCGGCGGAACCAGCCCTTCTGGTTTGTGCGGATTATGCGGATATTGCAGCCGCTGCGCGCGACGCACATACGGAAAACGCATTATAGCGATGACGGCGTCGCCTTCAATCCAGTGCCGGCGCCAAAGCCCACAGCATTGGCTAAATCGGCCCGTGGAATCTTATCTTTCAGTAGGAAAGCGGCTTAGCCGGAACACGCCGACCAGGCCGCCGCCGAAAAGAGACCCCAATGATCAGCCCCCAGGACAGACCGGTCATCCTCGCTACACCCGGCGAACTGGCGGCCAAACTCACCGCCGGCTGCAGAGACCTCAATGACTGGGAAATTCTGTCCGCAGAGGACCTCCTCGAAACACTGTCGTTGGCGCAGAGCCGGGACCTCGACGCCATGGTCGTCGGTGACGGCGCAACCGATACCGCGGAAATGGACCTGCCCGCCGTCGTCCGGCGCATCGGGCAGAGCCGCTACGTGCCGCTCGTAGTCGTAGGCGAACAACTCGACGAATCCCAGCGTTGCGAGCTGTTCGACACCGGCGCCGACGACGTGGTCTCAGCCGAAATGTCCGCCACTGAACTGTCCGCCAGGATACAGGCGCTGCTTCGCGTCAAACGCATGCACGACGAGCTTATCTCTTCACGGGCGGCCCTGCAGAAGTCCCTGCACCGCGAACAGTCCCTCCGCCGACACCTCAGGCAGGAGGCGGCGTATCTCAAGGAACTCTGTGCGACCGACCCGCTGACCCACGTTCAGAATGTCCGCTCTTTCACCGATATCGTGGGGCACGAGTTCCGTGTCGCCAGGCGCTATGGCCAGTCGGTGAGTCTGCTGATGCTTGACCTCGACCACTTCAAAATAGTCAACGACACGCACGGGCACCCGTCCGGCGACTATGTGCTCAAGGAGCTGGCGGTCATCCTGAAGACTTCCGTGCGCGAGTCCGACGTCGTAGCCCGCACCGGCGGGGAGGAGTTCAGCGTTCTGCTGCCCAAGGCGGACCGCAAGCAGGCGAGGCAGTTCGCCGAGCGCATCCGCAAAAAGGTCGCCAACCGCAAGTTCATCGTGTTCGGCCAGACCATTCATGTAACTGTTTCCATCGGCTCGGCCAGCTTCCCGCAGGATGCCGAGATTACCGAGCAAGGCATGCTGTGCTTCTGCGCAGACCAGTCGCTACTGGCGGCGAAGGAGCATGGCCGCGACCGGGTGCTGGGCTTCCACGAGCTTGACCGTGCCGAGCGTGTCCGGATACGGCAGCGGTTCATCGCCACCCAGCCGGCAGAGGCATCTTCCAACACCACCCCCGATGGCCCGTTGGAACAGGACGCGATGCGGGCGTAGCAAATCCCTAACCGCAAATTGACGACCCGTGGGTCGGGCCTGCCTACCAGCCCTCCAGTGCCGCCTCTACATCGTGGTCGAACGGCTCGAGCGGACAGTCGTCGCACTTCGGCCGGGGTTTGCAGTAGTGCTTGCCGACGACTACGAACTGCGCGTGAAAGTCGTTCCACAGCTCCACGTCTTCCGGCAGGGACGACTCCATCAACTCCTTGACCTGCTCATAGCCGTCCTCCGGCGCGATGAGCTTATGGCGCATCAGCACGCGGCAGGTGTAGGTATCGACCACGAAGGTGCACTTGCCGGCAGCGTAGAGGATGATGCTGTCGGCCGTTTCCGGTCCTATCCCGCGAATCGAGAGCAGCTCTTCACGCAACGTCGAGACGCTACGGTCAAGAAAGCCCTCGATGTCGTCGCCGTAGCTCTCGAATACGTGGGCGATGAAGTTCTTCAGTCGCTTGGCCTTGACGCGGAAATAGCCCGCCGGGCGGATAAGTTCCGCCAATTGCTCCGGGGCCACGGCATTAAGCGCCGAGACACTCGTCAGGGAGGCGTCTTTGAGGTTGGCAATTGCCCGCTCGACGTTCCTCCAGTTGGTGTTCTGAGTCAGGACCGCCCCGACGCATATCTCCAGCGAACCGTCGCCGGGCCACCACCCCTGGTGACCGAAGCGTGCCTTCAACGCGTCGTACATTTCCATCAGCGTCTGCGAAGTCAAAGACATGCCGGCATCATATACTTCGACGCGGTACTTTGCACGAACACGACAGACTACCGTGGCATCCACTCACCAAAGTGCAGCAGGATCACTACAAGTCCGGCCGCCACAGCCAGCAGCAGTGAAAGCATCGTACCTATAAGCACGTACTCGGCCATCTTGCGGCCTGCCGGGCGGGACGGGCTGACCTCCCCGAAGCGCAGGATCGACTTGGCCACGATCACGAAGCCAATCGCCTGATATTGTCCAAGCAGCACGAACGTCAGCACAAGCGCCCGCTCCAGCCGACCAATCCAAAGACCACCTTGTTCCAAGCCGCCGGCCGTCAGTTCCTCGTTGTCTCGCGTGAACTTACCAAGCAACTGCCCGACCAGATATCCCGCCGGCCAGATGACGAACGCATATGCAGCCGCCACCATGACCAGGAACTTCGTATCCTCGCTAAGGTCTACCCTCACGGTCATCCTTTCCCGTTATTGGCATGTGACCTGCCCAGTAGCTCGCTCCAGCGTCGTCGAGTCGCGTCTATGGCGCGCTGACCGGCAAGGCGCAGGCGTTGTCCGACGGCCTGGGTACTAACCGCCAAGCGTTCGGCCATTTTCTTGCGGTCCAGTCCCTCGATGTGCATCGCCAGAACCTCCGCCTGCTCGGGCGACCATCGACCGGCCAAAGCATCCAACAACCGGCAGTGAACTTCAAGCTCCTTGTTAACCTCGGGCTGCGGCGTTGTCGCTTCCAGCATTCGCCCGCGTTTCATGGCGTCCAGCGCCGGTCCGGAAAGCTCCAGCGCCTCCCCGGCCGCCAAGCCCGGCTCGACGGGGTCCGGCAGGTGCGATATACCCCCGAAGCCGATGGCTATCCGCGCATCCAGCGTACGAGACGAATCCGCCACCCGCCCCAGCGATATGAGCGAGCAGCGGATCAAAAGCCCGACAGGCAACGCCAGCTCCGGCAGGGACACTATCCCCTGAAAACTGTCTCCACGATACACCGCCAAGCGCCCCACCGTTGCGTCTTGGCCGCCGAGGAACCGCTCTGCCCTGGCAAGGACCCCTGCCAGCACATCCCGCAACCGCTCCGGACGGCAGCGGGCCGACCCGGCAACGTCGCCGGTAATTGCGGCGTAGATTTTCTCTCCGTCAGTCGCCAATTGCCCACTCCCGCCCTGATCTAAACTCGGGCCTCGCTCTATAACAAGCTTGTGAGCTTGTTATCGTCTAAACAAGCTTATAACCTTTATAACGGCTTTACAAGGCCATGCCGCTGTAATTCCTCCACAGTGTTCCTGTCCAGCCCCGGGCGCCCTCCGGCCCACACCGGCGCCTTGGCACCCGGCGGCCGGTGTAGCATG